>NZ_JCAMRT010000029.1:0-59942 GCF_059821225.1 Paenibacillus sp. sg306046
CATACGTCATGCTAGCGAGAATTTTCATTCTCTATTTAACACTCACTCGTTGTTCAGTTTTCAAAGGGCAATGTCTACAACAAAGCATGTTATCAAGCATTTCCTACTTTGTCGTTTATTGTCACCGCGTTTATCGGCGACTTTTATAATGTACCATACTTGCGTACTTTAATGCAAGCATTTTTTTTGGCCTGTTTGTTTCGCGGCCTGGTACAGCTTGTCTCGCTTTAGGAGAACGAGTTATAAAGTAACATACTCTTCAAGGGGAAGTCAAGCCTTTAAACTCATTTTTTTAATGATACATACGGTTTCTTGCATATCTGGAAATTTCTTTAGGGGAGGCCAGTCTGGCATACATACGAAATATGATGCGGTAGCGGGTTTCAATCGCTGTTTTAATATCGGAGTCGATTCGTTTGTCGTTCAGGTCAAAAAGCATTTCATCCAATTCTTTACGCAGCACATAGTCCAATTCTTTGCACTCCCGCTCGTTAAACAAAAATCCAAGCATAATTAGAGTCCGACTCCTTTCGCCATCCCGAGGATCAGGTCAATCAAAAAAGGTATGCGCTAGTGCCTGCCCCGCTTCTCCATCAAGTGAGGCCGGCGCTGTTGCTGCATACCTGAACGCCAAAGCTACCTTGCTCGCTTTACTGTTATGCACAGTTTTTGGCATTTTTATGACCAGATAACCGATTTTTTTCAGACGACAGACTTCCTCGGTTCATCGGTGAAAAAGTCAATCTAATTTTGAACGATCCAGAGCGTAATCGTGCTTTCAATCAGAGCGGCCACAAACAACGTCACCACAAGCATAGCGCAAAGCGGCACCAGTGATTTGAGGAAAACTTTCAACTGCTGAACGACTTGCTTGGATCTTGAAGGAATCGGCAGAGATATCAGACATTTGCTAACCAATACGCCTAGCCGCAGACTGAGCGCACAGGCCACTACAATAGCGGGGAGCTCCAATATGCCATGAGGTAAAATGCCTTGCAGTACGTTAACCAAGGAACTCTCGTCAGCCCCCTTGGCTCCAACATACCCCAGCAAAATACCGTTGGACACAAGCAAAAACAAAGGCGGAATACCAAAAAACAAGCCGGATACGATAACTTGCAGCGATACTTTGGCGTTATTCAAAAAAATAATCCAAAATAGTGACCATTCGGTGTTCGGTTTATTCATAACTTCCTGCTTCAGCTTATTCAGCGCCTCCATTTGAAGGTTGATCATCCATTGGAAGCGCTCGGGCTCGCTGGCCCCCAAAAATATAGCCACAACAAACACCAACGCCGCAGCAATAATGTAATGCTTGATTAATCGCAGCTGCTCCCACGCATCTTTTAACTTCATTCCATCCCCTCCAAGTCGGCATAAGTTAGTGGTACGAGCATACATTGACTAATGAGACTGTAAACAAGCCTTTCGATTGTGACGGGCCAAAGGAGGCTATCCCGGTGAATTTTTTTTATGTGATGAACGGCAGAAAATTAAAGCAAGCGCTCATTATTTGCGTTGCAGTCGTTTTTGCGGCGGGCATCGTTTATTCGGAGCGCGGCAATGTGACTGTTTTTTCCCATAATGAGCCTGCAGCTGTGTACAGCGTTTCGACTGAAAAGAAGGTCATCGCGCTAACCTTCGACATCAGTTGGGGAGATACGCGAACGGAGCCCATTCTCAAAGTACTTGAGGATAAAGGAATAAAAAATACGACCTTTTTCTTGTCGTCGGTCTGGGGCGCTGCTCATCCGGAGCTGGTCAAGCGCATCGTGAAAAACGGCTGGGAAATCGGCAGTCACGGCCACAAGCATGTCAACTACAGCAGCCTGCAGGATGATGAAATCCGTACACAGATCAAAACCGCCCACACTATGCTGACTGAAACAGCGGGTGCTGCGCCTAATCTGCTGCGTTTGCCCAACGGCGATTTCGATAAACGTGTTCTGCGGATTGCCAGCGAGCTGAACTATTCGGTCATCCAGTGGGATACGGATTCACGCGACTGGGAAAACCCCGGAGTCGAAAGCATCATTAATCGCGTCGTCAGTAAAGCTCATCCAGGTGACATCGTGCTGCTGCATGCCAGCGACAGCTCCAAGCAAACCCATGAAGCGCTGCCGATTATTATCAACAAGCTGCGAAGTCAAGGCTACGAATTTGTCAGTGTCAGCCAACTGATGAAACAGGCGCATGTGGACAGTAAGCCTCCTGTAGAAGACCATACGTTCCATTCCGTGCAGTAGCCGCAGCGCTTGTTAAGGTCAAAAGCTTGTTCGCCGGATTAACCTGCCGCCGCTCCCGAAGAGCTTCCCTTAGGCTAATCAAATTTCAAACGCAGAGAGCCGGCTAAACCGGCTCTTTTTCCGTTCCCAGCACCTTTTGTAAAATTAAAATTTGCCAGGCATTGCAGGCAAGCAAAGGCAGCATCATAAAGACGGTAGAAGCGGCTTTATCAAGTCGGATCGAAGGCAGCGCCTCCAGCGCCGTCACGGCGATCATAAAAAACAGCGTAGGAATCCAGGCCGTTTTGTTCGTCCATTTTACTTTCAGCCAGGCAACGACCAGCGCGACTAGTACGATGATGACCGGGAGCAGCAGGTATGAGGCAAACGAGGTCGTTCCTTCCCCTCCGCTATAGCGTAAATAAACAAGATCGAACAGCACGATCACAATGACAATCATCTGTAAATAATCCCACATCCATTTTTTCGGAATCATGCCCATAAATATATAGCGAACAATCAGGTAAGCGAAAAATCCCATTTGGCTTAACACACTGATTGTCGCGCCGCCAAGCAGTGACGTCACCAGATTAAAGCCGACCGCCTTGCCGGAACGCACCGCCTCCGCATCGGTCAACTGCATAATGACACCGGTTAATGTGCCGACTACCGCGCCGATCACAAGTGTCGTCCAGAACAAATAAAACCATTTTCTAAGAGTCACTGCGCTTACCCTCCATTAACAAGTCGTATCAACAGTTAATTGTACCAACGTTCACAGTAAAATGCTAACGACATTTGTGTTAATCGTTCGGCATCAAGCTCATACTAAGCTCAAAATGAACGAAAGGAGCCTGAACGGATGAGAACGCAACGACGCCGATTGCTTATACCTGTTCTGGTCATCGCCGGTCTGTTGTCGGCCTGCGGCTCGGATACTCAAGCTTCAAGCACCGGCAACAGCTACAAAGACATGAAGTCCATGGTGATGGACATTCTCAAAACCGAGGATGGCCGGGTCGCGATTCAAGAAGCAACCATTCATGATAACAGCAAGCTTCAGCTTTTATCAGCCGGTGATACGCAGCAATTGCAGTTGGCCGTCAAGGATGTGCTGGTTGATACCGATCAAACCAAATTTCTGCAAAAAATGATTGTTGACCCGAAATTTGCCGGTCAATTTGCCAAAGCCATTGAAAAGGACACGAAAAAAATTCAAAAGGATCTGATGAAGGACCCCGAATACCAGAAACAAATGCTGGATGCCATGAAAAGTCCCGATTTTGAAACCATGCTGCTCGATACGATGAAAACGACGCCTTATCGAACACAGATGAAAACGGTTATTCAGGAATCTTTGCAAAGCCCGCTATTTCGTCTTGAGCTTATGGAATTGATGAAAAAGGTGCTGCAAGAGGAATCTATGCCAAAAACCCAAAATCAGCAAGGCGGACAAGGACAACAAGGCCAACAGCAAGGCCAAGGCCAGGAAAAGCAAGACGGCGGTCAAAGCGATCAAAAAAGCGGCAACGAGGATAGCAGCAGCAGCGGTGATCAAGGGAATCAAGGCGGCCAAGAGCAATCATGATAAAAGGACCGGCCGCGAGGCCGGTCCTTTTACGTTTATTCAGGATGAGATTTTTGCTGCAATGTCCAGATAAATCTGGCCTGTAGCCGAATCCGCTTTGTACACGGACGGCGAGTAGTCTGCTTCCGCAACGTGATTATCTGGCACACCGAGCGGAATTTGCGCAAGCAGAGGAGCGTGCAGCTCTTCCGCAAGCTTGGCTCCGCCTCCGCGGCCGAACACATAATCCTTTTGCCCACAGGCGCTGCAGGTGTAATAGGACATATTTTCAACAATGCCCAAAATGTGATGGTCAGTCTGAATCGCCATCGCACCGGCCCGGGCTGCAACAAAAGCGGCCGTCGCATGCGGAGTTGTCACAATAATTTCTTTGCTCTGCGGAATCATCTGGTGCACGTCAAGCGCAACGTCTCCCGTTCCCGGCGGCAAGTCCAGCAGCAAGTAGTCAAGCTCTCCCCATTCCACTTCGCTGAAAAAATTACGCAGCATTTTGCCTAGCATCGGCCCGCGCCAGATGACCGGCGTGTTTTCTTCGACGAAAAAACCCATGGAAATCACTTTTACGCCAAAACGTTCGACCGGAATGATCCGATTGCCGACAATTTGCGGGCGCGTTTCGATGCCCATCATGTCCGGCACGCTAAAGCCATAGATATCCGCGTCCACAAGCCCCACCCGTTTGCCGAGACGGGCAAGCGCTACCGCTAGGTTGACGGTTACGGTCGATTTGCCGACGCCTCCTTTACCGCTCGCGACCGCGATGAAGGAAACCCCTGAATCCGGCTCCAGCAGACTCTTGGCTGCTTCGGCCGCTTGAGGCGGCTGCCCTGACTGTGCAGGAGCTGCTGCTTGAGCTGCTGCCTCCCGCTTGCGCTCAGCCTCTGTCCGCTCGAAGTCAGACAGCGCCCGAAACCGCACATGAACGCCGGAGGCGCCCAATCGTTCAAAACGTTTCGTAATCAGCTGCTGCAAATCGTTCTTGAAGGACTCGTCCTCCGACGACAGCAGCACTGTTACCGATACTTGCGTTTCCTTGATCATCATATCGCGAATAAAATTCAATTCAACAAGTCCGAGACCGAATACAGGGTCCTGAAGCTCGCTTAGCGAAGCTAATAAATCTTCTCTCGTCAGCACCATTTCACCCCAAAATTGTTCAATGTGGAATCCCTCTGCTACACTTGCTAGTATACCACATTTTTAATGGCTGCCGACCGTTTCGCCGGAGTAGTATCGCAGAATGCCCTGGTAAATCGCCGACGCGACCCGCTTCTGATATGCCTGATCCTGGAGCAGCCGGGCTTCGGCCGGATTTGACAAAAATCCGACTTCTACAAGCGCACTCGGAATCTGCATCGTTTTAAGCAAATAAATTTCCTTGTCTGCCTGCTTAGCCACCCGGTCCGTGTTTTTCAAATTGCCGCGGATTTCATTCTGGATCAAGGTCGCAAGTGTCACGTTCGCCGGATTGTTCGGATAAAAAAAGGTTTGAGCGCCCGACCACCTGGCTGATGGAATCGAATTGAGATGCACACTGAGCAGCATGTCCGCCTTCTGCCTGGACACCAGCTCGGCGCGCTTCAACAGATCCTCCGTCTTCCGCTTGCTGTAGCTCTTGGTGGAAGGATCGGCGAGATCCCGGTCATCCTCCCGCGTCATGATTACAAGCGCGCCTGCCTGCTGCAAATAATCCCTCACCTGCAAGGTGATGGCCAGGTTGATATCCTTCTCCACGACCCCCTCCTTGCTGCTGGCCCCGCCGTCCGGTCCGCCGTGCCCCGGGTCCAATGCAATGATTTTGCCGGATAGGGGCATCGTCCAATACGTCCAGGTTCTTGTCGCGGGCAGCTCATACGTAAACATAAATACCATCAAAGCGACAAGCAGCGCCGACATGATGATTTTCAGCCAGCTATGCATGGTCAGCCAAACAACGACCCGTTTTCTTCGCCCGAACATGAAAAATCCACCTCGCATCCGCATAGACTCTGTATCATCTATATGGGACGAGGTGGCTCTTTATACCTGCTTGCCAGACCTGACCTAGCCTTCCTTGTGAAGTCCGCACTCCGTTTTCTCGAACCCGGCCCACCGTCCTGCACGCGGGTCTTCTCCGGCTGCTACCGGACGCGTGCAATGCTCGCATCCGATACTCGGGAAATTCCGATCATGGAGCGGGTTGTAAATGATATTGTTGGCGCGAATATAGTTCCAGACATCCTCCGATGTCCAGTCAGCCAGTGGATTAAACTTCACCAAACCAAACCTTACGTCGTATTCCACTTTCCTCGCATTCGCACGGGTAGGCGCCTGATCGCGGCGAATTCCGGTAATCCAGGCATCATAGTTGCCCAAAATGTCCGCCAGCGGATCAACCTTGCGAATATTGCAGCATTGCGACGGATTCGATTTCCACAGCTCCGCGCCATACTGCTCTTCCTGCTCCTTCAGCGTAAGCTTCGGCAGCACATGAACGAAGTTCAAGCCGTAATGCTGCTGGAGACGATCTCGTGTTTCATACGTTTCCTGAAAGTGGACATTTGTATCCAGGTAGAAAATATCCGAAGTTGGGCTTACCTTCTGGAGCATGTCGACCAAAACAACATCTTCAGCTCCGAAACTACAGGCGAGTGTAATATTTGGGAACCTTTCTACCGCCCAGGATAAAAGTTCCTGTGGAGTCTTGCTTTCAAACTCTTCCGCACCCTGCTTAATCAATGCTTCTTTTTCAAACAAGTTCATATATAACCTACCTCCCAAGTTTATTTCCGAGTATTGTCATAAGATTTATTTTATTTGTTTATAATTATAATTGATACATACTTTTTGTCAAATTAAATTTATGCCCGCATTTTATTTAATTTATTAAGCTATCACCCGGCGAGTGCGGGGAAATGAAGAAAATACAAAAACCTCTGACCCAAGGGCCAGAGGCTGTATGTGCTTATGCAGCAAATCTTAACGCTTCGAGAATTGTGGAGCGCGACGAGCGGCTTTCAAGCCGTATTTCTTACGCTCTTTCATACGAGGGTCACGAGTCAGGAAGCCTGCTCTTTTCAGAGCGCCGCGGAATTCCGGATCTGCTTTCAGCAGAGCACGGGAAATACCGTGACGGATTGCGCCGGCTTGTCCGGAGATGCCGCCGCCATGTGCCAGTACGAGTACATCGTACTTGGTCAATGTTTCAGTCAGGTTCAGTGGTTGTTTGACGATCAGCTTCAAGGTCTCCAGACCGAAGTATTCGTCCAACTCGCGTTTATTGATCACGATACGGCCTTCGCCCGGTACCAAGCGTACACGTGCTACCGAATGCTTACGACGGCCGGTGCCATAATATTGTACTTGTGCCACAAGACAGTCCTCCCTTTATTAACCGCGAAGTTCCCAAACTACAGGTTGTTGTGCTTGGTGCGGGTGCTCCGAACCAGCGTATACATTAAGTTTTGTTTTCAAACGGTTGCCCAGACGAGTCTTAGGAAGCATCCCGTGGATCGCCGACTCCAACACGCGCTCTGGCTTTGTGTTCAAGAGCTCTTGAGCCGTAGCGACTTTCAGACCGCCCGGATACAGGGAGTGACGATAGTATTTTTTATTTTGCAATTTTTTACCAGTCAGGTGAATTTTCTCAGCGTTAATGACGATTACGAAATCGCCTGTATCAACATGAGGCGTAAATTCAGGTTTGTGTTTGCCGCGCAGAATAGCTGCTGCTTCACTGGCAAGACGGCCGAGTGTTTTATCGGTAGCATCAATGATGTACCATTTGCGTTCAACTTCATTTGGCTTCGCCATATATGTGGTACGCATGTAATGTTCCTCCTAGATCTATCTTCGTCCATGATCATTCATCAACAATGCAATGGTTTTCAGACCCGGGGCCGTGGGATAGCCAGTCAGAAACACCATTGATAATCATACTACAGATTGCCTACATAATCAAGTAGGTCCTGGTGTTTCCCCGTAAAAAACTTCCCAGAGCATCAGGCCATGCGCCATCGCCGTTGGACCTGCAGCTCCACGATCCTGAGCCTCCAAAATTCGCTTCATATCCGCCGGCTCCCGTTTGCCTTCGCCAATTTGCAGCAATGTGCCGACAATGATCCTGACCATGTTGTATAAGAACCCGTTGCCCGTCACATAAATATGAATAACGCTGGAGCGCAAGTGCTCATCCGTCCAAGCGCACTCCAATCGAGCCGCATAAATCGTGCGTACGTGGCTTGTCTTCGTTGATCGTATGGAACAGAACGATGTGAAATCGTGCTCTCCCTCCACATAAGTCAAAGCCTCACGCATCGCATCGAGATTTAAGGCAGGGGGATGATAATATTCCATATGCCGGGTCATCGGATCAAAATACTTGCCGCAGCGGATCGTATACCGGTACGTCTTGCGTTTGGCCCAGCGGCGGGAATGAAACTCAAGCGGAACCTCCCGAACATCCCAAATTCGGATATCATGAGGCAGCCTGCCGTTCAGCGCCATACTCCAACGGTCGACGGGGATTTGAGAGGCGGTATGGAAATGAAACACCTGCCCACGGGCATGCACACCGGCATCGGTACGTCCGGAGGCATGGATTTTAACTTCCTCTCCCGTCAGCAGGCGGATCGCTTGCTCCAATTGGTGCTGCACCGTATTCAGTCCGGGCTGAACCTGGAAGCCATTATAGCCGGCTCCATCGTAGCTCACGGTTACACATAAATTTCGCACGGGCTGCCCTCCGGAACTTGAACCTGAAGCATTTCCTGCATGCAAAAAAAGGGTTTCATCAGAATCAAAATGATCCCGTCCACCCTTTCCTACCCTTTATCTCTTAAGCGCGGTCTACCAATTCCAGGTAAACCATCGGCGCAGCGTCACCGCGACGCGGGCCAAGCTTCAGGATACGCGTGTATCCGCCTTGACGCTCAGCGTAACGTGGAGCCAGGTCAGAGAAAAGTTTTTGAATCGCATCTTGGTTTTCGTTAGCTTGCTCGCGGCGAACAAACGAAGCCACTTGACGACGAGCATGCAGATCTCCGCGCTTAGCAAGCGTGATCAGCTTTTCAGCGATGGAACGAAGTTCTTTCGCTTTTGCTTCTGTCGTTTGAATGCGCTCATGTATAAACAAGTCGGTTACCAGGTCGCGGAACAGTGCCTTACGCGAACTGGAGTCACGATTTAACTTTCTATATGCAGCCATGTGTGCAACCTCCTTCTGCTTAATGGTGGAAAGTCTTGCCTGTGCTAGTCTTCCATACGCAGTCCAAGGCCCAGCTCTTCGAGCTTTTCTTGAACTTCTTCGAGAGATTTGCGTCCCAGGTTACGGACTTTCATCATATCTTCTTCCGTTTTCGTAATCAATTCCTGCACCGTGTTGATACCAGCACGCTTGAGACAGTTGTAAGAACGTACAGAGAGATCGAGCTCTTCGATTGTCATCTCAAGCACTTTCTCCTTCTTGTCCTCTTCCTTCTCAACCATAATCTCGGCATCTTTTGCTTCATCAGTCAGACCAACGAAGAGCAGCAGATGCTCAGTCAAGATTTTGGCGCCCAGGCTTACTGCTTCTTCCGGACGGATGCTGCCATCGGACCATACTTCGAGCGTCAGCTTGTCATAGTTCGTGACTTGCCCGACGCGCGTATTTTCAACGCTGTAATTGACACGAGTAATAGGAGTGTAGATCGAATCGATCGGAATCACGCCGATCGGCTGATCCTCTCTTTTGTTTTTGTCTGCCGATACATATCCCCGGCCGCGGCTTGCATGAATTCTCATGTGAAGCCTGGAGTCAGAGGACAGCGTAGCAATGTGCAGATCCGGGTTTAAAATCTCCACATCGCTATCGCCGCGAATATCGCCAGCCACAACAGCCCCTTCACCTTCTGCGTCGATCTCAAGCACCTTTTCTTCATCGGAATGAATTTTCAGCGAGAGACCTTTCAGGTTCAGGATGATTTCCGTAACATCTTCCATGACACCTGGAACTGTGGAAAACTCGTGCAAAACGCCGTCGATTTGGACGGATGTTACCGCCGCGCCCGGAAGGGAAGACAGTAAGATTCTGCGTAACGAGTTGCCGAGTGTAGTTCCGTAGCCTCTTTCCAAAGGCTCTACGACAAACTTGCCGTACGTGCCATCTTCACTTAATGATACGGTTTCTATTTTCGGCTTTTCGATTTCGATCAATGTAAACCCTCCTTCAAACGTCGTTTCATTCTGGATAACGTAAGACGTAGTAAACGCACATATGCCTATCCAAATAGTATAGACACCATTTGGATATTTATACCACTAAGCTTAGCAATCCCGAATTATACGCGACGACGCTTTGGAGGACGGCAACCGTTATGAGGAACCGGCGTCACGTCTTTGATCAGGTTTACTTCCAAACCTGCAGCTTGCAGGGAGCGGATTGCTGCCTCACGGCCTGCACCCGGACCTTTAACCATAACTTCAACGACTTTCATGCCATGCTCCATAGCCGCTTTAGCTGCCGATTCTGCTGCCATTTGAGCAGCGAACGGAGTGCTTTTACGGGAACCCTTGAAGCCCAGGTTACCTGCGCTAGCCCAGGAGATTGCATTGCCATGCGGATCTGTGATCGTAACGATCGTGTTGTTGAACGTAGAACGGATATGAGCTACGCCACTGTCGATATTTTTCCGGTCACGACGTTTGGTACGAACGACTTTTTTCGGTTTAGCCATGTACAATTACCCTCCTTTACTATTTCTTCTTATTCGCTACTGTACGACGCGGACCTTTGCGTGTACGAGCATTTGTTTTCGTACGTTGACCGCGAACAGGCAAGCCGCGACGATGACGAACGCCACGATAGCAGCCGATTTCGATCAGACGCTTGATGTTCAGGGAAATTTCACGACGAAGGTCGCCTTCCACTTTCAGCGTCTTGTCGATTACATCGCGGATTTTGCTTACTTCATCTTCAGTCAGATCGCGAACGCGAGTATCAGGGTTGATACCTGTTTGAGCTACGATTTTCGCGGAAGTTGTGTTTCCGATCCCGAAAATGTAAGTCAAAGCGATGATCACGCGCTTGTCACGGGGTAAGTCTACACCAGCAATACGTGCCATGAATGCAGCACCTCCTTAGCCTTGTTTTTGTTTATGTTTCGGATTTTCGCAAATGACCATAACGTTACCTTTGCGGCGAATGACTTTGCATTTTTCGCAAATCGGTTTGACCGACGGTCTAACCTTCATGGTGGTTACCTCCTCCAAGCTTCCCGAAGAGAAGCTACATCGTAAGAGTTTAGCTCAGCCTTCGTCAGAAAGCTGCTGCGTAAGGATGATCTGCTTCCTGAGGGAAGCGGATTATAAAGCATTTCGTACACCTAGAGAACACGATCTATTTAAAACGATAGGTTATACGGCCTCTGGTCAAATCATACGGCGAAAGCTCCACCGTCACTTTGTCGCCTGGCAGAATCCGGATAAAGTGCATTCTGATTTTGCCGGATACATGAGCAAGGATCTGATGACCATTTTCCAGCTCAACCTTGAACATTGCATTCGGAAGAGGTTCAATCACTGTACCTTCAACTTCAATTACATCTTCTTTGGCCACAGTCATTCTCCTTTCTCTTGCGCATCACGCATAAATTGGTTCGCTGCTTGCATCAAAACATGTCTGAGCCTAGCGTTGGTTACCCGACCCGTCTCACGGAGACAATCGGCTACTTCGGCGCTAACTGCCGGAAGAAGCTGGAGATGACGCAGACTTTTTTTCTTGGGATCATCGAACTTCCGCTTGCTGCCGTCAACGACCTGCACGTATCGTTGGTCTACGACGCCGATTATAACGGCAAGCTTCCCGGAATCCCGTCCCCGAATCACCCTTACGATTTGTCCGAGCTGTGGAACGTTCGTTGGTGCCATATGCCTTACGCGCCCGGCAGCGTCAAAATTTCGAAGCCGTCTTGCGTGATGGCGATGGTATGCTCGAAATGTGCGCACAGTGTGCCATCCACCGTGACCACCGTCCAGTTGTCTTGCAACGTCCGGACGTATCGTTCACCTACGTTAAGCATCGGTTCGATGGCTAACACCATCCCCGGCCGCAAGCGCGGTCCATGACCGGCAACGCCGTAGTTAGGTATTTGCGGCTCCTCATGGAGCTCCGTGCCGATGCCGTGTCCTACATACTCTCGTACAATCGAAAATCCTTCACTCTCCGCACATCTTTGGATGGCATTGGATATCGTGTACAACCTTGCGTCCGGTTTCGCTTCCGCTAGTCCGGCGAACAGCGACCGTTCCGTAACCTCAAGCAGCTTGCTTGCCGTTTCGTCGATCTGCCCTACGCCATACGTCCAGGCGGAGTCGCCATGATATCCTTTGTATTGAGCGCCGATGTCGATACTGATGATATCGCCGTTGTTCAGTTTGCGCTGACCGGGAATCCCATGAACCAATTCATCGTTGACCGAAGCGCAGATGCTTCCAGGAAAACCATTGTAGCCTTTAAAAGATGGAATTGCGCCCTGACTGCGAATAAAATCTTCTGCGATCTGATCGAGCTCTTTCGTTGTAATATCGGGCTGAATGGCCTTCTGCAGCAAGCGATGCGTTTCAGCAACGATGCGTCCAGCCTCGCGCATATATGCCAATTCAGCGGCAGATTTACAAATGATCATTCCGCTTGTCCTCGCAATAGTGAACTGATTTGTGCAGTAACCGTGTCGATTTCTTGCTCGCCGTTAACCTCGCGCAATATTCCTTTGTTCCGATAGTACTCCAGAAGCGGAGCGGTTTTATTGATATATTCGTCCAGACGGGTTCCGACCTTCTCTTCGTTATCGTCCGAACGCTGATACAATTCACCCGAACACTTGTCGCAAACAGTTTCAACTGCCGGAGGGTTAAACAGGACGTGATACGTAGCACCGCAGGATTTGCAAATCCGACGGCCAGTCAAACGGGCAAGCAATAAATCACGATCTACACTCAAGTTGACGACATGCTCGATTTTCCGATCCAGATCCGCCGCGATTTCGTCAAGCGCCTCCGCCTGCGAGATCGTTCTTGGAAAACCGTCCAGCAGAAAGCCTTTCGTGCAATCTTCTTGCGCCAAGCGGTCGCGTACGATGCCGATTGTAATTTCGTCTGGAACGAGCAGCCCTTGATCTACAAACTTTTTCGCTTCGACGCCAAGAGGAGTCTCTTGCTTCATCGCAAGCCGAAAGGCATCACCGGTGGAGATATGCGGAATATGGAACTGTTCAATGATCCGTTCCGCTTGCGTCCCTTTACCTGCACCAGGAGGTCCCATAAAGATGATATTCACCGTGACTTCCTCCCCCATTTGCATCAAGCGATGCTAACAGCACAATAGGTGCCGATAGTTCTCACGGAATCCGCCAGGCGGGCTCCGTCAACCTCTGGACGCCGATGAGGCCGAAATTCGGTCATCACAGGCGCCGGGCGAGCGTACTATCAGAACCTATATGCTATTTATTAATGAAGCCCTTGTAATGGCGTTTGATCAATTGGCTTTCGATGGTTTTCATCGTTTCCAAACCTACACCGATAACGATGAGTAAGGAGGTACCGCCGATTTGCACGGATTGCGGCAAGCCGGCCAGCGCGGCGAAAATCATCGGGACAATAGATACTGCAGCCAAGAACAGCGCGCCGGAAAGGGTGATCCGAGTCATCACGCGGGTCAAGTATACTTCGGTGTTTTTCCCTGGACGAACGCCCGGGATGTATCCGCCGTTTTTCTTCATCTGCTCAGCCATTTGTACAGGATTAATCTGTACGAACGTGTAAAAATACGTGAACCCGATGATCAGAAGCACGTAAATCACCATACCGAGCGGATGCGTGTAGCTAAGGTTCGTAATGATCCACTCGGCTACCGCATTGCCGCGCCAGAAGCTGGCAATCGTCGGCGGAAACACGAGTAAGGACAGTGCGAAGATAACCGGGATGACGCCCGCAGCGTTCACTTTAAGCGGAATATGTGTAGATTGACCGCCGAACATTTTGCGACCTACCACCCGTTTCGCGTACTGAACCGGAATCTTGCGAACGCCCTGCTGGACGAATATAACACCAACAATCAAGGCGACTACAACAGCAGCGATGATCAATACCTTAAGGATGTTAAGGAAAACCGCGCCGCCCGCATCGACAAATTGAGTTTGATAAATTTGACCGATGCCTGTCGGAATCGCAGCGACAATGCCCGCGAAGATGATAATGGAAATACCATTTCCAATGCCATTCTCGGTGATTTGTTCCCCTAACCACATCAGAAATGCTGTACCAGCTGTCAGTACGATCGCAATCAAAGCATACGTCGTGAAGCTTGGATTGATAACCAAACCGTTAACCATCCGGTTAAAACCAATTGCGAAGCTGAACGCTTGGATAAGCCCCAACACAATCGTACCGTAACGAGTAATTTGACTCAGCTTTTTGCGCCCGACTTCCCCTTCTTTGGCCCACTGCGTGAATGTCGGGATGACATCCATCGACAGCAGCTGCACGATGATCGAAGCCGTAATATACGGCGTGATCGTCATGGCGAAGATGGAAAACTGGAACAACGCGCCGCCAGAGAAAGTATTCAGCAAAGCAAATACTCCACTGGTAGCCTGATCTTGCATTTTCAGTAATTCTGTGTTGATGTTAGGTACTGGAATAAAAGCACCAATTCTGTAGACGATCAGCACCAGAAGGGTGAACAGGATCCGTTTCCTCAGATCGTCTACTTTCATAATATTGGATATGGTACGAAACATTAAATCACCTCGGTTTTACCGCCGGCAGCTGTGATTTTCTCTACCGCAGATTGGGAGAACTTGCTCGCCTTTACGTTCAGTTGAACCGTGATTTCACCGTTACCGAGGATCTTAATGCCGCTCAATGGGTTTTTAACAATACCGGATTCCAGCAATACTTCTGGAGTTACTTCCGTGCCTGCTTCGAACTTGTTCAAGTCCGTCAGGTTGACGATCGCATACTCTTTGCGGAACTGGTTGTTAAATCCACGCTTCGGCAAGCGACGATACAATGGGTTTTGACCACCCTCGAATCCTGGGCGAACACCGCCGCCGGAACGAGCGTTTTGACCTTTGTGACCGCGAGTCGAAGTTTTACCCATGCCGCTACCAACACCGCGGCCCACACGCTTGCGCGAATGACGCGAACCCGGGGCAGAAGTTAGTTCATGCAATTTCATCGTTTGCACCTCCTCTAGCTTTATGTTAAGTTATTACGCTTCGATTTCTTTAACTTCCACCAAGTGGCTCACTTGGTTGACCATGCCGCGGATCGCAGCATTGTCAGCTTGTGTAACCGAATGATGAAGCTTACGAAGTCCGAGTGCAGTCACCGTGCGACGTTGCGTCGCAGGACGTCCGATCAGGCTGCGCTTGAGGGTAATTTGCAATTGCTTAGCCATGGTATCCCTCCTAACCTAAAAGTTCTTCTACGGTTTTACCGCGAAGCTTAGCCACGTCTTCCGCACGCTTCAGGCGCTGTAAGCCTTCCAGGGTAGCGTTAACCATGTTCATGGAATTCGAAGAACCAAGCGATTTCGTCAAAATATCGCCAACGCCAGCCAGTTCAAGCACTGCGCGAACCGGGCCGCCAGCAATAACTCCTGTACCTTTGGAAGCCGGTTTCAGCAGCACTTCACCAGCGCCGAAGTGACCAACTACCAAGTGAGGAATCGTAGTTCCGACGATTGGAACTTGGATCAGGTTTTTCTTTGCATCTTCGATACCTTTGCGAATTGCATCAGGTACCTCGGAAGCTTTACCAATTCCAGCGCCTACCCAACCGTTGCCATCGCCTACGACAACGAGTGCGCTAAAGCTGAAACGACGTCCGCCTTTTACAACTTTAGCAACGCGGTTGATTTGAACGACTTTTTCAGTCAATTCCAATGTGTTTGGATCGATACGCAAGTCCTTACCTCCTTATGTGAAGATTTGTTTTAGAATTGAAGACCTGCTTCGCGAGCAGCGTCAGCCAATGCTTTTACACGTCCATGGTACAAGTATCCGCCACGGTCAAATACAACTTTCTCAACGCCAGCTTGTTTCGCACGTTCTGCGATCAAAGAACCGACTTTCGTAGCAGCCTCAGTGTTGCCACCGTTGCTGATCGTTTCTTTCAGTTCTTTATCTTGCGTAGAAGCAGCTGCGATTGTAACACCCTTGATGTCGTCGATCAGTTGAGCGTACACATGCTTGGAAGAACGGAAAATGTTGAGGCGTGGACGCTCAGCCGTTCCTTGAATTTTCTTACGAACGCGAAGATGTCTTTTCAGACGCGCTTTGTTTTTATCGCCTTTAGTAATCATTCGAGTCTTCACTCCTTTCGGTTGTGGTGACGAAGCAGGTCAGCCGGCTTTAGGCTGCCTTACTTCTTCTTACCGGCTTTACCTTCTTTACGAAGAATCCGTTCGCCTTCATACTTGATACCTTTGCCTTTATACGGCTCTGGCTCACGTACGGAGCGGATTTTGGCTGCATATGCGCCGACGAGCTCTTTGTCGATACCTCTAACCGTGATTTTCGTATTCGAAGGAACTTCGAATTCGATGCCGTTCGCCGGTTCGATTTCAACAGGGTGGGAGTAACCTACGTTCAGTACCAGCTTGTTGCCGGATTTGTTCGCACGGTAACCTACGCCAACCAGCTCAAGGTTTTTAGCAAAACCGTCAGTTACGCCGCTCACCATGTTTTGAACGACGCTGCGCGTCGTGCCGTGCAGGGAGCGATGCAGTTTATTGTCAGAAGGACGCTCAACGTTGATGATGCTTTCTTCAACGCTAACCTTCATGTCTTTGTGAAGCTCGCGGCTAAGCGTACCTTTCGGTCCGTCAACCGTAATTAATGTATTGTCTAAAGTCACCTTAACTCCGCTAGGGATCGTGATTGGTTTACGACCAATACGGGACATGTTGTGCACCTCCGTTCTTTAAAAATCGAGATTACCAAACGTAGCAGATAACCTCTCCGCCAGCTTTGGATTGACGAGCTTCCTTATCAGTCATGACACCTTTGGAAGTCGAGAGAATTGCGATACCGAGTCCGCCGAGTACGCGAGGTACTTCTTGGCTTTTCGCGTAAACGCGAAGACCTGGCTTGCTGATTCTTTTCAAACCTGTAATTACGCGCTCGTTGTTGGAGCCGTATTTCAGGAACAAGCGGATGATGCCTTGCTTGCTGTCTTCAATATATTCAGCGTCACGGATGAATCCTTCCTTCTTGAGGATCTCGGCGATTTCGCGCTTGATCTTCGAAGCCGGAATTTCAACAGTCTCATGACGAACGACGTTAGCGTTGCGAATGCGTGTAAGCATATCTGCAATTGGATCGGACATAACCATGTGTTGTAAACCTCCTTCCCGAAACTTTGAGTTTTACCAGCTTGCTTTCTTCACGCCAGGAATCTGGCCTTTGTATGCCAATTCGCGGAAGCAAATTCTGCAAATTTTAAATTTACGCAATACCGAATGGGGACGTCCGCAGCGCTCGCAGCGCGTGTAGGCCTGCACCTTAAATTTCGGAGGACGCTGCTGCTTAATCTTCATCGAAGTTTTTGCCACTTTCGTTTACACCTCCAAAGGTTCCAATGAAACCCGTATCGTAAGCTATTTATTTCGTGAACGGCATGCCGAGCTGCGTCAGCAATTCGCGGGATTCTTCGTCAGTTTTCGCTGTCGTGACGATTACGATGTCCATACCGCGGACTTTGTCCACTTTATCGTATTCGACCTCAGGGAAAATGAGCTGCTCTTTCAAACCAAGTGTATAGTTACCGCGGCCGTCGAAAGCTTTGGTGGATACACCACGGAAGTCACGTACGCGTGGAAGCGCAACGTTGAACAGCTTGTCAAGGAAGTGATACATACGCTCGCCGCGCAGTGTCACCTTTACGCCGATTGGCATATTTTCACGCAGTTTGAAACCTGCGATCGATTTTTTAGCGCGCGTGATTACCGGCTTTTGACCAGCGATCAGCTGCAGGTCGGATACAGCCACATCAAGCACCTTGGAGTTGGAAACTGCTTCGCCAACACCCATGTTGATAACGACCTTCTCGATTTTTGGAACTTGCATAACCGTCGTGTAGTTAAACTTTTGAATCAACGATGGCGTTACTTCGTTCAGAAAACGATCCTTCATTCTTGCTGCCATAAGACTCGTTTACCTCCTTTCTTTACCTGTTATTAATCAATAATCTCGCCGGATTTTTTCGCGACGCGAACTTTTTTACCGTTATCCAATACTTTGTAGCCGATCCGAGTCGGTTGGCCGCTCTTCGGATCTACCAGCATAACGTTGGATACATGGATCGAAGCTTCTTGCGTAAGGATGCCGCCTTGCGGATTCGCTTGGGATGGCTTCGCATGTTTTTTGATCATGTTTACGCCCTCGACCAGCACGCGGTTTTGACGAGGGTAAGCTGCGAGTACGCGGCCTTTTTTGCCTTTGTCTTTACCGGTGATCACGATAACCGTGTCTTCTTTTTTGACGTGCAATTTATTGTTGTGGGACTCCAGTTTCTTCGGTTGTTTTGGCATTGTGGTGTTACACCTCCTACAGGTTTTCGTGAAGGAAAACCGCTTCGTAAGTACTGCTGATTCAATTCCTTACAAGCACGCTGGTTTGTAAGGCTTAGATAACTTCAGGAGCGAGAGAAACGATTTTCATGAAGTCTCTGTCGCGAAGCTCACGAGCTACCGGTCCAAAAATCCGCGTACCGCGCGGGCTCTTGTCGTCTTTAACGATAACCGCTGCATTTTCGTCAAATGTAATGTAAGATCCGTCCTTACGACGAGCGCCGCGTCTCGTACGTACCACTACAGCTTTGACGACATCGCCTTTCTTGACAACGCCACCTGGTGTTGCTTCTTTCACCGAGCAGATAATCAAATCTCCGATATTCGCCGTACGACGACCTGTACCACCCAACACGCGGATACACATCAGAGACTTCGCACCAGAGTTGTCAGCTACTTTCAATCGTGTAAATGGTTGAATCATTGTGTGGTTCCTCCTTCCGGTATTGATGCCAAAATGTTTATATTAAACGATAACCGCTTTTTCAACCACTTTGATCAGTCTGAAGCGTTTGTCCTTGGAGAGCGGACGTGTTTCCATGATTTCAACAACGTCACCGATCTTAGCTTCGTTATTTTCATCATGCGCTTTAAACTTCTTCGTATATTTAATGCGCTTGTGGTACAAGTCATGCTTCTTGTAAGTCTCAACGGCAACAACGATGGTTTTATCCATTTTGTCGCTGACGACTCTGCCCACTTGCGTTTTACGCTCGTTGCGTTCAGCCATGTGAGATCCTCCTCTCTCTTTCATTAACTAGTGATTCCCAATTCTCTTTCACGCAAAACAGTTTTTGCCCGAGCAATCTCTTTGCGGACTTTTTGAATCTGTACGGGATTATCCAGTTGACCTGTAGCCAGTTGAAAACGGAGGTTAAAGAGCTGCTCTTTAAATCCGGCAATCTTTTGTTCAAGCTCAGCAGAGGTTAGGTTGCGAAATTCACTAGCTTTCATTTACTTCACCACCCAGTTCTTCTCTTTTCACAAACTTCGTCTTGATCGGGAGCTTGTGAGAGGCGAGACGCATAGCTTCACGGGCGATTTCTTCGCTTACGCCGGCCAGTTCAAACAAAACTTTACCCGGTTTTACGACAGCAACCCATTTTTCTACGTTACCTTTACCGCTACCCATCCGGACTTCAAGCGGCTTTTGAGTAATTGGCTTGGCTGGGAAAATCTTGATCCAAACTTTACCGCCCCGCTTAATATAACGAGTCATCGCGATACGAGCTGCTTCGATTTGACGGTTGGTTACCCAAGCCGGCTCCATCGCTTGCAGGCCGAACTCACCGAAATGTACTTCCTGTCCGCCTTTAGCTTTGCCGCGCATATTGCCACGGTGCTCTTTGCGGTGTTTTACACGTTTAGGAACTAACATGGATTAGTTGCCTCCTTCCGCAGCAGCCTTTTTCTTAGCCGCAGGAAGAACTTCGCCGCGATAGATCCATACTTTTACGCCGATACGTCCGTACGTGGTATGAGCTTCAGCTGTACCGTAGTCGATATCTGCACGCAAGGTATGAAGTGGTACTGTACCTTCGCTGTAGCCTTCCTGTCTTGCAATTTCGGCTCCGCCAAGACGGCCGCTAACCGAAGTTTTGATTCCTTTGGCACCGGATCTCATGGAACGTTGGATCGCTTGCTTCAGCGCACGACGGAACGATACACGACGCTCCAACTGCTGCGCGATGCTTTCAGCGACCAGAATCGCATCCAGATCAGGTGTTTTGATTTCTGTAATATTGATATGAACCTTTTTACCGTTCGTCAGCTTGGTCAGGTAAGCGCGGATTACTTCAACTTCAGAACCGCCTTTACCAATAACCATACCTGGCTTCGCAGTGTTGATCGTAACGTTCACGCGGTTAGCTGCACGTTCGATCTCAATGCGGGATACGGCGGATTCTTTCAATTTTTGCTTCAAGTACTCGCGGATTTTAACGTCTTCCATCAACAAGTCGCCGAAATCTTTACCGGCATACCATTTGGACTCCCAATCGCGAATGATACCAATGCGAAGTCCGACCGGGTTTACTTTTTGTCCCACACGTTGTCCCTCCTTATTTCTCAGATACCACTACAGTAATGTGGCTGGTACGTTTATTGATGCGGCTCGCACGACCCATAGCGCGAGGACGGAATCTCTTCAAGGTTGGTCCTTGATCAACGAACACTTGCGAAATCACCAGACTGTTAGGGTCCAGGGAGTTGTTATGCTCCGCATTCGCAATCGCCGATTTCAACAGCTTCTCGATGATCGGGGATGCTGCCTTAGGCGTATGGTTCAGAATTGCAATAGCTTCGCCCACTTGCTTGCCGCGGATCAGATCAACCACGAGCTGAGCTTTACGGGGAGCGATGCGTACGTATCTTGCAATAGCTTTTGCTTGTTGCATGGATGTACCTCCTCTCGTTCACAAACTTGATCTATATCGAAATGTTATCTTAGCGCTTGCCCGTTTTCTTATCGTCGTCGTGACCTTTGTAAGTACGGGTTGGTGCAAATTCACCAAGCTTATGTCCAACCATATCTTCCGTTACATAAACCGGTACATGCTTTCTGCCATCATACACGGCAAACGTGTGACCGATAAATTGCGGGAAAATTGTGGAACGGCGGGACCAAGTCTTGATCACTTGCTTTTTCGAGGATGCGTCTACCTCAGCGACTTTCTTCAGCAGATAGCCATCAATAAACGGTCCTTTTTTCAAACTGCGACCCATGTGTTGTTCCTCCCTTCTTTAAGCAACGCGTAATCCCCAGTCAATCAACATGCTGAAATTATCCAGGGAATTACTTCGTGCGGCGACGTACAATGTATTGATTGGAAGCTTTGTTTTTCTTCCGTGTTTTGTAGCCAAGTGTCGGTTTGCCCCATGGGGACATCGGAGATTTGCGACCGATCGGGGAACGGCCTTCACCACCACCATGCGGGTGATCGTTAGGGTTCATGACGGAGCCGCGAACTTCCGGTCTTTGTCCGAGCCAGCGGGAACGACCTGCTTTACCGATTTTGATGAGCTCATAATCCTCGTTACCTACGGAACCGATCGTTGCGCGGCAAACTTTCAGGATCTTTCTCATCTCGCCGGAAGACAGACGAACCGTTACATAACGTTCTTCTTTACCGAGCAATTGAGCTTCTGTACCAGCTGCGCGAACCAATTGGCCGCCTTTGCCAGGCTTCAGCTCGATATTGTGGATAACTGTACCAACCGGAATATTTTCCATTGGCAGCGCGTTACCTACTTTGATGTCAGCCTCAGGGCCGGACACGATTTGATCGCCCACCTTCAAGCCTTTAGGAGCGATGATGTAACGTTTTTCGCCATCCACGTAGTGGATCAGCGCGATGTTAGCCGAACGGTTCGGATCGTATTCGATCGTAGCAACGCGTCCAGGTATTCCATCTTTATTCCGTTTGAAGTCAATAATCCGGTATTTACGCTTATGTCCGCCGCCTTGGTGACGAACCGTAATTTTACCTTGGTTGTTGCGTCCTGCTTTTTTGCTCAATGGAGCCAAAAGCGATTTCTCCGGTGTGGATGTTGTGATTTCTTCGAAAGTCGAAACGGACATCGCACGTCTCGCCGGGGACGTTGGTTTGTACTTTTTAATTGGCACGTGGTTTCCCTCCTTACTTGAGAAGTGTCTTAGACGGATTCAAAGAACTCCAGCTCTTTGCTGTCTGCCGAAAGTGTTACGATTGCTTTCTTCCACTCGGACGTATAACCGGAATAACGACCATAACGCTTAGGCTTAGCCGGCATTCTGAGTGTGTTCACATTCGTCACTTTCACTTTGAAGATTTGCTCGATTGCTTGCTTGATTTCCGTTTTATTCGTACGGATGTCAACCTCGAACACATATTTTTTATCGGCCATCATTTCGCTAGTACGTTCAGTAATGATCGGGCGCTTAATAATATCGCGAGGGTTCTTCATTACGCAAACACCTCCTCTACCTTTTGCACCGCGTCCTTCGTAATGATCAGCTTGTCATAAGACAATACGTCCAGTACGTTGATTCCTTCAGCGACAACGAATTTAACGCCAGGAATGTTGCGTGCGGACAATGCTACGTTTTCTTCGTAGCCAGCTGTCACTACCAAGGCTTTACGCTCAACTTTCAGGTTGTTCAGAATCGCTGCAAATTCCTTCGTTTTAGGAGCGGACAGCTGCAGTTGATCCAGAACGATAATTTCGCTCGCCTTCACCTTAGAAGACAACGCGGATTTAATGGCCAAACGACGAACTTTTTTAGGCAGTTTGAACGAGTAGCTGCGAGGAGTTGGTCCGAAAACCACACCGCCGCCTTTCCATTGAGGAGAGCGGATACTACCTTGACGAGCGCGTCCAGTACCTTTTTGTTTCCAAGGCTTACGGCCACCGCCGCGAACTTCGGAACGTCCCTTCGTTTTGTGCGTACCTGCACGAAGCGAAGCGCGTTGCAACAGAACAGCTTGGTTCAGCGCATGTGCATGAGGCTCGATTCCGAAAACACTTTCGGCCAGTTCGACCTCGCCAACTTGCGAACCGCTGACATTAAATAATGCTACCTTTGGCATTTGTTATCCTCCTTTCCTGCTTGCTTACTTCTTCACCGTAGATTTGACGGTTACATAGCTATTTTTAGGACCCGGAATGGAACCTTTAATCAGAAGCACGTTGCGCTCTGCATCAACCTTGACGACTTCAAGCTTTTGAATCGTAACCGTTTCTTTACCCATGTGACCTGGCAGCTTTTTGCCTTTTGGTACACGGTTAGCTTGGATCGAACCCATGGAACCAGGACCGCGGTGATAACGGGAACCGTGAGTCATTGGACCTCTGGATTGGTTATGACGCTTGATTACGCCTTGGAAACCTTTACCCTTGGAAATCCCTGTTACATCAACGAATTCGCCTTCGGAGAACAGATCAGCCTTGATTTCCTGGCCAACTTCATAACCAGCCATATCAACGCCGCGAAGCTCCTTAATGTAGCGCTTAGGCGTAGCTCCAGCTTTCTTAGCATGGCCGAGCTCCGGTTTATTCGCTCTGTGCTCTTTCTTATCTTCAAAACCGATTTGGATAGCCTCGTAGCCGTCGTTTTCCGCGTCTTTCTTTTGCAGAACCGTGTTAGGACCTGCTTGGATTACCGTAACCGGCACGACCAATCCTTCGGGAGTAAACACTTGAGTCATCCCAAGTTTTTTTCCTAAGATACCTTTAGTCATCGTTGACACCTCTTTTCTTTTGTAGCTTGTTTGTATTTATCCACAGTGTGTATATTACAGTTTGATTTCAATGTCCACACCGGACGGCAGATCCAGACGCATCAGCGCATCAACCGTTTGCGGCGTAGGATTCACGATATCAATCAAACGCTTATGTGTACGCATTTCGAACTGCTCACGCGAATCTTTGTACTTATGAACCGCGCGAAGAATCGTGATGATTTGCTTCTCGGTTGGAAGCGGAATCGGACCAGACACTCCTGCACCGGAACGTTTGGCTGTATCCACGATTTTCTCTGCGGATTGATCCAGAATTCTGTGATCATAAGCCTTCAAACGAATACGAATCTTTTGCTTTGCCATTGTATTCCCTCCTTCTATCGCCCAATTTAGTATCGGACATACTCCGTGAAAATCTCCTGACGCTCCATCCCTATGGCAAAGGGGCCGGGTGTGTCAGCAACCTCTCACATCATCGCAACGTCACAGACCAACGTTCACTATTATATTAAATCCCGTAATAAAAAGCAAGCGAAAACCCAATATTCTGCCCAATTTTTTTTCAGACAAAAAAGCCCTCCATCCAGAAGGATGAAGGGCTTCGAAAATCAATTACTTTTGGATGGATGCAACTGCACCGGCGCCAACTGTACGTCCGCCTTCGCGAATCGCGAAGCGAGTACCTTCTTCGATAGCGATTGGCGAGATCAGCTCAACCGTTACCGTGATGTTGTCGCCTGGCATTACCATTTCCGTACCTTCTGGCAGGTTGATGATACCTGTTACGTCAGTTGTACGGAAGTAAAATTGTGGACGGTAGCCTGTGAAGAAAGGCTTGTGACGGCCACCCTCTTCTTTAGTCAGAACGTAGATTTGAGCTGTGAAGTTCGTGTGCGGCTTAACCGAACCCGGTTTCGCGATAACTTGTCCACGCTCGATATCTTTACGCTCTACACCGCGAAGCAATGCGCCGATGTTGTCGCCCGCTTGTGCGGAATCAAGCAATTTACGGAACATTTCAACGCCTGTGCAGACACTCTTGCGAGTTTCTTCTTGCAGACCGATGATTTCAACTTCGTCGCCGACTTTAACTACACCGCGCTCTACACGACCTGTAGCAACGGTACCACGACCAGTGATCGTGAACACGTCCTCTACCGGCATCAGGAAAGGCTTGTCAGTGTCGCGCTCAGGAGTTGGGATGTACGTGTCGATGTGCTCGAACAGCTCAACGATTTTGTCAGCCCAAGGGCCATCTGGGTTTTGCAAAGCTTCACGAGCTGCGCCGCGAACGATTGGAGTATCGTCGCCTGGGAACTCATACTCGTTGAGCAGGTCGCGAACTTCCATTTCAACCAGTTCCAGAAGCTCTTCGTCTTCAACCATGTCACATTTGTTCAGGAATACGACGATGTAAGGAACGCCTACTTGGCGGGACAGCAGGATGTGCTCGCGAGTTTGCGGCATAGGGCCGTCAGCTGCGGATACAACCAGGATCGCGCCGTCCATTTGAGCTGCGCCGGTGATCATGTTTTTAACATAGTCGGCGTGGCCTGGGCAGTCTACGTGTGCGTAGTGGCGGTTAGGCGTTTCGTATTCAACGTGAGCTGTGGAGATTGTGATACCGCGCTCGCGCTCTTCTGGAGCTTTGTCGATTTGGTCGAATGCTACTGCAGCACCGCCGTATTTTTTCGACAATACCGTAGTGATTGCCGCTGTCAGCGTTGTTTTACCATGGTCAACGTGACCGATCGTTCCGATGTTAACGTGCGGCTTATTACGTTCAAACTTCGCTTTTCCCATGAGTGGATTGCCTCCTCAGATAATGGAATATATTTTAGGCACCTTTGTTTTTCGCAACAATTTCTTCCGCGATCGACTTAGGTACTTCTTCATAGTGCGAGATTTCCATCGAGTAAACGCCGCGACCTTGGGTACGCGAACGCAGAGTCGTGGAGTAACCGAACATTTCAGACAAAGGCACCTTAGCACGGATGATTTGCGCGCCGAAGCGTGCATCCATACCTTCGATGCGTCCGCGGCGGGAGTTCAGGTCGCCCATAACGTCGCCCATGTACTCTTCCGGAACTGTAACTTCAACCTTCATGATCGGCTCAAGCAATACTGGCTTACATTTTTCGGCTGCTGCCTTAAGTGCCATGGAACCCGCGATTTTAAACGCCATTTCACTGGAGTCAACATCATGGTAAGATCCATCCACAACGGTAGCTTTGATATCCACAAGCGGGAAGCCTGCGTATACGCCGTTTTTCATGGATTCCTCGATACCCGCTTGGATCGGAGCTACGAATTCCTTAGGAATCGAACCACCGACGATTTTGCTTTCGAACTGGAAGCCAGTTCCCGGCTCAAGCGGCTGGAACTCCACCCAACAATGACCATACTGACCACGGCCACCGGATTGACGAACAAACTTGCCTTCGACCTTAGCTGCTTGCTTGAAGGTTTCACGGTAAGCAACCTGCGGTTTACCCACGTTGGTTTCTACCTTGAACTCGCGAAGCATACGGTCGACGATGATTTCCAGGTGAAGCTCACCCATACCGGAAATGATCGTTTGGCCAGTTTCTTCATCCGTGTGCGCACGGAAAGTCGGATCTTCCTCGGACAGCTTGGACAAAGCAACGCCCATTTTATCTTGGTCGGCTTTAGTCTTAGGCTCTACCGCGAGCTGGATAACCGGCTCAGGGAAGTTCATCGACTCCAGAACAACCGGATTTTTCTCGTCACACAGCGTGTCGCCGGTAACGGTATCTTTCAAACCTACAGCTGCTGCAATATCACCGGAGTAAACCTCGCTGATTTCTTGACGGCTGTTTGCATGCATTTGAAGAATACGTCCGATCCGCTCACGTTTGCCTTTCGTTGCATTCAACACGTAGGAACCGGAGCTCAATACGCCGGAGTATACGCGGAAGAATGTCAGCTTACCGACAAACGGGTCAGTCATGATTTTGAACGCCAGCGCGGAGAATGGCTGATCGTCTGCAGATTTACGAATAACTTCCGTACCGTCTTCAAGCGTACCTTTGATATCCGGCACGTCGATTGGGGCAGGGAGATAGTCGATAACCGCATCGAGCATCATTTGCACGCCTTTGTTCCGGTAGGACGAACCGCAGATAACAGGGAAAATACTTACGGAACAAACGCCTTTGCGCAGTCCTGCTTTAATTTCCTCAATCGTCAGCTCTTCGCCTTCCAGGTACTTCTCCATGAGTGCTTCGTCAAGTTCTGCAACTTTCTCAACCAGCTCAAGGCGAAGTGCTTCTACCTGGTCCTTCAGGTCATCCGGTACCGGACCTTCAATCGGGTCCTTACCAAGATCATCCTTATAGACGTAGGATTTGCGCTCAACCAGATCAACTACGCCGACAAAATCATTCTCTGCGCCGATTGGCAGTTGGATCGCAACTGCGTTAGCGCCGAGCTTGGCACGCATCGACTCGATAACTTGCAGGAAATCTGCGCCGATGATGTCCATTTTGTTGACGTAGGCAATCCGAGGAACGCCATAACGGTCCGCTTGTCTCCAAACGGTTTCCGATTGCGGCTCAACGCCTTCTTTGGCACTGAACACGCCTACTGCTCCGTCCAATACGCGCAGGGAGCGTTCAACCTCTACTGTGAAGTCAACGTGTCCCGGGGTATCAATGATATTGATGCGGTGGTCTTTCCACTGAGCTGTCGTCGCTGCGGACGTAATCGTGATTCCGCGCTCTTGCTCTTGCTCCATCCAGTCCATCGTTGCGCCACCTTCGTGGACTTCACCGATTTTGTGTACGCGGCCTGTGTAGAACAAGATACGTTCAGTCGTGGTTGTCTTGCCCGCATCAATATGGGCCATGATCCCGATGTTGCGCGTATCTTTCAAGGAGAACTGTCTAGCCATTTCAGGTTTTCTCCTTCCTAAACTCGTGGATTATATTCTACCAACGATAGTGCGCGAACGCTTTGTTGGCTTCAGCCATTTTGTGCGTGTCTTCACGTTTTTTCACGGAAGAACCGGTGTTGTTAGCAGCATCCATAATTTCAGCTGCCAGTCTTTCTTCCATCGTCTTCTCACCGCGAAGACGGGAATAGTTAACCAACCAGCGAAGTCCCAGCGTCGAACGGCGTTCTGGACGAACTTCGATCGGCACCTGGTAGTTCGCGCCCCCCACACGGCGGGCTTTGACTTCGAGGACAGGCATGATGTTTTTGATGGCTTGTTCGAAAACTTCCATCGGCTCCTTGCCTGTACGCTCTTGAATCAGACCGAAAGCATTATACAGGATGGATTGAGCGACTCCTCTTTTACCGTCGATCATAATACGGTTGATCAAGCGAGTAACCAATTTGCTGTTATATACCGGATCTGGCAATACGTCTCTGCGAGTAACTGGACCTTTACGAGGCATAGTTATCCCCCTTTCTTAAAAAACTCATTCGAATTTGTGTAACTCTCATGCCTATTACTTCTTCACTTTCGGGCGTTTTGCGCCGTACTTGGAACGAGCTTGCTTACGGTTGTTCACGCCTGCCGTATCGAGCGCGCCGCGAACGATGTGATAACGAACCCCTGGAAGGTCCTTAACACGACCGCCGCGGATCAGCACGACGCTGTGCTCCTGCAGGTTGTGTCCGATACCCGGAATATAAGCTGTTACCTCGACACGGTTAGTCAAACGAACACGCGCATACTTACGCAAAGCGGAGTTCGGTTTTTTCGGCGTCATGGTACCTACACGCGTGCAAACACCGCGTTTTTGTGGGGAGCTGATATCCGTCTGCTCTCTTTTCAAGGCGTTGAAGCCTCTTTGAAGAGCCGGGGATTTGGATTTTACAACTTTAGCTTGGCGTCCTTTACGGACGAGCTGGTTAATTGTTGGCATAGTGGCCACCTCCTTCAACAAAATAACTTACATGTTCAAGCCCACAGATCCAGGCGAATCATAAATGAACAAAGGAAACGTTCTTGCCCAGGAGTTCGTGCGCTTCCCGAACAAAAACGTCGGCTTCCTATTCATTTATTACAGCCGCCATTGCGGCGCCTACTTCGATGCCACACGCCTTACCGAGTATATGCATGGATTCAACGTATGTGACTTTAACCCCCATTTTCCTGCAGAGGTTAACCATTTTTATCGTAATCCGCGGATCTGCATCCTTCGCTACGAAAACTTCAGCAGCTATGCCTTGCTCCACTGTTTTCGTTGCTTGCTTCGTACCGATTGTCAGCTTCGCAGTCTGCTTTATTTGTTCGAGATCCATGAAAATCCCCTCCAAAGCAGAGGTTACGGGGCTTGCAAATTGGCACACTTTGATATATTAGCATCTCAACACTAGCATGTCAAGAAGCACCGACTGCCTTATTTATGAATTAATGCTTCACGTTCAGGCAGCCGGTTTGCAGCTCATTAGTCGACGGTAACAGCTTCCGCTTCATCAACGGATTCATCCAGCGGCTCCGCATTCGGATCGGTAATCCGAATATTGCGGTAACGGTTCATACCCGTACCTGCCGGGATCAGCTTCCCGATAATGACGTTTTCCTTCAGACCAAGCAATTGGTCGACCTTGCCCTTGATGGCCGCATCGGTCAGGACACGCGTGGTCTCCTGGAACGAAGCCGCGGACAGGAAGGAGTCGGTTTCAAGCGATGCTTTCGTAATCCCGAGCAGCACCGGCTTAGCCACAGCTGGCTCTTCTCCGGCAAACAGGGACACTTTATTTGCATCCTCGTATTCGTGAATATCAACAAAGGAGCCTGGCAGCAGCGTCGTATTCCCCGCATCAACGATCCGGATTTTACGCAGCATCTGGCGAATCATAACCTCAACGTGCTTGTCGTTGATTTCAACGCCCTGATTCCGGTAAACGCGCTGAACTTCCTGCAGGATATAGTTCTGCACGCCGCGAATGCCTTTGATGCGCAGCATTTCCTTCGGATCAATCGAACCCTCGGTCAGCTCGTCGCCGGCTTCCACCGCCTGGTTCGCTGTTACGCGAATCCGCGAGCCGTAAGGCACGTTGTACGTCTTGGACTCAGCTTCGCCCTGGACCTCGATCTCGCGACGGTCCTTCGCTTCACGAATCTCCTTAACGACACCGTCGATTTCCGTGATGATCGCTTGCCCTTTAGGATTCCGAGCTTCGAACAGCTCCTGAATACGCGGCAAACCTTGTGTAATATCGTCTCCAGCAACGCCCCCGGTATGGAACGTACGCATCGTGAGCTGCGTTCCCGGCTCACCGATGGATTGCGCCGCGATAATGCCGACCGCTTCGCCGATCTCGACATGCTGGCCGGTAGCCAGGTTGCGTCCGTAGCACTTCTTGCAGACGCCATGCTTGGAACGGCAGCTGAGCACCGAGCGAATCTGAATCGTTTCGATGCCGGCTTCAATGATCTGGTCAGCAATCGTCGCTTCAATCAATTCATTCCGGTTCACGAGCACTTCGCCGGTTTGCGGATGACGAATCGTTTCGTAGGAGTAGCGGCCTTCAATCCGGTCGTACAGCTCCTCGATAATTTCCTTACCGTCGCGGATCGTGCTGACCTTGAAGCCTTTATCCGTACCGCAGTCCTCATCACGGACGATAACGTCCTGGGCTACGTCAACGAGACGGCGCGTCAGGTAACCGGAGTCAGCCGTACGAAGAGCTGTATCCGCCAGACCTTTACGGGCGCCGTGCGTCGAGATAAAGTACTCCAATACCGTCAGGCCTTCACGGAAGTTCGACTTGATCGGCAACTCCATGATTTTACCGGACGGGTTGGCCATCAGACCCCGCATACCGCCCAGCTGGGTGATCTGCGATTTGTTACCCCGTGCTTTGGATTCCACCATCATGTTGATGGAATTGTATTTATCGAGGGATTTCATCAGAATGTCCGTGATTTCATCCTTCGCTTTGCTCCAGATTGCGATAACGCGGTCGTAACGCTCGTCATCCGTAATCAGACCACGACGGTACTGGTTCGTAACAACCTTGACCTTCTCATCCGATTGCGCGAGAATTTCGTCCTTCTCCGAAGGAACCGTAACATCAGCGACCGCAATCGTAATACCGGCGCGTGTCGAATACGTAAATCCGAGCTGCTTGATGTTGTCCAGGATGATCGAGGTTTCCGTCGTATGATAACGGCGGAAGCATTCCGCGATAATCGTACCCAGGTAGTCTTTACCGACAGCTTTCGTCTCCGGCAGCTCAAGCATCTTGGCCCGTACGTCCGCGCCTTTATCAAATACGAAGTACCGGTCGGATACGCCGCTCAGCAAGTTCGCTTTGGTCGCTTCGTTAATGTACGGGAAATCCTTCGGATAAATCTCGTTGAAGATGATTTTACCGACGGTTGTAATGAGCATCGCGTCTTGCTGCTCCGGCGTAAAGCTTGTTTTACCAAGCGCCTTGGCCGGAATCGCTACACGCGCATGCAGCGAAGCGTCGCCGCGATGGTACATCGACACCGCTTCGGCTACCGAACGAATAATCGTGTGCGAGCCCTTGGAATCTTTATTTTCAGTTGTCAAATAGAAGCTGCCGAGCACCATATCCTGGGAAGGCGTAACGACCGGCTTGCCATCCTTAGGGTTCAGGATGTTGCCGGATGCAAGCATAAGCACGCGTGCTTCTGCTTGAGCTTCTGCGGACAACGGCACGTGAACCGCCATCTGGTCACCGTCAAAGTCGGCGTTGTAAGCCGTACATACGAGCGGATGCAGCTTGATGGCGCGGCCTTCAACCAAAATCGGCTCAAACGCCTGAATCCCGAGACGGTGAAGCGTAGGTGCGCGGTTCAGCAGAACCGGGTGCTCCTTAATCACTTCTTCAAGCACATCCCATACTTCCGGACTTACGCGCTCTACTTTACGCTTCGCGCTTTTGATATTGTGGGCAAGCCCTTTATTTACAAGCTCTTTCATAACGAAAGGCTTGAACAATTCGAGCGCCATTTCCTTCGGAAGACCGCACTGGTACATCTTCAGGCTTGGTCCTACGACGATAACGGAACGACCGGAGTAGTCAACCCGTTTACCGAGCAGGTTTTGCCGGAAACGTCCTTGCTTCCCTTTCAGCATATGGCTGAGGGATTTCAACGGACGGTTACCCGGTCCTGTCACCGGACGGCCGCGACGGCCGTTGTCGATCAACGCATCAACCGCTTCCTGCAGCATCCGCTTCTCGTTCTGCACGATAATATCGGGCGCTCCGAGATCCAGCAGGCGCTTCAGACGGTTGTTCCGGTTGATAACACGACGGTACAGGTCATTCAGGTCAGACGTAGCGAACCGACCGCCGTCGAGCTGTACCATCGGACGCAGCTCAGGCGGGATAACCGGCAGTACATCAAGCACCATCCAGTCCGGCAAGTTTTTCGAATTCCGGAATGCTTCCATGACTTCAAGACGCTTGATCGCCCGGTTGCGGCGCTGGCCTTGAGCCGTTCTCAGCTCTTCCTTGAGCATGTCGACTTCCTTCTCAATGTCGATGTCTGCCAGCAGCTTCTTCACCGCTTCAGCACCCATGCCGGCCTGGAACGCATAACCGTATTTCTCACGGTAGCTGCGGTATTCCTTCTCCGACAGCAGCTGCTTTTTTTCCAGCGGCGTATCGCCCGGGTCTGTCACGACATAAGAAGCAAAGTAAATGATCTCTTCGAGCGAACGCGGCGACATATCAAGCGCCAAACCCATCCGGCTCGGAATGCCTTTGAAATACCAAATATGCGAAACCGGCGCAGCCAGCTCAATATGACCCATCCGTTCACGGCGAACCTTCTGACGCGTAACCTCTACGCCACAGCGGTCGCAAACGACGCCTTTATAGCGGACGCGCTTATATTTACCGCAATGACATTCCCAATCCTTGGTTGGTCCGAAAATCTTTTCGCAGAACAGACCTTCCTTTTCCGGCTTCAACGTTCTGTAGTTGATCGTCTCCGGTTTCTTCACTTCGCCTCTGGACCACGAACGGATCTTCTCCGGGGAAGCCAAGCCGATCTTCATATACTCAAAATTATTGACGTCGATCAAGGAGCAACCCTCCTCCAACTATTGTCTCTCATCCAAAGCCTATCGAACTGTCATCAACCGATCCGAAATACGGCCTTAGGCGCCATTCGGCGCCTAACCCGCACATCTATCGCAGCAGAGCTTACTCGACACCCATCTCTGCGCCTTCTAAATTCAAGTTCAGCTTGTCGCTGGTTACTTCGTCTTCGTCATCCATCTCGCGCATTTCGATCTCTTGCTCATCGCCGGAGAGAATTTTCACGTCCATCCCCAAGCTTTGCAGCTCTTTGATCAATACCTTGAACGATTCCGGAACACCCGGCTCAGGCACATTTTCACCCTTAACGATAGACTCGTACGTTTTGACCCGGCCGACGACATCGTCAGACTTGACGGTCAAAATTTCCTGCAGCGTATAGGCTGCGCCGTATGCCTCAAGCGCCCATACCTCCATCTCGCCGAACCGCTGTCCGCCGAACTGGGCTTTACCGCCGAGCGGCTGCTGCGTAACAAGCGAGTATGGACCTGTGGACCGGGCATGGATTTTATCGTCAACCATGTGCGCCAGCTTGATCATGTACATGACGCCGACGGTAACTTCACGCTCGAAGGAATCACCCGTCCGGCCATCATACAGAATCGTTTTGCCGTTGCGCTGCATGCCTGCTTCTTCCATCGCATCAAATACGTCATACTCACGCGCTCCGTCGAAAACCGGAGAGGCCGTATGGACACCCAGGAAGCGCGCTGCCATTCCCAAGTGAACCTCCAGCACCTGGCCGATGTTCATCCGCGAAGGAACGCCCAGCGGGTTCAGGACGACTTCAACCGGCGTGCCATCCGGCATGAACGGCATGTCCTCTTCCGGCAAAATCCGTGCAACGACACCCTTGTTACCATGCCGTCCGGCCATTTTATCGCCCTCGGAAATTTTCCGCTTCTGGGCAATATAGACACGAACGAGCTGATTGACGCCTGGAGGCAGCTCATCGCCATTTTCACGGGTAAATACTTTCACATCCACTACGATTCCGTCTGTACCATGCGGAACGCGCAGCGACGTATCGCGAACCTCGCGCGCCTTTTCTCCGAAGATCGCGTGCAGCAGGCGTTCTTCCGCCGTCAGCTCCGTCACGCCTTTCGGCGTCACTTTACCTACAAGAATATCGCCGGCGGCGATTTCCGCACCAACGCGGATAATCCCGCGCTCATCCAGATTTTTCAGCGCGTCTTCCCCGACGTTCGGGATATCGCGTGTAATTTCCTCCGGCCCCAGCTTCGTATCGCGCGCTTCGGATTCGTACTCCTCGATATGGATCGAGGTGTACACATCCTCTTTCACGAGACGCTGGCTGAGCAGAATCGCATCCTCGTAGTTGTAGCCTTCCCACGTCATGAAGGCAACGACTACGTTGCGACCCAGCGCCAGCTCGCCCTGCTCGGTGGAAGGACCGTCAGCCAAAATATCGCCAACGCGCACCTGCTCGCCTTTGTGACAGATCGGACGCTGGTTGATGCAGGTTCCTTGGTTGGAACGTAAAAATTTATGCAGCTTGTGCTTCACCAGGTCACCATTGACCAAGCGTCCGTCAACCGTCTCCTGCTTGCGCACCCATATTTCGTTGGCCGATACTTTCTCGACAACACCGTTCACCTTGGACACGATACATACGCCGGAATCTTTCGCCGACTTATGCTCCATGCCCGTTCCGACCAGCGGAGCCTTTGGAATCAACAGAGGCACCGCTTGCCGCTGCATGTTCGATCCCATGAGCGCACGGTTGGAGTCATCGTTCTCCAGGAACGGAATCAGCGCCGTCGCAACCGATACAACCTGCTTAGGCGAAACGTCCATGTAGTCAACGCGTTCCTTCGCAATCCGAAGGTTGTCATCCTTGTAACGAACGATAACCATATCGTTGGCAAATTTGCCTTCTTCGGTCAAGTCCGCATTCGCTTGGGCGACAACGTAGTTATCCTCTTCATCCGCCGTCAAATACGATATTTCGTCTGTGACAACGCCCGTATTCGGATCAACGCGACGATAAGGCGCTTCGATAAAGCCGAATTCGTTTACGCGCGCAAATGTCGACAAGGAGTTGATCAACCCGATATTCGGACCCTCCGGCGTCTCGATCGGGCACATCCGTCCATAGTGGGAGTGATGCACGTCGCGGACTTCAAAGCCTGCGCGCTCACGCGTCAAACCGCCCGGTCCGAGTGCAGACAGACGGCGCTTATGCGTAAGCTCAGCAAGCGGGTTCGTCTGGTCCATAAACTGGGACAGCTGCGAGCTGCCGAAAAACTCCTTGATCGAAGCAATAACCGGCCGGATGTTAATCAGCTGCTGCGGCGTAATCGTGTTAACGTCCTGAATGGACATCCGCTCGCGTACGACGCGCTCCATCCGCGACAAGCCGATCCGGAACTGATTCTGCAGCAGCTCGCCAACGGAACGCAAGCGGCGGTTACCGAGATGGTCAATGTCATCCGTGCTGCCGATGCCGTGCAGCAGATCAATAAAATAATTGATCGAGGCAATAATATCGGCAGGCGTAATATTTTTAACAGACTTCTCGATTTTGCCGTTCGCGATCACCTTAACGACCTTGCCATCCTCAAGCGGCGAATACACATGGATACATTGCAGCGGAATCCGCTCATTTTCCGTGACGCCGCTGGCGATATTGTACTCCTTGAAGCCGACACTATCCTCCAGATACGGCAAAATGGTATCCAGCAGGCGGCGGTCAATCATTTGGCCCGCTTCTGCAATAATTTCGCCCGTTCCGGCGTCAACCAGCGTCTCAGCCAAGCGGTGGTTGAACAAACGGTTTTTAATGTGCAGCTTTTTATTAATTTTGTAGCGACCGACATTCGCCAGGTCATACCGCTTAGGATCGAAGAAGCGCGCAACGAGCAAGCTTCTTGCGTTGTCCAGCGTAGGCGGCTCGCCCGGACGAAGACGCTCGTAAATTTCAATCAGAGCCTTGTCCGTCGAATCGGTATTATCCTTGTCGAGCGTGTTCCGAATATACTCGTCATCACCCAGCAGCTCGATGATTTCGGCATCCGTGCCAAACCCTAATGCGCGAAGCAGTACGGTAACCGGAATTTTACGAGTACGGTCGATCCGGACATAAATAATGTCCTTCGCATCCGTCTCCAGCTCCAGCCATGCGCCGCGATTCGGAATCACGGTCGCCGTGTACGTTTTCTTGCCGTTTTTATCAACCTTGGTGCTAAAATATACGCTAGGGGACCGAACCAGTTGGCTGACGATTACCCGTTCGGCACCGTTAATAATGAAGGTTCCCGTGTCCGTCATAAGCGGGAAGTCGCCCATAAATACTTCCTGCTCCTTAACTTCGCCGGTTTCCTTATTAATCAGCCGTACCTTCACACGCAGCGGTGCTGCATAGGTGACATCGCGCTCTTTGGATTCGTCCACCGAATATTTTGCTTCCCCAAGTGAATAGTCGATAAATTCCAGCACCAAATTCCCCGTAAAATCCTGAATCGGGGAAATATCCTGAAACATTTCGCGCAATCCCTCATCCAAAAACCATTGGTACGATTTTTGTTGGATCTCAATCAGGTTTGGAACTTCCAAAACCTCATGAATCCGAGCGTACGATCTGCGTTTACGTCGACCTAATTGAACAAGATGACCCGCCAACTTAGATTCACCCCTCATGTCTGCTCATATAGAACAAAATAAAAGCCTCTCTGGAAGCCTTCTCGACCAAAATCTCGCGAAGTCAAACTTCTTTTAGAAGCTTCTAATCCTGATGCCAGATCGCAACCAATGTTTCGTCCAGCTAATTGCCACAAATTCCCTCTTACCTTGTAGGGTTTACGCAAAACCTAAACATTATACGTCAAATGCTCAAACTTTATTCAACCCGAAAAAAATTTCCTTGACATTTTAGCCAACTAAAGAGAAATAGCCCAATCATAAGGCTGACATTTTATAATAATATCATATTGACAAATGCAAGTCAACAAAAATTCCAATATCATTCATGTATGCATGTCCGCTTCGTGATTTTGCCGTCTCACACCTTTATCGCCTTCAAAATCCAGTATCCTTTCTCCCGCTCGACTTCCTCGACCTCACCGAACAAAGACTCAAGCTTGGCAGCCGCTGACGGCGCGCCTTGCTTCTTCTGGATCACAACCCACAACGCCCCTCCCGCAGCCAGCGCAGCATGCGCCTGTTCAAAGATGCTATGCACAATCTCTTTGCCGGCGCGAATCGGGGGATTGGTTAAAATGACATCAAATTGCCGGTCATGGACTGCCTCCAGCCGATCGCTTTGCAGCACGGCCACGTTGGTAATGCCATTGGCGACCGCATTGCGCCGCGCCAGCTCCACGGCCCGTTCATTCACGTCAACCAAGGTAACGCGACCTTGAGGAGCAAGCAACGCAGCGCTTAGACCGATCGGACCATACCCGCAGCCAACGTCGAGAACCGCCGCATTCGGAGAGAAGCTCATCGTTTCGATCAGCAGCCTGGAACCAAAGTCAATCGCCTTTTTGGAAAATACGCCCGCATCGGTGACCAACGTCAGCTTTTTGCCGCGCAGCGTCTCTTCCAATTGATGCAGATCGTGCTCCACACTTGGCTTCGAGCTGTAGTAATGTTCGGACATGGTCGTTCCTCCCTACTTCCGTGATGCTGCATCGCCTCTCCCAGCAGCAGCTTTTCTTGATACATCAGTTGAAACTGCGATTGATGTCGGAAGAAAAACGTCCGCTCGCAGAGGCATCCGACACGGAAAACCCCTTGCGTGAGGTCAGCCTCGAGCAAGGGGTCTGTCGCCAAGCAAAAACTACTTCACTTCTACGGAAGCGCCTGCTTCTTCCAATTTTGCTTTGATCGTATCGGCTTCTTCCTTGCCGATTTTTTCTTTGATTGGTTTTGGTGCGCCGTCTACCAGATCTTTCGCTTCTTTCAGACCAAGGCCTGTGATTTCGCGAACAGCTTTGATAACGTTGATTTTGGATGCGCCAGCGTTGTTCAGAATAACGTCGAATTCAGTTTGCTCTTCGACTTCTGCTACTGCTCCGCCTGCAACGACAGCTACAGGAGCTGCTGCAGTTACGCCAAACTCTTCTTCGATTGCTTTAACCAGATCGTTCAGTTCCAGTACAGTCATGCCTTTGATGGCTTCCAAGATTTGCTCGTTGCTCATGGTTAAACCTCCATTATATCAATTAAGATATTTGATTTTGAATTGCATTGGTCATAACAAAATTAAGCTTCTTGCGCGCCGCCTTCTTGTTTCTCGGCGACAGCTTTGACCGCGAGGGCAAAGTTGCGCACTGGAGCTTGAAGGACGCTGAGCAACATGGACAGCAAACCTTCGCGGGAAGGAAGCTCGGCCAGTGCTTTAATTTGGTTGAAATCAACCACTTTACCTTCAACTACGCCTGCTTTAACTTCCAGCTTATCATTTTTCTTTGCAAAGTTCGTCAAAATCTTTGCAGGAGAGATGATATCATCCTTGCTGAAAGCAATCGCAGTAGGACCCGTCAGGTACGTGTCCAGCTCAGTCAATTCCGCGCCAGCCGTAGCACGACGTACCAACGTATTTTTCAATACTTGGAACTCAATGCCAGCTTCACGCAATTGCTTGCGCAGCTCGGTAACTTGAGCTACATTCAAACCACGGTAGTCCGCAACGATTGCGCAAGAGCTGCCTTTCAGCTTCTCTGCCACTTCCGTTACTTGTGCCGCTTTTTGCTCGATAATTTTTGCGTTTGCCATTTTTGCACCTCCTACAAGTTTCTGTTAAGAAACTGCTTCGTAAGCATAATCCGTTTTCCGTAGGAAAACTGACTTCGTAAGCCTAATTACCTTATCGTAAACCTCGTCCGCACATGTCGACTGTCTGTGAACACATCTTTGCAAGCAGCAAAAATGCCTTCGCAGACAAGAGCGAAGGCATGATGATTCCCATATTCCATAAGCCGCAAAGCTTTGAATATCGAACGTTTATCATAACACCTCGGCAGGAAATTAAGCCCTGAGGCACCTGCTGTCTACGGTAAGCATATTCGTTTGTTAACAACCTAGAACATGTTAGCACAGTTGATTTTAATTGTCAACCGGCAACCGCTTTCTAGCGTTGACCCGCTACGTTAACACGAGCGCTTGGACCTTGCGTCGAGGATACCGCGATGTTTTTCAGGTATACCCCTTTGGCTGCAGCCGGTTTCGCTCTGTTCAACGCATCGACCAAGGCTTTGAAGTTTTCTGCGAGCTTCTCAGCATCGAAGGAAACTTTGCCGATCGGAGCGTGGATTTGTCCGGCTTTATCCAGACGGTATTCGATTTTACCTGCCTTGATTTCCTGAACAGCCTTCGTTACATCGAATGTAACGGTACCTGCTTTAGGGTTAGGCATCAAACCTTTACCACCCAGAATACGACCGAGTTTACCGACTTCACTCATCATGTCCGGCGTAGCTACGCAAACATCGAAGTCGAACCAGCCTTGCTGGATTTTGTTGATCATGTCTTGATCACCTACGAAATCAGCGCCGGCAGCTTCCGCTTCCTTTGCTTTCTCACCTTTGGCAAATACAAGCACACGTTTCGTTTTACCTGTGCCGTGAGGCAGAACAACTACGCCACGAACAGCTTGGTCTTGCTTACGAGGGTCTACGCCCAGACGTACAGCCACTTCGACCGTTTCATCGAACTTGGCGCGTGCTGATTTCTTCACGAGCTCGATCGCTTCGAGCGGCTCGTAAAATTTCTCAGCGTCAATCAACTTGGCAGCTTCCAAGTAGGTTTTGCCGTGTTTAGCCACTTTACAGTCCTCCTATGTGGTACTAGCGGAATATCCTCCCACTGTTTGCCTTGCTTGCAGCCCGGCATGAACGGTCATGAATTAGTCTTCGATGACAACGCCCATGCTGCGAGCTGTACCTTCCACCATACGCATAGCAGCCTCAACGGATGCAGCGTTCAGGTCAGGCATTTTTTGTTCAGCGATTTCACGTACTTTCGAACGTTTAACCGTTGCGACTTTTTTCTTGTTCGGTTCGCCGGAGCCTTTTTCGATACCAGCAGCAACGCGAAGCAAGACGGCAGCCGGAGGCGTTTTTGTCTCGAACGTAAACGAACGATCCTCGAACACCGTAATTACAACCGGAATGATCAGACCAGCTTGATCTGCAGTACGAGCATTGAACTCTTTGCAGAACGCCATGATGTTAACACCTGCTTGACCCAGTGCAGGACCGATCGGCGGCGCCGGGTTCGCTTTCCCTGCAGGAACTTGCAGTTTCACCATTTTAATTACTTTTTTAGCCATGTGTGACACCTCCTCGCATGTAGTATGGCAGCCGCGTCAGCTACAGCTTTTCCACCTGGTGGTAGTCCAGCTCAAGCGGCGTCTCTCTGCCAAACATATTGACGTGAACTTTCAGCTTGCTTTTGTCGACCAGTATTTCCTCCACGGACCCAACAAAGTTGGCGAACGGGCCGACTTTCACGCGAACCGTATCTCGAAGCTCGAAGTCGATCTTCGGCTTTGGCTCTTCCATTCCCATGTGTTTCAGAATCGACTCCACTTCCTCAGGAAGCAGCGCGGTCGGCTTCGAACCGGAACCGGTTGAACCGACAAACCCGGTAACGCCAGGGGTATTACGCACCACATACCAGGAATCGTCCGTCTGGATCATCTCCACAAGCACGTACCCGGGATATACCTTGCGCATTACCGTCTTTTTCTTACCGTCTTTATTCACCAACTCTTCTTCCATGGGAACGAGTACGCGAAAGATCTTGTCCTTCATGTCCATGGATTCCACACGTTTCTCCAAGTTAGCCTTCACCTTGTTTTCATACCCGGAATAGGTATGTACGACGTACCATCTCTTTTCCATTCCCATTAGCGCCACCAATCAGCCTAGATTATTTAAACACGAGGCGAAGCAGCTCCGAAATCCCTAAGTCCAGAACGTAGAAGTACACCGTCACGAAGATGACCGTAAATAACACGACCAGCGTATAACTAATCAGTTCTTTACGGCTAGGCCACTTTACTTTTTTCAACTCGGACCATGCGTCGCCAAAAAAAGAAAACGTGCTGCCGAATCCCTGCTTCACTTTAGCCAAAAAGGACACAACCTACACCTCCAAAAAACTAGCGAGTTTCGCGATGAGCCGTTTGTTCATTGCAATACTTGCAATATTTCTTGAGCTCCATGCGGTCAGGATGGTTGCGCTTGTTTTTGGAAGACGCATAGTTTCTTTGCTTGCAGTTTGTGCACGCTAATGTGATAATCACCCGCATGATGTACACCTCCTACGGACCAGCCTCTGATTTACAGCCTTATCAAACCAGCAAAAAAACGCCTACTTCGCTAAGGCTACCTGAATACATTATCATATGGCACTTCTTCTGTCAAGGAAATCCCGCCTGCTACAAGTATAGTCAGCATTCCCCGCGCTTAAACGACGGCAGCACAAAAAACGCCTGGCGGATTCGCCAGACACTCGATCGGATGCGCCGCTTATCGGCGCCCCGGCTATTCAAAGAAAGAGCGCTTCTCATCCATCGAGAGGCGCTTGTTTATGCATCGCGTACTTCCAGATAACGCTCCAGCTTTCGTTTGACCCGCTGCAAGGCGTTGTCGATCGACTTTACGTGACGGTCCAGATCAACGGCAATTTCCTGATAGGATCGGCCATCCAGATACAGCATCAGCACCTTGCGCTCAAGATCGCTCAAAATTTCGCCCATCTTGTCTTCAAGACCGCTGAACTCCTCCTGATTAATGATCAGTTCTTCCGGATCAGACACACGGGAGCCGCAAATGACATCAAGCAGCGTACGGTCGGAATCTTCATCATAAATGGGCTTGTCCAGGGAAACGTAAGAATTGAGAGGAATATGCTTCTGTCGGGTAGCCGTCTTAATCGCCGTAATGATTTGACGGGTAATGCATAATTCAGCAAACGCTTTAAATGAGGCAAGCTTGTCCCCGCGGAAGTCACGGATCGACTTGTACAGTCCGATCATCCCTTCCTGAACAATGTCCTCCCGATCGGCGCCGATCAGAAAGTAGGAACGGGCCTTCGCACGAACGAAATTACGATACTTGTTAATCAAGTACTCCAGCGCATCGCTGTCGCCTTCGCGGACCGCCTCGACTACGTCTTCGTCAGCCTTGAGGTCGTATTCGCACATTCTCAACTCTTTGAGGTCGACAATCACCACAATCCCTCCGGCCTGCGCTTGAAAGATACAGTTAGTATACATTATGTAATCTGCCACCGTCAATAAAATTCGACTTGCCTATGGCTGGCATAAACGAGATTTTCTAACAGAAAATGCAAGCCTTCGCGGCAGCTTCAGCGGCCTCTGCGCCAGTCCTCAAGCCGCTTCCGCTGCTCCTCGTTTAAGGTGCTGTCGACGCTGTTGCGCCGCGGCTCCTTCTCCTCGCGAATTTTGCGCCGAATTTCCTGCCGCGCCTGCCGCACCTTGTTCAGCAGCTCGCTCGCAGGCAGACGAAAGGCTCCTTTGCCGAAAATGACATGCTGCTCCGTCATATCGGACGTGGCGACATACACCTGCTTGCGGCGTCCGACATGCGAGGTAACCAGCCGCTCGATCAGCTCGTCCGCCGTCTCTTTTTCTTTCGTAAAGTAAACGGGCAACCGGCTTTCCAGATATTTGCGGCCCTGGCCGGGCACATAATACGCATCAAATACGAGGATGACCTTCATCCCGGAGAAGGACTGAAACTCCGCCATCGTCTGGATGAGCCGGTCGCGAGCCTCCTCCAGCCGAATATCCTTGAGCTTCTGCAGCTCCGGCCAGGCGCCGATAATGTTGTAGCCGTCCACAATCAGCGTTTCCTGAATCATGCGAACCACCCGCCCCAAGTCCGCGACTGCCCGGTCATCATTGGCCCGTTTGCCGCTGGCGGACCACCTCGTACATGAAGACAGAGGCGGCGACAGAGGCATTCAGCGAATTGATATGGCCAACCATCGGAAGCTGCAGCAGAAAATCGCATTTTTCACGGATCAGCCGTCCGATGCCCTTGCCCTCATTCCCAATGACAATAGCCAGCGGCATCGTCAGATCAGTCTTGTACAGCGGAGCCTTCGCTCCCACATCCGCTCCGGCGATCCAGACGCCCTGCTCCTTGAGCTGCTCGATCGTCTGGGCCAAATTCGTCACCCGCGCGACGGGCACATATTCAACCGCTCCCGCCGAGGTTTTGGACACAGTGGCCGTAATACCGACGGAACGACGCTTCGGAATGATGACGCCATGAACGCCGGTGCAATCCGCAGTCCGCAAAATCGAGCCGAGATTATGCGGATCTTCGATCTCGTCCAAAATAAGCAGGAACGGCTGCTCGTTGCGAGCGGCCGCACGCGCCAGCAAATCGTCCACCTCAACGTAATCATAAGGCGCCACCTGGGCTACAACCCCCTGATGCTGCAGCCCCTCCACCATCTGATCCAGCTTGCGTTTATCGGCAAACTGCACGATGACGCCATGCTGCTTCGCTTCGGCAATGATCGGCTGCGTCAGCTGCTTCTGCGCCTGCTCCGCGATCCATATTTTATTAACCGTCCGGCCCGAACGGAGCGCTTCCAGTACGGAATGCTTGCCGCCAATGAAATCTTCCACGATGTTTCCTCTTCTCTCAGTTAGTTGTCAGCCCTCGCCCTGCTCCAGCGCAAGCTCAAGCAGGAATCGCAGCCGTTCCCAGCGGCGGCAGTAGTACAGGTAGCCGATCAAGCATTCGAATGCGGTACTGTGCCGGTATTCCAGCACGTCGGCGTTTTTCGCCGTTGTTCCTGATTTTGCGTTGCGACCGCGCTTGACGATATCCGCTTCTTCCTCGGTCAGCAGCGGCAGCCACCGGGTCAGCGCCTTGGCCTGAGCCTTGGCGGACACATAGCGGCTGGACAGCCGGTGCAAATGATCCGGCCGGTGATTCGTCAGCGACACCACATACTGGCGGATGTACATATCATAAATCGCATCCCCCACATAGGCGAGCACAAGCGGGTTCATCAGCCTTGGCGCGCGAGACGGAGGGAAAGCGAACAGCCCCAGGCCGAACGGGTCGGCTTGCTCCTCTGCGGACCCGGAGAGATCCCTCTCTCTGTCCTCAGCATGCTCCCCGTTCGCAGGCTGCTCGCCGCCGCCGTTGTTTCCGTATGCGTCCCCCGTCATTTGCGCCGCCAGCGGATACCTTGCGGCGTATCCTCAAGCACGATGCCACGTTCCGTGAGCAAGTCGCGAATTTCATCGGCACGCGCCCAGTTTTTGCTTTTCCGCGCCTCCGTCCGGTCGATAATAAGCTGCTCGATGTCGGCATCCAGCAGTTCATCTGCGCCGCTGGTCAAAATACCAAGCACGCCGTTCATCGCCGCGAGCTGTGCAAGCAGCAGCTCCACCGTCCCGGCATGCACATGATCGCGGCTCGCGTAAGGGTTGGCGAGATTGACAAGCTCGAACACCGCCGTAATGGCATCCGGTGTATTAAAGTCATCATCCATCTTGGCTTCGAACTGCGTCTTAATTTCGGCCACAGCCGCCGCGACCGCTGTCTCCGCCTCGCCAAGCGCGCCGTCAGCCGTCTTCAGCCGATGCTGCAGCGTAACCCGGCAATTTTCGATCCGGGCCAGGCTGCCGCGCGCCTGCTCCACGGCCTCATCGCTGAAATTCAGCGGATTGCGGTAGTGGCCGGACAACATAAAGTAACGGATCACTTCGGCCGGGATCGTCTTGAGCAGCTGGTGTACCGTGATGCCGTTGCCGAGCGACTTCGACATTTTTTCATTATTGATATTTACGAACCCGTTATGCATCCAATAGTTGCTCATCGCATGGCCGGTCAAGCCTTCGGACTGGGCGATCTCACATTCATGATGCGGGAACGTCAGATCCTGCCCGCCGCCATGGATATCAATCGTATCGCCCAAATATTTGCGCACCATCGCCGAGCATTCGATATGCCAGCCCGGACGGCCGTCGCCCCAAGGGCTGGACCAGCTGATTTCACCCGGCTTCGCGGCCTTCCACAGCACAAAATCCTGCGGGTTTTCCTTGCGCTGATCCACGTCCACCCGGATGCCAAACTGCAGCTCCTGCAAATTTTGCTGGGACAGCTTTCCGTAGTCCGCAAACTTTGAAGTGCGGAAAAACACGTCCCCGCCCGCCTCGTAAGCAAGCTCCCTTGCTTCCAAATCCGTAATAAAGTCGATAATCTCCGTCATGTTTTGCGTAACACGCGGATGCACGGTCGCTTCGCGCACGCCCAGTCCCCGCGTATCCTCGTAATAGTGCTGCACGAACAGGTCCGCGACTTCCGGCACGGTCAGGTTCATTTCAGCCGCCTTTTTGATCAGCTTATCGTCCACATCCGTAAAGTTAACGACATAGTTGACCTCGTACCCGCTGTATTCCAGATACCGGCGTACCACATCGAAGAAAATAACCGGTCGCGCATTGCCGATATGGATGTAATCGTACACCGTCGGGCCACAGACATACATGCTGACCTTGCCCGCCTCCAGCGGCTTAAACGTTTCCTTGCTCCGAGCCATCGTATTGTAAATACTAAGCGTCATGAGATTGATGTCCTCCGTTCTTCATTTCAAGCCTGGCAAGCTTGCTTTTTAATTCGTCGATCTGCTCCTGGGAATGGCGAAACATCTCAATGACCGGGTCAGGCAGCTTATCGTGCTCCAGCCGACCGATGCGCACGCCGTCGCGTTTCACGATCCGGCCCGGGATGCCGACCACCGTGCTGTTGGGCGGAACCTCGGACAGCACCACCGCATTGGTCCCGATCCGCGAATGATCTCCGACCGTGAACGATCCGGTTACCTTCGCGCCGGCAGAAATGACGACGTTGTTGCCAATTGTCGGGTGGCGTTTTCCTTTTTCTTTCCCCGTCCCCCCCAGCGTCACTCCATGATACAACAGCACATCGTCGCCGATCTCACAGGTTTCGCCGATGACGACGCCCATCCCGTGATCAATAAAAAACCGCCGGCCTATGACCGCGCCAGGATGAATTTCAATCCCTGTCATGAAACGGCTGATCTGGGAAATGACCCGCGCCAGCGTATACCATTTGCGCCGGTACACCAGATGCGCAACCCGGTGCGCCCAAAGCGCATGCAGCCCCGCATACGTAAAGACGACCTCGAACCATCCCCGGGCTGCCGGGTCATTTTCGAAAATTGTCGCGATATCTTCCTTCATTCTGCCCAACATGCTTCAGGACCCCACTTCCTTATTCCTCTCCCGCGCCGCTGATCCGTCTTCGCCACAGCCGTTCCGGCTCGCCATACGCGCACACAAGCCGGCAGTTCGACCGCTTGCCGATTGTCCGGCCATACAAAAAAGCCTCCGCAGCCTTGAAGGCTGCAGAGGCGTATTCATTCGCGGTTCCACTCTGCTTGCGCAAGCGCAGGTTCCCACGGCCGTCCGCCAAGGTTCCATGCATTCGCACATCTCGCTCGTTCGTATCGTGAACGGTACGGCAAAACTACCCTGAATCTGAGGTTAGACCTCCGGATTCAGATCGTCTTAACAGCTCCCGGGTGCACTTCCGCCGATGGTGGACTGGATGACTTGCAGCCGGCCGTTCAGCCGATCATCCTCTCTGTGAATCCGCCGCTTCCGCGTACTTTCCCGTTCTACGCCATGTCGAATATTCAGGTTTGCTTACGATGTTAGCAGAAAGTCCGCGGGATTACAATAACTTCTTCAGTCGGGTGAGCACCTTGTCCCTACCGAGCAGGTGAATCGTCATATTCAGATCCGGGCCATGCATCTGACCTGTTAACGCCACGCGGATCGTCATGAACAGCGGTTTCCCTTTGTAGCCGGTTTCCGTTTGGACTGCCTTCACAAGCGCTTTGACCGTATCCACGGTAAAGTCAGCCGCGCCCTCAGCCTGCTTGAGGAAGCTGCCCAGAACGACCGGCGCATGCTCCTCGCCCAGCAGTGCCGCCGCTTCTTCATTCAGCTGTACCTCCTCGCGGAAAAACAGCTCCGACAACGGCACAATTTCCGCCGCGTAACGCAATTGATCCTGGTACAAACGGATCAGCGAGCTTGCCCAAACGTCCTGCTCCGCACTCAGCTCGGCTGGCAGCAGTCCCGCCTGCTGCAGATGCGGCACGCTTAATGCAGCGATTCGCGCAGGGTCCGCTTTTTTAATGTACGCATTGTTCATCCAATTCAGCTTGTCCATGTCGAATACAGCCGGGCTTTTCGACACGCGATCCAGATCAAACTGGGCGATCAGCTCTTCCTTCGAAAATATTTCCTCCTCGCCCTTCGGCGACCAGCCAAGCAGTGCGATGAAGTTCACAACAGCCTCCGGCAAATAGCCGAGCGATTCGTACTGCTGGATAAACTGGATGATGGATTCATCGCGTTTGCTCATCTTTTTGCGATCCGGGTTCAAAATAAGCGCCAGATGGGCGAATTCCGGCACCGGCAAGCCAAGCGCCTCATACATCATAATTTGACGCGGCGTATTGGTCAGATGCTCCTCTCCGCGAATAACGAGCGTAATCTTCATCAGATGATCATCCAAAATAACTGCGAAATTGTACGTCGGGATACCGTCGGGACGTACGATAATAAAGTCGCCGATGCCGTTCGAATCAAACTCCACCTGCTCGCGAATCCGGTCCGTGAATGCAATCGTCCGGCCCGCTGGCACAAGGAAGCGAATGGACGGCTTGCGGCCCTCGTCCCGGTAGCTTTGCTGCTGCTCCGGCGTCAAGCTGCGGCAGCGGCCCGAATACATCGGCATTTGGCCCGCAGCTTCCTGGGCCGCCCGTTCCGCCTCCAGATCGGCTTCCGTACAGAAGCAGTTATAGGCGTGGCCTTCCCGCAGCAGCTGATCGACAAACGGCTGATACAAATCAAGCCGCTCCATCTGGCGGTATGGACCATACGGTCCGCCGATGTCCACACTTTCATCCCAATCCATGCCAAGCCAGCGCAAGCCGTTCAGCTGGTTGTCTACGCCGGACTCGACATGCCGGGTCTGGTCGGTATCCTCGAACCGGACGATAAATTGTCCTCCCTGCTTGCGGGCATACAAATAATCAAACAATGCGGTGCGGGCACCGCCGATATGTAAATGTCCGGTCGGACTTGGCGCATATCTTACGCGAACGTCTGCCATCCCTTAGCTCCCCTTCCCTATTTCCCGTTATACGAGTTATAAATTGTTATGATAGCACACCATGAACCAAACAAACAATCGCTTGTGCCGCGATCCCTTCACCCCGCCCGGTAAAACCAAGCTGCTCGGTTGTCGTTGCCTTCACGTTCACCTGCGACGGCTCGGCAGCCAGCGCAGCGGCAATCCGCTCCACCATCGCCGGAATATACGGCGCCATCTTCGGCTTCTGCGCAATGATCGTCAGATCGGCGTTGCCGAGCCGGTAGCCCGCATCCGTCGCCAGCTTCCACACATGCAGCAGCAGCTCATAGCTGTCCGCATCCTTATACTCTGCCGCCGTGTCCGGAAAATGCTTGCCGATATCGCCCAAGGCCAGCGCTCCCAAAATGGCGTCGCTGAGCGCATGCAGCAGCACATCCGCATCCGAATGCCCGAGCAGCCCTTTTTCAAACGGAATATCGACGCCGCCGATGATACATTTGCGGCCCTCCACCAGTTGATGGACATCAAAGCCTTGCCCCACGCGAATCATTCGTTTCCCTCTCTCCTGACATGTCGTAATATCCACTCCGCCCAAGGCAGATCCTCCGGCGTTGTGATCTTGATGTTATAGTAGTCGCTTTCGACGACCGCTACTTGTCGGCCAAGCCGTTCGACCAGCATCGCGTCATCGGTACCAATAAAGCCCTCTCGCTGCGCGTGCTCGTGTGCCTCCAGCAGCATGGAAAAACGAAAAGCTTGCGGGGTTTGAATCGCCCACAAGCTGCTGCGGTCCGGGGTCGCCGTGATGAGGCCGCCGCCGTCTACCACCTTGATCGTATCCTTTACCGGCACAGCCAGCACCGCCGCATCCGTGCGTGCCGCCTGCTCCAGACATGCCTTGACATGCGTCGGCGCTGCGAACGGTCGTACTCCGTCATGCACGAGCACCCACATCAGCTTCGACGGCAGCGCCTTCAGTCCTTCATGGACGGAATGCTGCCGCTCCTTGCCGCCCGGAATGACGGCCGCCGTCTTGGACAGCCCATACTGCTGAACCCAGCGGCGGCAACGCTCCACATCATCCGCCCCCGTCACCAGGACGATTGTATCGACAAATGCCATACGTTCAAACGCTAGCAGCGTATGGATCAAGATTGGTTTATCATCGAGCTGTAAATATTGCTTGCTTTCCGTTGTTCCCATACGCGTGCCTTTACCCGCTGCTACGATCACAACGCCTGTTTTGCCTGTTTGGCCGTTCACCTTACCACCTGCCCGCCTACCGTCTAGCACGCGGTCCTCGCGAGCCTTCGACTCGCGACGCCTCTCCGCAGGCGATTGCGCCGTGGGAGACCCTTCTGTGCATCTCTTCTATCATAACGGTTCAGAGCGCTTTTTCCAAGAGCTTGGGCTTGGCAAAAATCATCCGGCCCGCCGATGTCTGCAGCACACTCGTGACCAGCACATCCAGCGTCGTCCCGATAAACTCGCGACCGCCCTCTACCACGATCATCGTGCCGTCATCGAGGTAAGCGACGCCTTGACCATGCTCCTTGCCATCCTTGATGACCTGCACGAGAATTTCTTCGCCCGGAAGCACCACCGGCTTGACCGCGTTGGCCAAGTCATTAATGTTCAGCACGGATACTCCTTGAAGCTCGCAAACCTTGTTCAGATTAAAATCATTCGTAATGACTTTGCCGCGCAGCACCTTGGCCAGCTTGACCAGCTTGCTGTCCACCTCGGAAATTTCTTCGAAATCCCCTTCGTAAATCAGCACCTTCACATCCAGCTCCTTCTGAATTTTGTTCAGAATGTCCAAGCCGCGACGGCCGCGATTGCGCTTGAGCAGATCAGACGAGTCGGCAATATGCTGCAGCTCCTCCAGCACAAATTCCGGAATTACCAGCGTCCCCTCGATAAAGCCGGTCTTGCAAATATCGGCAATTCTGCCGTCGATAATGACACTCGTATCCAGAATCTTGTGCTCCTCGAAGCCCTTCGCTTCGCCTTGCGCGCCCCGTCGTCCACGGGCATCTCCCCGCTTCTCCAGCAGCGCCAGCAGCTCTTCTCTCTTGACAAGCCCGATCCGAAAGCCTGCATACGCCAATACTCCGATCAGCAGCATATGCAGCAGCGGGCTGGAATAGCCAGTACGCTCCAGCGGGAACAGCAGCAGCGAGGACAGCAGCACGCCGAGGCCCATTCCGCAAGATCCGGCAATCAGATCAATCATCGGAATGCTCGCCACCCGCTCCTCTCCGTTTCGGATCAATCCAAGCAAGCTGGTCACGGTCCAGGCGCTGATCGAATAAAACAGCAGCGCAAACCCGATGAACATATACACTGCTTGTCCGCGAATCTCCTCCGTACCGAGCACCGCTGCGGCCATGTCGAATAAAGGCTTGCCCAGTGTATCGCTCCACTGTAAGCCAAGCGTGCCTCCGATCAGGGCGAATAAAAGCTGAAACCCTGTTTTCATCCCAAACCTCACCTCCATTTTTTTCCTCATGCTTCGTTACAATTATGAACCAAAAGCATGTTCCCTAACCCCGGAGACATGAAGAAAATGCAAAAATGAGCGGATACAAAAAAGCATCCATTCTCCATCAGGAAAATAAATGCTTTTCGTCTCCGCCCATAGGGTGATGCCTTACATCATTGTTGATTGGGAGTCGGCTTCCTCCCGCTCTTTCTTACGCTTTCTGCGGGTAAAGAAAAACATCCGATCAACGTTTTTTTTTAAGCCGTACAGCGCATACAGCAGCAGCGGTACAAAAATCAGCTTGGACAACGTACCCGGGAACTGCACAGCCAGCACAACCGCGATAACAACAACGATAGGCGTAATCCAGATCGCGGCTTTCGGGATGCCGATTTTCTTGAAGTTCGGATATTTAACCGTGCTTACCATCAGGTAGGACAGCAGCAAGGTCGACAACAGAAGCACAATCGTGTTCAGCTCCTGATGAAACAGCGCCAGCGTACACAGTACGCCGCCTGCCGCAGGAATCGGAAGTCCGATGAAATAACCCGGGGTGCCTGCCACGACATTAAATCGGGCCAAGCGAAGCGCTCCGCAAATCGGGAACACGGCTGTCACAATCCAGGCCGCCGCCGTATTCAATTCCGTAAAAGCTACCACGTACATGATGAAGGCCGGCGCCACCCCGAAGGAGATGACATCGGACAACGAATCCAGCTCTTTGCCGAATTCGCTCTGGGCGTTCAAGGCGCGGGCTACACGCCCGTCCAGGCCGTCCAGCAGCATCGCAACAATGACCATGATGGCCGCAAGCTCCGGCTTGTTGTTGAACACCGATATAATGGCAATAATGCCGAGAAACAAATTCCCAATCGTAAACACATTGGGCAACGATTTAGTTATCATGGATTAGTCCACCTCTGGTTTACTGTGCCCCAAGGCTGTTCTCGCTATGAGGCCACCCTATGATTGTAAGCAAGTTAGATATGTCTGTCAATGAGTACCTGATCTTGGATACGCTTGAGACCTTCCTTGATCGTACGCGCCCGGACTTCGCCGATGCCGTCCACTTCGTCCAGCTCGCCGATGGTCGCCATCATCAGATGCGGCAGCTGCTGGAACCGCTCAACCAGGTTATGAATAATAATAACCGGCAAGCGCGGAATTTTATTCAACACGCGATAGCCGCGCGGTGACACAATTTCTTCGGCACTGGCTGAGAAATGCGGATAACCAAGCGCTTTGGCGATTTGGGCATGCTCCAGAATTTCGTCGTTGGCAATTCGTTTAAGCTGCGAGAACACATCCTTGACTTTGTCCTCGTTGGCCTCCTTAATATAATCCTTTACGAGCAACAGCGCTTCACGTTCCGTATTGCCCACAAGTTCTTCCAGCTGCATGCTGATTAAGCGGCCTTCGTTGCCCAGTTCGTTGATATAGCGGTTAATCTCGGCCTTGATTCTCAGCACCATCTCGATGCGCTGTATAACACCCGTCACATCATGCAGGGTGACCAGCTCCTCGAATTCCGAAGCGCCCAGATTTGTCATATCCTGATCAAGCACCGACTTGTATTTTTCAAGCGTCTGAATCGCCTGATTTGCCTTCGTTAATATAACGCCGATATCTTTCAGCGAATACCGCAGCGTCCCCTGGTACAGCGTAATGACGTTGCGGCGCTGGGAGATGGACACGACGAGCTTGGAGGTTTGCTTTGCAACGCGCTCAGCCGTACGGTGGCGAATCCCGGTCTCCGTTGACGAAATGGAGGAATCGGGAATCAACTGGGTGTTCGCATACAATATCCGTTTCAAATCCTCGCTTAAAATAATTGCGCCGTCCATTTTGGCCAGCTCATATAAGTAGTTCGGGGAAAAATCGCAGTTGATGGAAAATCCGCCGTCCACGATTTCCATCACTTCCGGGCTATAGCCAACTACGATCAATCCGCCCGTTTTCGCGCGCAATACATTTTCCAGACCGTCGCGGAATGCCGTTCCTGGCGCAACCAGCTGCAGCAACTGGCTCATCACGTCGCGCTTTGAATCATCCTTGCTCAAATCGTTGTCCCTCCTGACCTTTCTAAACATCCTTATACAAAAGCAGCAGACAACGCCTCGGCAACCGTCTGCACACCGATAATCTCAATCCCCGAAGGCGGCGCCCAGCCCTTCAGGCTTTTCTCCGGCAGGATGACCCGCCTGAAGCCAAGCTTCTGCGCCTCGCGTACACGCTGGTCCACGCGGGAAACGCCGCGCACCTCGCCCGTCAAGCCGACCTCGCCGAATACAACATCGAAGGGCTGCGTCGGCTGATCGCGAAAGCTCGAAGCGATGCTGACCGCTACCGCCAGATCGACGGCCGGTTCATCCAGCTTCACACCGCCGGCTACATTCAGGTAAGCGTCCTGATTTTGCAAAAACATGCCCATTCGTTTCTCCAGCACAGCAATGATCAGCGCCAGCCGGTTATGGTCGTAGCCGGTCGCCATTCTGCGCGGAGATGGGAAGTTAGTCGATGTAATCAGCGCCTGCAGCTCGACAAGCACCGGACGGGTGCCCTCCATACTGGCGACCACAGTCGAGCCTGCCACCCCAAGCGGCCGTTCCGACAAAAACAGCTCAGACGGGTTGCTCACCTCGACCAGCCCGCTTTCACGCATTTCAAAAATACCGATCTCATTCGTCGAGCCGAAACGGTTTTTCACAGCACGCAGCACCCGATACGAATGATGACGCTCGCCCTCAAAATACAGCACGCAGTCCACCATATGCTCCAGCAGCCGCGGGCCGGCAATCGCGCCCTCTTTAGTAACATGACCAACTAGCACCGTTGCAATACCTCGAACCTTGGCGATTCGCATAAAATGCCCCGTGCATTCCCTGACCTGGGAAACGCTTCCGGGAGCTGAGGTAACAACAGGATGATATACCGTCTGAATCGAGTCCACGACGACAAAGTTTGGCTGCAGCTCGTCAATCGCCGCTTCGATCAGCTCAACATTCGTCTCGCACAATACAAACAGCAGCGGCGATACAGCCTCCAGCCGGTCCGCCCGCAGCTTCGTCTGCCGGACAGACTCCTCGCCGGAGATATAGAGCACCTTCAACTGCTGTCTGGTCAGCTCATGCGAAGTTTGCAGCAGCAGCGTTGATTTCCCGATCCCGGGGTCGCCGCCGACCAAAATAAGCGAACCCGGTACGAGCCCGCCGCCGAGCACCCGGTTCAGCTCCTGGTTGCTGGTAACTACGCGTAATTCCTCGCTGCTTTCTATGTTTATGATGGGAACCGGCTTTTCTTTCTTGCCCGAGATGGAAGTATTCGCCCCTCGCGACTTACTGACCGTCTCCACTTCTTCTACAAATGTGTTCCACGCTTCGCAGCCCGGACATTTCCCCAGCCATTTCGGCGATTCATATCCGCATTGCTCGCAACAAAATTTCGTTTTGGTTTTTGCCAAGCTGACATCACCTCAAGTTCCATTACAAAAGTTTACCATGCCAATGCCCCAAAGAAAACCCTCCGGCCTTCCGTTTCATAAATATTCTCGCGGCTGCACGCAAAAAAACATCTGCCGCCCGGCTCACCGGTAACGACAGATGTTTTCTATGTGGGGGAAAGATTCAGACGGCTTCAACCGAATAAGATGCTCAAGCTTCGCTTCCGACGCTTGCGTTGCGCTCGACGATTAATTCGCCGTCTTTCTCGTCAATCGTCAGCTTGTCGCCCTTCGCGATGTTGCCGCGCAGCAGCTCCTCGGACAACCGGTCCTCGATATGCTTCTGAATCGCCCGGCGAAGCGGCCGCGCGCCGAAGCTCGGATCGTAGCCTTCCTTGGCCAGGAACGCCTTCGCCTTATCCGTCAGTGCAAAGTCAACCTCCTGCTCCTTGAGCCGTTTGCGCAGATCATCCGCCATCAAGGTGACAATTTCCGCGATATGCTTCTCGTCGAGCGAATGGAAGACGATGATTTCGTCGATCCGGTTCAGGAACTCCGGACGGAAGCTTTTCTTCAGCTCGCCCATCACTTTGTCCTTCATATTGCCGTACTCGCGACCCGAGTCAATGGAGGCGGTGAAGCCAAGCGTCGAGTTTTTCTTGATCACATCGGCGCCAACATTGGAGGTCATAATAATCAGCGTATTGCGGAAATCCACGGTGCGGCCCTTGGAGTCGGTCAACCGGCCATCCTCAAGCACTTGCAGCAAGATGTTAAATACTTCCGGATGCGCCTTCTCGATCTCATCCAGCAGCACAACCGAATAAGGCTTGCGGCGAACCTTTTCCGTCAATTGGCCGCCTTCTTCATAACCGACATAACCCGGAGGCGCTCCGACGAGACGCGAAGTCGAATGCTTCTCCATATATTCCGACATGTCGATCCGAATAACGGCATTTTCATCGCCGAACAGCGATTCTGCAAGCGCCCGAGCCAGCTCGGTTTTACCGACACCCGTCGGCCCGAGGAAAATGAAGGAGCCCATCGGACGCTTCGGATCCTTCAGACCTGCTCTGGCCCGGCGAATCGCGCGGCTGACAGCCTTGACGGCTTCGTCCTGTCCAATTACGCGGTCATGCAGGATGGCTTCCATATTAAGCAGGCGCGCCGTTTCTTCCTCCGCCAGCTTCACAACCGGAATTCCGGTCCAGCTCGCCACAACCTGGGCGATATCGTCCGGCGTTACCTCGGAATCGGTACGGCCTTGCTTTTCTTTCCACTCGTTTTTCGTCGTATCCAGCTCTTCACGCATCTTCTGCTCGGTATCGCGCAGCGCTGCCGCCTTCTCGAACTCCTGGCTTTGGACCGCAGCATCCTTCTCCTTGCGGATATCCTCCAGCTTGTTCTCCAGCTTTTTCAAATCCGGCGGAACCGTGTAGGAGCGGAGCCTTACCTTGGAGCTCGCTTCGTCGATCAAGTCAATCGCCTTGTCCGGCAGGAAGCGGTCCGTAATGTAGCGGTCCGACAGCTTGACGGCTTGCTCAATCGCTTCATCTGTAATTTTGACCCGGTGATGCGCTTCATAACGGTCACGCAGCCCGTGCAAAATTTGAATCGCTTCTTCCGGAGACGGCTGGTCTACCGTAATCGGCTGGAAGCGGCGCTCCAGCGCAGCGTCCTTCTCAATATATTTGCGGTATTCGTCCAGAGTCGTCGCACCGATACATTGCAGCTCGCCGCGAGCCAGCGACGGCTTCAAAATGTTGGAGGCGTCGATCGCGCCTTCCGCGCCGCCTGCGCCAATCAGCGTGTGCAGCTCGTCGATGAACAAAATGATGTTGCCTGCCTGGCGAATTTCATCCATAATTTTTTTCAAACGGTCCTCGAACTCGCCGCGGTATTTGGTGCCCGCTACGACCGAGCCCATATCAAGCGTCATAACCCGCTTGTCGCGCAACGTTTCAGGAATTTCGTTGTTGATAATTTTTTGGGCAAGCCCCTCGGCGATTGCCGTTTTACCAACGCCCGGCTCCCCGATCAGCACCGGATTGTTTTTAGTCCGGCGGCTGAGCACCTGAATGACGCGCTCGATTTCTTTGCTGCGGCCAATTACCGGGTCCAGATTGCCGTCCTTGGCGTAAGCCGTCAAATCACGCGCCAGACCGTCCAGCGTCGGAGTATTGACGTTTACCGGATTACCGTGGCTTGGCGAAACAACCTCGCTGCTGCCGAGCAGCTGCAGCACTTGCTGGCGCGCCTTGTTCAGGCTCACCCCGAGATTATTCAGCACACGTGCGGCAACGCCCTCGCCTTCGCGGATCAGACCGAGCAAAATATGCTCTGTGCCTACATACGTGTGCCCCAGCTTGCGGGCTTCGTCCATTGACAATTCAATAACCTTTTTGGCGCGAGGCGTGTACGCGATGTTGGTCGGCTGCTCTTGCCCCCGCCCGATCAACGACTCCACCTCATCCTGAATTTTCTCCAGGCCCAGACCAAGCGCGATTAATGCTTTCGCGGCAATGCCTTCGCCTTCCCGGATCAATCCAAGCAAGATATGCTCTGTACCGATATTGTTATGCCCTAACCGGACAGCTTCCTCTTGAGCCAACGACAGCACCTTCTGCGCGCGTTCCGTAAATCTGCCAAACATCATGAGTAACACCTCCAAGGTTGGTAAACGTTCATTCGACTTCATGCTGCAAGTGAAGCGCCTGGTGTTAGCCGACTGCGTCCGATTCGGACATTTTGTCGCGGATCAGCTGCGCTCTTCTAATGTCTCTTTCTTCAAACGACAGCTTTTCTCCTGCTAACTGCTGTAAAAAACCGGGCTGGGTCATCACCAGCAGCTCATTAAGCGCCTGAGCCGGCACTTTTTTAATAAAACCGAGGTCAATGCCAAGTCGGACATCGGATAAACGCTGCGCCGCTTCCTTCGAATCCATAATTGCGGCGTATGACAAAATCCCGAAGGAGCGGCTGACGCGATCCAAAATTTTTGCTCTGTTTTCAACAGACAGCTTATACCGGGCCGCACGCTCATGCTCAATAATTTGACGCACAACGCTGTGCAGATTGTCGATGATTTCCTCCTCAGACTGACCCAATGTAATCTGATTGGATATTTGAAATAAATTGCCTTGCGCCTCGCTGCCTTCTCCGTACAACCCCCGTACCGCCAGGCCAACTTGCGTAATCGCGGATAAAATGCGGTTGATTTGCTGGGTCATCACCAGCGCAGGCAGATGAATCATCACCGACGCCCTGATTCCGGTTCCCACGTTCGTCGGACAGCTCGTCATATAGCCGCGCTTTTCATCAAACGCATAATTAAGCTGACCCTCGAAAATATCGTCGAGCTGATTCGCCAAATCCCACGCTTCCTTAATTTGAAAGCCGGGGCACAAGCATTGTATTCGCAAATGATCCTCTTCATTCACCATAATGCTGATGGATTCGTTATCGGACAAAATCACAGCTCCATTGCGCGACTCGTTAGCCAGCGCCGGGCTGATCAGATGCTTCTCCACCAATACCCGCCGGTGCAGGTCGTCAAGCTCCGACAGCGGCAGCATGGTGAAGCGGCTGATCGTACTCAGATCGTCATTGTCGATCATGGCGCCGACGCGCTCCAGCACCTCCTGGGACTGCTGGCTCGTCGCCAGCATAGGAAACGGATACGCCGCTACATTCCGGGCAATTCGAATCCGCGTGCTGATCACAATGTCCGAGTCCGGGCCTTCCTCCTTCATCCAATCGCTTAATGCATGCTCCGTAAAGCGTTGCACATCCGTCATAAGGGCGCTCCTCCTTATTCCCCTGCCGCTGTCTGTCCTTCGGCCGCCTGCCTCTCCAGCACGCGGATCTGATCCCGCAGCTTGGCTGCTTCTTCAAATTCTTCCTGATCTATTCGTTCATGAAGCTCTCTTTTCAAGCTATCGATTTCACGTCTGAGCTTAATTAACCCGCCTGAACGCCGGGGAACCTTGCCCGTATGCGTTGTATTCCCATGAACCCGCTTGAGGAGCGGGTCAAGCTTTTCATTAAAATGCTTGTAGCATTCACTGCAGCCGAATCGTCCGACCTTGCTAAACTGGCTGTAGGTGAGACCGCAGTGATCACAGCGCGTCGGTTGCACCTTTGCTGCTGACGACGCAGATGAAGAAGGCTCAAAATCAAGCAATCCGCTTAACAAATTATGAATGGAGAACCCGCCTGGCGTTCCGGGAATCAGTTCGCCTTTCTCCCGCGCGCAGGCTTCGCAAATGTGAAACTCCGTCTTCTCTCCATTCAAAATTTTCGTAAAATGCAACGTCGCCTGCTTTTTGCCGCATTCCTGACAAATCAATACAGTCCCTCCTCCAGCAATATATTGTGCGGAACCTCCGCCTCACTTGCTCAACAAGCAGATCATCATCGCCTTCAGCATTCTGGCGCGGATTTCATCCCGCAGCGGCAGCTTCAGGGCGAGCACTTCACGTGCCAGCGCCGCCTTCATCAAAGCCGCTTCACGGGCTGTAACAAAGCCGCCTTCGTTCAGCTGGTACAGCAAGCCCTCGGCAGCCGTTTGATCAATGTGCGTACCGACATTTTGAAAAATGAAGTCAAGCACCGTGCCATGAGAATGAAGGACGACCTTCTGAATCCGCACATAGCCGCCGCCGCCCCGCTTGCTTTCGACGATATAACCCTTTTCAAGCGTAAAGCGGGTGCTGATGACATAATTAATTTGCGAAGGTACGCAATTAAACTGATCGGCCAGCTCATTGCGCTGAATTTCGATCACGCCATCAGGGCTCTGCTGCATGATTTGCTTCAGATGCTGCTCGATCATCTCTGAAACACTGCGCAACGGCTTCAACCTCCCTGACTAAAGGTGAAAGTACTTAAGAATCACAAACTGACTTTGACTTTCTTTGACTTTAAACTTATTATAGCAGATTCGATTCAAAATGCAACTGTTGCCATCGGCTTGGGCCGTTTGAATGGCTTATCAGCTTTCAGTATGTGCAGCCTGCCGTCAGGTTAATGAATTCACCCTGGCCCAATTCCTTCGCCGTAATCAAATAACTGCCCGGTTTACCAGTATTTCATGTCGGCAAGCGCAGGTATTGGCTACATAGCCTTTTTTCGCATGAGGGATACTTTATGGAGGGTATTTCTTTAAATTTGAGCAGCCAGTCGTGCTGTGAAGGTAATGGCTGGTTAATCACGTGATTCAGGAGGGATAAAGCTTGAAGCAATATGCTTGCCGTTGGATGTTCGTCATATCGTTGATGCTGGCTTGCTCAGCTGCTGTGTACGTCTTGCCGGATTCGGTTCATGCCGATGTTGCTTATCATTTCGGGTTCAAGAGAAGCGTCAATGGCCAGGAACCGTCCATTAATGAAGAAGGCTTCAAGCCGCTGCTGCAAAAGTACGGGGCCATTTTTACCGGAGATCCGGCGCAGAAAGAGCTGTACCTGACCTTCGATAACGGATATGAAAATGGATTTACCGCACGCATTCTCGATACCTTGAAGGAAAAGCAGGTTCCGGCCATTTTCTTCGTGACCGGTCACTATATTAAAGAGCAAGCCGAGCTGCTTAAACGGATGAAGGCCGAAGGACATCTGATCGGGAATCATTCGTGGCATCATCCCGATATGAGTCAAATTTCGGCGGAACGTATTCGTGAAGAGCTTACGAAGGTCAAAACAGAGGTCGCTGCATTAACCGGGCAGCAGGAAATGCTTTATTTGCGAACACCTCGCGGTATTTTCAATGAACGCACGCTGTCTGTCAGCAAGGAGCTTGGCTACACCAATGTATTTTGGTCAGTTGCCTACAAGGACTGGGATACGCGGGATCAAAAGGGGTCGAAATATGCCTACAACAAAGTCATGGAGCAGCTGCATTCCGGAGCTGTTCTGCTGCTGCACTCTGTATCCAAGGATAATACAGAGGCGCTCGGACCGATTATTGATGCAGCCCGACAGCAAGGCTATGTGTTTAAAAGCTTGAGCGATATGAAAATACGCAAGCCTTAAGCTGGCCGTCAGGCTCTATGCGAGCCTTGTGTAAATAAAACAGCCAGTATGGATATATCCATACTGGCTGTTTTATTTACTTTTGCTTGGCGACGTTCTACTCTCCCAGGACCCTGCGGTCCAAGTACCATCGACGCTGGAAGGCTTAACGGTCG
>NZ_JCAMRT010000003.1:0-317431 GCF_059821225.1 Paenibacillus sp. sg306046
GTTCGATAGATTCTATCTAGAGTATACCATACAGGAAAATATAGTAACGTTATTTTAGGTTCTTTGTACTAGCAGATCATCGTACAGAAGAAGCACTCGATCCGAATCTCTCCGCGCCAGTCGCTGCTGGCTGTGGGCGCGGTCCAGCGCGTTAACACCAGCTCTTTCGTCATTCACTCATCCATGTGAAATCAAACGATTTAACGACTGTACAGATAAATCTTTGTGGAAAGGGCTCAATACGGTATAGATATCGTTTTGCCCAAGTCCTTGAAAATTATTTTTAACGAAGTTTGCAAGCGTTCCCGACGGTCCTAAATCAATAAAACGCTTCTTCTCCCCGGGCGGCAGCGATTTCAAGGCGCTGCGAAAGCGAATCGGTTCCCTGACGACATGCCAAAAATAGTCCGGCTCGAAATCGCTGACGTCTCCTCCCGTCAGACCCGAAATAATGGGGATCTCGTGATTTTTGAACAAAATGTTGTCTATGTAACGTTTGTAGGGCGAAGCTGCTGCATCGATCCACCTGGAATGGAAGCCGTAGTGAACCGGCAGGTTTTGGTATGGAATTCTTCTTTCCTTTAGATAAGCTTCCAGCTCCGAAAGCCCCCCCGCTTCCCCCGATACGACGAAATGAGATTCGTAATTAAGCAAGGCGTATTCGATCATAAATATGGATGGGTGCGTGAACGCCAGGCGATCGAAGGTTTTACCGATCTGATTTTTATCTGCGTAAAGCTCATTAATGACCGATTTGCCGGAAATATGGTAATAGCATTCATCCAGATGACGCATCCAATGGCGGAACACCGGTTGATGATGATATAATTCCCTGCCCATCTGATAGTATTGCGATCCTTGACCGGAAAACAAAAAGATGTTCGTTTTTTCCATCTGCTTATCACCTCTGGTTTAACGAAAATGCAACGCGTTTTTCTGCTTCGCCCTCATTCGAAAAGCAACAAAATGAGGCATGGAATTGTCTCTCCTATTTGTTCTGGAAAAATAAGAAACTCCCGGTTAGGACAGTTCGGATATCTGAACCGTCTTAACCGGGAGTACGCCATCTCGTGCTTAATCCATCACAGTTACCTTATTCCCGTGCAGCTTTTTGGCTTTGTTTTTAAAGGTTTGGAGAAATCTGCCGGTCATCCCTTTTCCGGCATACAGTTTTTCACAAAATTCGTAAATCGTCTCGGAGGCCTGAGGCTCGGATAGCAGCACCATATGATTGGAGACATCAATATCAATCATGTGCAGGTTAGGGAATTGCCGCTCCCACTCCTCCCAATAGTTAGCGCGATCCAAAGCGGACGAATCCTCTATTGTGGAGAAATAGGGCTCCAGCTCCCCAAAAATCAATCCTCGTTTATTACGGAAATAGTAGCAGGTCACCGCATCGGCGTCGGGAAGCGGCATGACCGAAAACCGGTCAAACTGATAAGCATGCTGGATCTTGATGTTGGCCTCGATCATGGAAACGATCTGTTCCTCGGTCTTTGTGAGCCCACGGCTGTTTCCAAGCTCAATTAGCTGTTTGAGCAGCAACTCTTCTCCTACGTTCAAATCGAGTTCATCCCGATGAATGAGGGTTTGCACGAATTTCTCCGGTTCTTGAAAATGCTTGGACGCCAGTGCCAGATTCACGGCCTGCAACACCGCTGACTGTCTGGAGATAGCGCCTTGCTGAAACTCGATGCCATAAGGCGAATCCAGCATCACAACGGTCCTGACGGTTTTCCCCAGCTCCTGTAATTGACGTATGACCTCATAGGCCAGAACGCCGCCCAAGGAATATCCCCCCAGATCGTAAGGCCCTTCGGGTTGGACCGTTTGAATAATATGCGCATAGTAAGCGGCCATCGCACCAACCCCTTGCAATGGAGACCGATCCGTCAGCCAACCTCTGGCCTGGATGCCGTAGAACGGCCTGCGGCTTTTTTGGGCAAGCGTTTGATACATTTCCACTCCGCCAAGCCCTCCGTGAAACCAGAAGACCGGCGCTCCTTCGATGCCTTTATGAAGAAGAATGAGCTCGGGAAATTGCGTCCAACCAGCTGAGGTCGTAAGGCTCGTCGGCTGCGTCAGTTGTAACAGTTGCTCCTTGTCATGCGGGAATACCTTGTCCATAATGTCCTGCAGTGTCCTGCATTCCAGCAGTCCGGCCAGATCGAAATCCGGATTAATTCGATTTTGCAATTGCTGAAGCAGCTGCATAAGCAAAATAGAGTCAAGCCCGTATTGGTTCAGCGGCGTATCCGGATGTATGTCATCCGGCGCCATCCCCAATATGCGGGATACGATATCCGTAACACGACTGTTTACAGAAGCAGACGCGGTTTCAGCAAGGCTGACACGCTCTTCTTTAATTGAGCGCCCGGGCTGTTCGGCAATTGCTTCAGTCACAGGCTTAGGTCCGGGCCAGCATCGTCTGCTCTCAAATGGATAGGTGGGCAAGGAAAGTGTACGGGCTTCTTCCCCCTGATGGAGAAGCTCCCACGGAATTTTGCCCCCCTTCGTCCAATACAAGGCCAGCTCCTCAAGATTCGGTTCCGCCAGAAGCGCTTCTACCTGACCTTCCCCGGTCCTGCTTTCCCCATTGCTTTTTGTATCCCCCACAAACATAGAAATCGAGGGACTCGTTCCCATATCCTTTTCAAAAGCCGGGTCCTCGCTTAGAGCGTTGAGGAATTGCCGGAAGCCATGGATCAGCTCCTCCCTGCTGCCCGCCGCAAACGCCAGCCGCGATTCCATCGGTTCCCTTCCAACCTGCAGCGTATACGCGAAATCCGCCAAAGAAAGCTCCGGCTCATTTTCCGCGAATGCAAGCATCTGCCGGACAGAAGCCTCCAAGCGATCCGGATTTTTCGCCGAAAGCACCACCAGCTGAGGTTTGGCGGACGACGCTGCCGGAACGCTTTCCTGGGCAGGGACATATTCTTCGAGTACGACATGAGCATTCACACCGCCAATGCCATAGCTGTTAATGCTTGCCCGGCGCGGGAGCACCTTGCCCCCGGTATCGGTTAATGAGTCCCAATCGTGATGCTCGGAGGTCATGCGCAGCGAGCTTCCCTCTAATGAAATATGCTCATTCGGAGCTGTAAATCCCGGAATCCCCGGAATAAGCTTATGCCTTATTGCCTGAACGGATTTAATCAACGCCCCCATGCCCGAAGCGACTTCCCCGTGACCAATGCCCGGCTTCAAGCTGCCGATATAACATGACCGCTCCGGTTGTATTTCAGACGGGAAGTACGAGGCGATCTCCTGATAACCCGATTTCAGGGCATTAATTTCAATACCGTCTGCGATCGGAGAAGCAATCCCATGCGCCTCGATGTAGGACACGGTTCGCGGATCGATTCCCGCGCTCTTGAAAGCCTGATTCATGGCCGCTTTCATTCCTCCGGCATTGGGAGAAGTCAAGGACATGCCCGAGCCGCCGTGGGAAACTCCGGTCCCTCTAATCACCGCATAAATCCGATTGTTATCTGCTATAGCTTTTGACAAGGGCTTGATCAGGACTGCACCGACGCCTTCGCTCCGCACGAATCCGTCTGCTCCGGCCTGAAACGATTTCGCCTTTCCTTCGGGACTCAAATAGCCCATAGCATCGAAACCGGTGAACCCGACAGGAGCTAGCAGCAGATTAACGGCGCCTACAAGCGCTTGTTCGCATTCCCGGTCGCGAATTGAGCGGACCGCCCGGTGCAGTGCCACGAGTGTGGAAGAGCAAGCCGTTTCATAGTATTCACTCGGCCCCTGCAGGTTCAGCGTATACGAAATCCGGTTCGGAATCAGGGATGGGACTACCCCGGTCATTGCCTGCGGATCTCCCAGTGAATTGGACACCGTGTTCATATAATCCCCTGGACCGGCAGCGACGAAGACGCCTGTAGGGCGCCTGGTTAAAGATCTAGGAGCAATGCCTCCATCCTCAATCGCTTTCCAAACCTGCATCATTAACAGCCGCTGCTGCGGGTCCATGATTTCCGCTTCTCTCGGAGAAATACCGAAAAACAGCGGATCAAATGCGTCGACGCCATCAATGAAGCCTCCCCATTTAACGCCGGTTTTCATTTGTCCCTCCGCAAGGCCGCCAACGTTTTCTCTCCAGTCCCAGCGCTCCTTCGGAATTTCTTCGATGCAAGATTTTCCAGCCACAATGTTGCTCCAGAACTCATTCACGTTACTAGCCATTGGGAATAAACCGCTCATTCCTACGATCGCAATAGGTTCGGCCGCCGCCGCTTGTGCAGACTGCATGGGCGGAGCTTCTTCGATAGCCGGTCGGGTACGCCGCTTCTTAAAATGGACTAACTCTTCCCTTACTTCCATGTTTACCTCTTCAGTTGGTTGAGGCTGTTGCACTGCAGCAATCATCGGCTCGGCTATCGCATGCGTTTCTACAATAAAAGAAGCCTGATGCTCTTCCAGCAAATAACCGGCAACATCGTTCAGCGTTGTATGTTCAAAGAATAAGGTAGGCGTCAAATCAAGCTTGTACTCATCATTGAGCATGTTGGCAAACTGTGTCAGCGATATGGAATCGAATCCGTAATCGCTTAATTCCGAATGAATGTCAATATCCGCCAACTTGACCTTGAGCAGCTTGGAAACGGCCTGCATTAAGGCCGACCGGATTTTGTCCAGCAGAACCTCGGGATCAGCCTCGCGAGTGACATGGGAAGCGGCTTCGGATACTTTAGACGGTTTAGTTAAAGAGAGCGCTGACGGAAGCATTCTGGCCTTGATGCGCGACAGTATGCCTGCCATGACAACGACCTGAGCTTTCCCCGAAGCAAAGCCACGGTACAATGCCTGGATGCCGGCTGAAGTTGGCATCGGAACGGTCCCCAAGCTGCGCAGCATGATGTTCTCCACTTCCGCATCGACGCGCATCCCCCCCTCCTTCCAGAGCGGCCAATTGACGGCGAGCATACGCCCATGCCTCATCTTCCCAACGGCCAGTACATTGCGATACGCAGCATAAGCATCCATGAAAGCGTTGGCGACGGAATAATCCGTCTGGCCCGGATTCCCCGTCACCCCGGCCACAGAAGAGAAGGCGATCAGGAAATCCAGCGGCATAGCTTTGCTGGCTTCGTCCAGGTTCACCAGTCCGGCTACCTTGGATGCCATCACTTCCCGCAGCTCATCCACTGTTTTCTTGACGATCAGATTATCGCGAATGATCCCTGCCCCGTGAATGATTCCATGTAGGGCTCCGTACTCTTCGCGAACGCGCTCAAGCAGACTCGAAACCTGTGTTTTGCTCGTGACATCCGTTTGACTGTACGCCACCCTGGCTCCAATTGCCCGCAGCTTATCCAACTCGGCTTCCTTATCCTTGGCAAGCGGAGAGCGTCCGGTGAGGATCAATGTCGGTTGCTTCACCTTCTCCGCAATTTCTTTTGCAAAGAGGATACCGAGCCCGCCTGCCCCGCCTGTGATCAGATAGACCCCGTTATCCTTCCATGGAAGAGCCGCTTCTTGAGGCATAATCAGCTCATCCCAACCCGCGACCCAACGTTTGCCGTCCCGGTATCGAATGTGCGGATTCGACGGATACCGGCTGCATTCCATCAACTTGACCGCAATATCGCCGGCATTCGCTTCGATTTCAATGATTTGACCGACCAGCCTGGCGTTCTCCGACTGAGCTGCCTTCAGCAGACCAGCGAGTCCGGCAAAAAGCTGGTGCTCTTGATCAGAGGGAATAACAACCTGTACAAGGACTTTATCCTTCGGCTTATCTCCGAGAACACTCTTGATTTCTTCGAATACCCGGGCCGAGTAGGTCATGAAGCGTTCCGCAATGTCCTCCTGCCGAGAATCCAGTTCAACAAAGCGAGCTTCGCCAATTTGGTTATCCAACTGCGCCCTCATAGCCGGATCGGTTTCGCAAAGGAACACAAGATGCTTGACATACGCTAGAGATGCGGCAGCCGGTTCTATGGCATGTTCCTTCCAGACGGGTTCCAGCATCAGCACTCCGGGAGACTCCGCCGCTCCGGATGACGAACCGGCTTCCCCGTCAAGAATGCGGGTTGAAAATCCTTTCATCCGCACATGGACGGTACCGTAATCGTCGCATAGGTCGATGTCGAGCTTCTGAACCTTGCTGCCGGCCTTATTGCCTTCACTATACCGAATGAGCGCCCACATATCGGTAGAGCAGCTGTCGAGCACTTCAAGCTCCTCCAATGCGAAAGGCAGCCCGGGCTTCAAAGCCTGGGAAGCATGCGGATCTGTGCTCATCATGAAGGCAATCGTCGCCTGCAAGGCCGAATCCATCAGAGTCGGGTGAAGGCTAAACAACTCTTTGGTCCCCAAAGCACTGGAAGGAATCGCCAGCTTCGCCAGCACCCGGTCCGTTCCGACGTACACGTTCTCAATACCTTGATGCGCCGGGCCGTAATCAATGCCCATGGCCTTATAGGTGTTATAGATCCGGTCGGGCGCAATGACACCTTGATTGCATTCAGCCATCAGCCCTTTGACATCCAATTGCGGCAATGGTTCCAAGACGCATCGTACAGCGCTTCCCTGGCTATGCAGCACAGGCTCCGCGTCCAACTCCGCTGCATCGGTGTAAATTTGATAGCCGATCTCACCGTTGTTTTCGGGGATAAGATCAACATGCACCTGAACCGGTTGTTCGCTTATTGTAATAGGCCGGGCCCAAACGACGTTCCTGATCCGTACAGCTGTCCGGCCATTCTCCAAAGCGGCTCCGGCCTGCTCTACAGCTGCCCGTGCCATTTCCAAATAAGCCACGCCAGGCAACACCGGCTGCCCTTTCACAACGTGGTCCGCAAGGAAAAACTCACGTCCCGTAAAGACCGAGCTGAAGCGCACACCAGTAAGATCGGACGTATTCCGGTGAAGCAACGGATGAATCGCAGATGACTTCATAATTTCTTCGCTTACGCCGGCTTCGGCCGAAGCTTCGATCTCGGGCACCCAGTATGGTTCCCCGGCAAAAGGATAAGCAGGCAAGCTTATGCGTCCGGGTCCATCATCGCCATAGAAGGCGTTCCAGTCCACTTGCAGTCCTTTCACCCATAGCTGGAGAAGCTTGGCATGCTTTCCTCGCTGAATCCATTTGGAAACCGCTTCCTGTATTTCCTCATCCGCATCGAACATTGACATCGTTTCCTTATTGCGCTTGACCCCTCCGCGAAACAGATCGCGGACAGGAGACCTGCCGTCCATAAAATCGGTCAGCTTATCCTCAAGCTCCTTGATCGAGCCGACGATGACTGCGAGGCGTTCTTCCATCGCTTCGCGCCCGACCTGAAGCGTAAACGCGACATTAGCCAGCTCGGCATCGGACAATGCTCGTTCCCGGATCGCGGACAATAACCGCGCTGCCTGCTCCCGAAGCCTGTCTTCATTTTTGGCCGATAAGACGATCATTTGCGGGCCCGTAGCAATTTGTGGAAGTGAAGCTTTCCGCTGCTCCGGGACGTATTCCTCGATAACCAGATGGGCGTTGGCCCCTCCCGCGCCAAAGGAAGAAACTCCCGCTCGCCTCGGAACCTCTTGGCCGCCCACCTCGGGCCGCTTCCAATATTCTGCTTTATCCTGCACGACAAAGGGGGTCCGGCCGAAATCAATGTTGGGGTTCAAGCCATTCCCGTGCATCACATTTTTCACTAAAGTCTGATGCTTGAATTGCAATAGCACCTTGGTCAGCTGAGCGATTCCGGCTGCCGCTTCCGCATGGCCGATATTCGATTTCACGGAGGAAATCGAGCAGTATCCCGTTTCTTCCGTATATTTGCCATATACATCCGTCAACCCTTTGATCTCGATAGGATCACCGAGCGACGTCCCGGTCCCGTGTGCTTCTATACAGCTGACGGTTCTCGGATGAATCCCGCTCTGCTGCAGCGCCGTTTCAATAGCGAGAGATTGGGAGACCGGACTCGGGACGGTATAACCGTTCGTTCTGCCTGCATGGCTGACGGCAGTTCCTTTAATAACCCCGTATATAAAATCGCTATCCTTGATCGCTTCCGGCAAAGGCTTGAGGAGCACGGCCCCGACCGCCTCTGCCGGAACATACCCCGTCCCCCCTTCCGAGAATGCCCGGCAACGTCCGTCCGAGGCGCTGAATTGGCCTTGGGCCAACGTAATATATTTGCTTGGATGCAAAGAGAGATTAACCCCGCCCGCAATAGCCATGGAGGATTGCCCGTTCCGAATACTTTCGCAGGCCAGGTGAACCGCATAAAGCGACGATGAACAAGCCGTATCGACCGTTAGGCTAGGGCCGGTAAAGTTCATCACATAAGAAACCCGGTTGGCGATGGAAAACATTTGGCTTGGCGCCATATACGCAGCCTGCTTGGCGCGTCCGGCTGCTTCTGACATAAACAGCTGATAGTTATTGAAGGTAGCGCCTGCAAATACGCCGATTCGATTCCCGTATCCGTCACGTTTCAGCGACTCCCTCGTGTATCCGGCATCCTCCATGCAGCTCCAGGCGATCTCCAGAAACAATCGTTCCTGCGGGTCCATATACATGGCCTCAAGCGGCGAAATGTTGAAAAAGAGCGGATCGAAATACTCGATGCGGTCCAGAAAGCCGCCCCATTTGCTGTAGGAGAGCCCTTGCATCACGGCTTTTGTCCGATCCGGCTCGAAGAAGCCTTGCAGCGGCCAACGATTTGGCGGAATTTCTTCGATGCAGTCTCTTCCATCCACCAAGTTACGCCAGAATTGGTCCAAGTTATCCGCCTTCGGATACTTACCGGCGACCCCGATAATTGCAATATCCGTATGTGTGCGGATGTCACGAGCAGATGGAGCCGCATTTTTGGCAGCAATTCTCGCTGAACGGGCAGAACCTGAAGTAGCCGTAGCGCCGGGCATCGACGCTTCCTTCAAGCTCCGCACAGCTGCTTTTGGCGCCGTTCTCACCGTCTGTAAGGATATCGTGTCTTTGTAAGCCTCGGCCAAATAAGCGGCCATCGCCTTGACGTTGTTGTACGTGTAAAACAGCGTCGCGTCCAGGCTGCCTACCCATTGTTCGATTTTCTTGTTAAGAGAAACGATCATGAAGGAATCCAGCCCCAGCTCTTCAAAGGATGCGTTATCCTCCAGCCTGTGGCCCGGAATTCCGGCAACCTCTTCCAGCAGCTTTTTGAGCCGCTCTGCTGCAGCGTCCGCCAGCGCTTTCGAATCGAAGTCTCCGGAAGGTTCGTTTTTAACTGCAAGCGGCTGCTCGTTCTCTGCCGGGTACCGCTCGATCTCCTCCATCCATAGGCATTCCTGCTCGTCGTATTGTTCTTCGCCTGCTTTCACCCAGTAAAGCTCCCTCGCGAAAGGGTAGGTAGGCAGCTTCGCCTTGCAAGGTCTGATCTCGCCGAACAGCAGGTTCCAATCCATGTCATATCCCTGACAGTAAAGGTCCGCCAGAGCGCAAATCGTTTCCTGATACGGGTCCTTAACAGCCAGCACAGTCCGGCTCTTCGCAACAAGCTCGCGGGCATACTGCCGGATCGCCCCTTGGCCGCTGAAGTCTCGTGCGACTCTGCCCTCAAACAAGTAAGGCAGCTTCTCCCCACTGCCTATTCGCTTTAATGCTTGTAGAGTGTCTTCACGATCCTGAACGACAATGGCGCAGCGATGGTTGAAATGCTGCCGCCCTGTTAGCAGCGTATAGCTGATGTTCAGCAGTTCCTCTTCGCTGAGCGCCTTACCTTGGAGCAGCTCCGCCAAATCCCGGACCTTCTCTGCCAGCGCCTCCCCGGTTTTGGCCGACAAGGCAAGCAGATAGTAAGGAGGACGCTCTGCGTTCGCACCGCTCTCCTGTCTCCGGTAGCTCTCAAGCACCATATGGGCATTCGTTCCGCTCATTCCGAAAGCATTTACGGCGCCGATCCGCGGTTTCCCTTCTTCGGCAATCCAGGGCTTCCCTTCCTTATTGACATAGAATGGACTGTCCGTCCACAGGATATATCCGTTTTCCTGCTCGCAGTTAAGGCTGGCGGGAATAAATTCATGACGCATGGCGAGCACCAGATTGATGAGGCTGACCAGGCCGGAAGCGGCAAAGCTGTGTCCAAAATTCGTCTTGGAGGAGGTGAGCGCGCAAAAGCGCTCTTTGCTTGTAAACGCTTTAAACGCATCGTTCAAAGCATTAACCTCTACAGGATCTCCCAGCTTCGTGCCCGTCCCGTGGGTCACAATATACGCGATTTCTTCGGGATTGATTTGATACTGATTGTATACTTCTTTGTAAAGATTGGCTTGAGCGACGCCGCTTGGGGCCGTAATCCCGTTCGTTTTGCCGTCGTAATTGACGCCGCTGCCGCGGATGACCGCATAGATCGGGTCTCCGTCCGCTTCCGCTTGCGACAGCCGTTTGAGCACGACGACGGCGACCGCTTCACCGGGAACCGTGCCGCTGGCCCGATTGTCGAACGCATAGCAATTGCCGTCCTCAGACAAAATGCCCGCCTGGCTTATCCCGGCAAAGGCATCGGGTGTAAGCATCAGATTGACTCCGGCAGCGATGGCCGTGTCGCTTTCTCCGCTGCGCAGGCTCATACACGCCTGGTGGACAGCAACCAAGCCGGATGAGCAGGCGGTATTGATCGCCATATTAGGGCCCGACAAGTTCAGGAAATAGGACAACCGCGCCGCCAGAATCGCGCTATGATTGGAGGTTATGCTGCCTTTGTCTTTCACCAGCAGGTGATAATCGCCATCCTCCACGCCTACGAACATGCCGATTTTGCCTGTTTTCAGCTGATCCGGCCCGTACCCGGCATCCTCCAACGCCTTCCATGCCTCTTGAAGCAGAAGCCGTTGCCTTGGGTCCATTGTTTCCGCTTCCTTAGGTGAAATTTCGAAGAACATCGGGTCAAATTCGCCAGCTCCGGGAACCGTACCGCACCATCTGCAGTTGACTGTTCCGGACTCCTCATCCCCGTCCCGATCATAACGCCGCCAATTAAACCGCTCTTCGGGCACTTCGCTGACCGCGCTTTTCCCTTCGGCAAGAATCGCCCACATCTCGTCCAGATTTCTGGCTTCCGGAAAGCGGCCGCTCATCCCTATGACTGCAATCGGCTCGTGAACGAGGGCTCGATTTTCCTTGTGGGCCGACTTGCTTTCCCTGAATGCCCGCCATTGTGTTGTCGGGATTGTCGGGTTCGCAGAAGGAACGGAAACGCTTGGAGTAGCCGTCTGTTTTGCCGAGCTTTCCCGATAAAATTCCTTTACCATTTCCCTTTGTTCATCAGCAAAGTAACGAATCAGCTTGGCGATCGTAGAATGTCCAAAGAACAACGAAGGCGTAACAGCGATCCCGTAGTGCCCGGCCAACAAGGCAGCGAACTCTGCCAGACGGATCGAATCGAAGCCGAAATCGGCCAGATTTTCCTCGATATCCAGCTTATCATGGGGAATTTTCAGCATCGTGCTAACCAACGCTTTAAAGTCCCATTCCAGACACTGCTCCAGGTTCAAGCCCTTCAGCTCGACACGCCAGCCCTTGCCCGCAGCAACATTCGAAGCGTTCGCGTCAACTGGCGCAGCCGTATCCAGGGAAGGGCTAAGATTGGCCAATCCAAGGAAGCGGTGCGCACGGCTGCGCTGTCCCGCCAGCACCAGATGCTGTACAGAACCGCAAGAGAGCATTCGTTCGAAGATGTCCAAGCCCTCTTCGGCTTCAAGCAGACGCTGGCCGCTTGATTTCAGGTACATCTTCATATTCTCATGATCGCTAAAGCCCATGCCGCCATCTTTCCAGAGCGGCCAGTTAATAACCAACGATCGTCCGTTCAAATTCCGCTCGGTCCGGTAAGACGCATAGGCCATTTCGAAACGGTTGCCGACCGCATAATCGCAAGCCCCGAAATCTCCTAATATGGCTGAAGAAGAGGAGAAGTAACAGATAAAGTCCAGCGGATCTGCTTGCGTTTGCTCATCCAGCGCCAATGTTCCTGCGATTTTAGGGGCCAGTACGTTTTGAAAATCGTCGATTTCCTTATCCAGAATCGTGAGGCTCCCCGATACTCCGGCTGCGTGAATAATCCCATGAATAGGTCCGAAACGATCTCTAGCCGTTTCCAATCCTTCCTTCATCTGCTGCTCATCGCAAATATCCGCTTGCACGTATAAAACCTGGCTGCCCAAGCCGTTCAGTCGATTGATCCGGAACTGCTTGTCCTCATCTATCGGCGATCTCCCCGTAAGGATTAGGTTGGAAGCATATTTTCCGGCCAAATATTCGGCAAACAGCAGCCCCAGGCCTCCGCAGCCGCCTGTTATCAGGTACGTCCCCCCTTGCCTGAGCAAGCTGTCGCCCGGCTCGACTGCGACCGGCTTGACCCGGCAAACATGCCGCTTTCCTCCAACGTACAGCACGCTTTGCCCATGGCTTACGAAGAGCTCTGCCCCTAGCATCTGCATCGCATCCTTCACGGCCGCTTCCCGCTTCCGTTCCGGAGCTCCGTCTCCGCGCTCAAGTATCGCTACGGTCACCCGCATGTTCGGCAGCACCAGGCTCAGCGAACGTTCAAAACCAATCCACGAATCCAGATGGCAGCGTTCCAGCGGGTTCTCATACAGACCGGCAAGCAGTAAACGCTCAGGCTTCATACCTGTGGCGGCCATTGCCTTTAGCAGCCGTACAATCGCGGAATAGTCCTGGACGTACTTGGCCTCTTCGACAGCCCATGCATACAGTACGGCATCGACCTTTCGATAATCTTCCTTAATACTGCCCATCGCCTGCTCATACGAAGCTTGATCCGCATCCGAAATGCAGTACTCCTGCGGGGCGTTTTTGGCATAGCCTGTGCCGCTTGAAATGAAAATGATCTCCGTGTTTGCTCCAAAAGCCTGCACAGCTTCCAAAGCGGCCAGCTTGCTGTCCATATGGGAGAGAAAGCAAACTACAGTCTTCACTTCTCCGACGGAACTTTCGTCCAACGCCTGCTCATCCCATACCTCTTTAAATGTCATCAGCTCGTACGGCTCATCCGTTGTACGGGTACGGTCATCTGGCGTTCTCTTGTCGATTGAAGCTGCCGAAGCCTTCGCCTGCTGTTTCCCGTTTCTGATCCGCAAGCCTGCTCTCCCCGACACAGTACGTCCTGATGATGCTTTTTTCTCCAATATCCAATAATGTTCTCTTGCAAATGGATACGTCGGCAATGAGATGAGGCGCGGCATCAAACCTTCATATAAATCGTTTCCGTCAATCTCATAGCCTTGGCAGTAAAGAGCCGCTGCCGCATAGAGGGTTTCACGGTATTTGATCGAGTCGCTCCGTAACGATTGAGCCTGGCTCAGAAGCTCCTTAACATAGTGCTGGAGCAAGCTTTGTTTAGTGAAATCCCGGGGCACCTTCTCCGCGAACAGGTTCGGCAGGCTTTCCTTGGCGCTGATTGCTCCGCTTAAAGCGTATATCGCATCCGCCCGGTCTCTTGCTACGATGGCGATTCGGTGGTTGAAATGCTGCCGGCCCTCCAGCAGCGTATAGCTGACATGCAGCAGCTCCTCATCCCGCGAGTTTTGCAGCATGGACGCCAAGTCCCTCCGTTTATCTTCCAGCGCCTCTTTCGTTTTGGCCGAGATCGCCAGCAGGAAATATGGAGGTCTGCCCGAAGGAGCTTCTTCCGATTGCGCTCCGGAGTAGCTCTGCAGCACCATATGTACGTTCGTACCGCTCATGCCGAATGCGCTTACGGCGCCTAGCCGGCCCTTCTCTGCACGGCTTGGCCATGGCCTGTTCGTCGTATTAACGTAGAAAGGACTGTCCTTCCATTGGATATGCTCGTTTGCCTGCTCGAAATTCAAGCTTCCTGGAATCGTTTCATGGCGGAAAGCCTGCACAAGGTTAATCAAGCTAACCAAGCCTGAAGAAGCGAAGGTATGGCCGAAATTCGTTTTATTCGACGTAATCGCACAATAGCCCAGCTTCTCCGTATAGCCCTTGAATGCGTCATGCAGCGCGTGTATCTCAACTGGATCTCCCAGCTTGGTCCCCGTACCGTGCGTAACGATATAGTCGATGTCGCCCGGATCAACCTTATATTGATCGTAAATCGATTTCAGCAGCTCCGTTTGTGCGGTTCCGCTGGGAGCGGTAATGCCGTTTGTTTTTCCATCGTAATTCATGCCGCTTCCGTGAATAACCGCGAGGATCGGATCTCCGTCCGCCTCGGCTGAAAACAAAGGCTTGAGCACGACGACGGCAACGGCTTCCCCGGGAACCAATCCGTTAGCCCGCTGATCAAAGGTAAAGCATTGACCGTCTCTGGATAGCATGCCGGCCTGGCTCATTCCGATATACGGCTCGGGCGTAAGCATCAAATTGACCCCGGCCGCAATTGCGGTATCGCACTCGCCGATCCGCAGACTAAGGCATGCCTGATGCACAGCCACTAGCCCCGAGGAGCAAGCTGTATCCATCGCCATCACAGGACCGCTCAGATTCAGAAAATAGGACAGCCTTGCCGCCAAAATTGCGTTGTGATTGGATGTAATACCGCCTTCTCCCTTGGTCAGAAGCTGGTAGTCTCCTTGTTCCGCACCGACAAACATGCCGATTTTCCTATCCTGAAGCTTCCTCGCTCCGTATCCCGCATGCTCCAATGCCTTCCAAGCCTCTTGAAGCAGCAGCCGCTGCCTTGGGTCCATCGTTTCCGCTTCCTTAGGCGAAATTTCGAAGAAAAGCGGGTCAAATTCAGCTGCGCCCGGGATACAACCGCACCATTTAGAGTCGGTTTTGTCAGGCGTTTTACCGTTCTCACTGTAATAGGTCCGCCAATCAAAACGATCGGCGGGAATTTCTTTGACCGCACTGCGGCCTTCTGTAAGGATCGCCCACATCTCCTCGATATTTCTGGCATCGGGGAATCGTCCGCTCATGCCGATGATGGCAATAGGTTCGGGAACATCTTGCGGCACGTTTCTTGCCTTAGTTTTCATCACTCGGGACTCACGGCTCACGGACGGTGCGCGGACCGGAGCCTGCACAGTCTCTTCAAAGTAAAACTCCGAAACGGCATTCCGATGCTCTTTCATTAAATAGCGTGTTACCTGTTCAATCGTCGAATGTCCGAAGAAGATGGCCGGCGAAATTTCGATTCCATAATGTTTGGTAAGATGGGCTGCCAAATTGGCCAGACCGACCGAATCAAAGCCGAAATCCGCAAGATTTATTTCGATATTTAGACGATCCAGAGGAATTTGCAGCAGGCTGCCGATTGCCTCCTTCAAGTCCCATTCCAAACATTGCTCCAAGGAGAGGCCCTTCATTTCCGGTCTTCGTCCCTTTCCCGCAGACCTTCTCTTGGCGTATACCGCCAAATCGGTATCCTCTGCGATCCTGTTCCTTTCCGGACGGAGCTTATCGGGTGTTCTGTCTTTCTCTGCGATAAAGTAGCGTTCCTTGGCAAACGGATAAGTCGGCAGACTGATACGCCGGGGTTTATTCTCCTTATAAAGCCGATTCCAGTCAAAGCCTAACCCTTGTACCCAAAGCTCCAGTATATTCCCGTACTCGCCACGCTCCATCCATCGGTCAACCGCGTTTTTCACGTCCGACTCCCATGCCGCTGCGGCTTCTTTATTTGGTCTGGCCTGTCCTCTGTACAGACCTGCTGTGTACAGACCTGCTGTATCGTCCCGAATTTCCACGAAACTCTCCAGCTTGGCTTGCAGCTCAGTCATCGAGCCCGCAACGAAAACGAGCCGTTCCTCCATCGCCTCGCGCCCGACCTGGAGCGTGTAAGCGATGTCAGCCAGACTGCTTTCCGGCCATTCCTCCGTGCGGATTGCCTCCAGCAGCTGCTCCGCCTGCTTCTTCAGCCCGGCTTCGTTTCGAGCCGACAGCGGAATGATCGCCGGATTTTCATGCGTAATGACACAACGAGGCTGGCTGACTTCTGCAGGCCTATACTCCTCCAGCAGCACGTGCGCGTTGGAGCCCCCCGCTCCAAAGGATGAAACGCCTGCGATTCTCGGATGTTCCCAGCTCTTGCCGTTTAGCTGGAGGAGCGGCCTTTTCCATTCCTCCAGCTTTTGTTGAACGACAAAAGGCGTTTTGGGGAACTGAATATTCGGATTCGGTACCTTGGCGTGCAGGCTGGGCACAAGCATCCGGTGCTTCATTTGCAGGACGATCTTCGTTATCCCGGCAATGCCTGCCGCCGCCTCCAAATGGCCGATATTGGATTTGGCGGAACCGATCGTACAAAATCCGGTCTCATCCGTATCTTTGGCAAAGGCCTGGGTCAGTCCGGTAATTTCAATGGGATCGCCCAGATCGGTCCCTGTTCCGTGAGCTTCCATATAAGTGACCGCCCTGGCATTAATACCGGCCTTGTCCAGAGCGGCTCGAACGAGCTCTCCTTGCGCTGCCGGATTCGGCACCATGTAACCGTTGGTTTTCCCGCCGTGATTAATGCTTGTGCTTCTGATCACCGCATAGATAGGGTCCTCATCCGCAATGGCGCGGGCTAGAGACTTCAGCACAACAACGCCGACCCCCTCGCCGGGTACAAAGCCATTGGCCCCTTCTCCGAAGCTTTTGCACCTTCCGTCCTTCGAAAGCATCTTCTGTGCGCTCAGAAAGTAATAGTTCGACGGGTGCAGATACAGATTCACCCCGCCAGCGATCGCCATTTCGCATTCGCCCAAATAAAGATGCTCGCAGGCCTCGTGAATCGCAGTCAAAGAGGAGGAGCACATCGTATCTACCGGCATGCTGGGTCCGTTCAAATTCAGGAAATACGATACCCGGTTCGCCACAGAGCTGAACGATGTGTAGGGATGACCGGACTCCCCTTGCTCCCGCAGCTGCGGGCCGTACAGATCGTAGCCGGTCTTCGTAATCCCGGCAAACACGCCTACACGGCGGCGATGCCTTACCGCAAGCAGCTCGCGTGTATATCCCGCATCTTCCAGCGCCTCCCAGCAGGACTGAATGAACAATCGCTCCTGAGGGTCCATCGACATGGCTTCGCGGGGAGATATGTTAAAAAATAACGGGTCGAAGTCTGCGAACGATTCCAGAAAGCCTCCCCATTTGCTGTAGCTCATGCCCTGCGCCACAGCCTCCTGAGGATCCGAGTCATAGAAGCCGTCTAAAGACCAGCGTTCCTCGGGAATTTCAGTAATACAATCTTTGCCGGATTTTAAATTCTCCCAGTACGCCTTCAGGTTATTCGCTTGAGGATATTGTCCACTCATACCGATGATGGCAATCGGCTCTCGGACGTTGCGGCCCTGCTCCGCTTCAGGTTCAGGCTCTGACTCTGGCATCTTGGAAATAAAGCTGGAGGGCCGCTTCTTCCGCTCTTTTAACGAAACCAGTACAGGGAAATCCGCCTGGTGCGCCGGTTGATGTGCCGAAACCGGAGAGCCATCGGCGGCTGGACCCGGAATCTCCCCCGCTTGCTCGCCGAGTCCGGTCCATGCGACGCACTTCTCCGGCAGCTCCGCAATGAGATATTCAATCAATTCCCCCAACGTCTGATACTCGTAAAATAACGTTTTGGAAAGCTCACCGAAAATAGGCTCCAGCCTTCGGTTTAACTCGTTTATTATAATCGAGTCGATGCCGTAGCTTTCGAGGGGTTCTCTCAGATCAAGTTTGGAGGCATTCATGCTTGTTATCTCGCCGAATAGCTGCTTGAACCGATGACCGGTCCGCTCTTGAAGCAATGCCGGTTCTACTGCCTGCGTGCTCTTCACCACATTGCGGCTCTTCGGCTTTTCGGCTGCATCCGAAAGCAGTTTTTTCCTTATGTCTGGTACGTTCCCCGAGACGACAAGCACCTGATCGCGGCCGGAGGCCAGTCCCTGGTAAAATGCCTGAATGCCGGAACCTGTCTCCATCGCAGTCATCCCCCAGCTTCGCTGCATCAGGCGTTCCGTCTCCTGGTCCACCTGCATGCCGCCTTCTTTCCAAAGTGACCAGCCGACAGATAACGTCTGTCCCCGGCGCCGTCCATCTGCGGCAAGCGTATTGCGATGCTTCGCATATGCATCCATAAAAGCGTTGGCTGCGGCGTAATCGGCCTGTCCCGGATTTCCAAGGCTGCCTGCGGCTGAAGAGAAGCAAACGAAGAAGTCAAGCGGAAGCGCTTGACTGGCAAGATCAAGATTGACCAGCCCCGAAACTTTCGGGGCCAGTACCTCTTGCAGTTCCTCCTCGGCTTTTCTCAGCAAGAAGCCGTCACGGATCACACCCGCGCTGTGGATAATCCCATGCAGACCGCCAAACTCCTGCTTGATGCCTTGGATCAGCTTTTCTACCTGGTCCCTGCGGGCCACATCCGTTTGCCTGTAAGCAATCTCCGCGTCAAGTTCTCGTAATCTGTCAAGCTCCATCTCCTTCTGCTTGCTTAATGGGGAACGGCCGGTAACAATAAGAATCGGCTGACGGACCCGACTTGCGATTTCTTTGGCAAAAATAAGTCCCAAGCCTCCTGTACCGCCGGTAATCAAATAAATTCCCCGGTCCTTCCACGGCACAACAGCCTCTTCCCGCATGGAGGAGGCTTCCGTAACATCCTTCCACCCTGCGGCCCATCTTTGTCCCTCTTGATACCGGATTTTGCCTGCCGTCATGCTCCGGCTGTCCGCAACGAGTCTGACTGCCAGCTCTTCGACCGTCACAACCGGCTCCACTTCAATCCATTGCCCCCGTATACGGGGGTTTTCCCAATGGGCCGTCTGAAGGATCGCATAAAGACCTACGAATAACCGCTGCTCCTCCTGATTAGAAGCCACAAGCTGGATCAGCACGCCGCCCCGCGGTTTCTCTTCAAGCACTCTTTTGACCACCGCCACGATCTGCACAGCAAGAGCTTGATACCTTGCATCAAGCTCATTGAATGTATCCTGCAGCGCTATAAGCTCTGCTCCTTTCATCAGATTTCGCATGCTTTCCCTGTCCAGCTGATCCAGACCACAAAGCAGGACAAGATGCCGCACATGATCGGGTGTCCCCGCAGCTGTCTCTGCCCGTTCTTCTTCCCAATCAGGCGCTAATAGCAAGGTTCCGTTAGGCGCCGCAATTTCATTCGTATTGAAATCTGATAGAAAGTCCGGTATCCTCATCCTTTATCGCTCCCATCTTTATTTTAAATCGTGCTGAACGAAAGCCTCCTTGTTGGCCGGAATCGGTATTCTGGTTCTTAATCCCTTCATTCTTGCGAATCGCTTGCCTTCGTGGTCATAAAAATCCATATCGAGCTGCTTATCCTTGTCACTGTGACGATAACTTGCGCTGAATTTGATGATCACCCATATTTGCCTATCGGCTGCTCCGGTTATCTCAAGCTCTTGCAGCGCAAGAGGCGCCACCGGCTGAAAGAAATCGCTGCTGCTTCCATATTTCTCAGCCATCATTAATGCGACGGACGCCTGTAGAGCCGAGTCTGTCAAACAAGGATGCAAGATAAACCGACTGTCCGTATTTCGGATGGAAGCAGGCAAACTCAGCTTTGCCAAAACCTGCCCCTCCCCGACAAACAGCGCCTCCACGCCTTGATGCTCCGGGCAAAATACAAGTCCTTTAATTGCGAATGATCGGTACCACTCTTCTCTGGTAAAGGAGATCAGATTGCATTGAGAGCGTAAGGCGGTCCAATCGAAGGTTACAGCTTCTGCCGCCGCTATAATCGTTGCCGTTCCCTGATTGTGAATGATTGTTTCTTTACCGTTCTTATCTCGTTTACTATAAATCTCATAGGAAATCTCTTTGTCCGATTCCGGGAAGAGGTCAATGTGGACTTGATCTTCACCGATATGCATCGGGCTTGCCCAAACGACATCCTTAAGCCGGATTCCCTTGCGTCCCTCCCATAAGGAGCTGCCTGACGTTTCCACGGCGGCCCGCGCCATTTCGAGATAAGCCATCCCAGGTAATAAGGTTAGGCCGCGCTCCGCATGTGAAGCCCAAACATATTCACTGCCGGAAAATGAAGAGCTGAACCGTACACCGGTAAGGTCAGACGTATTGCGGTGCAGCATAGGGTGGATGACGGCCATTTGCTCAGTAGCCCCGGTTCTGGGAATGCTTGCCTGTACGTTCTTGTCCCCTGGCACCCAGTACCGTTCGTCGGCAAAAGGATAAGTCGGCAGCGAGACGATCGCATACTGTCCGGCTGCGAATAACGGTTCAAATTCCAGCGCATACCCTTGTACAAACAGCTCCGCAGCCATGGTTAGCCGTTCCAAATATTCGCCAGGCTGCGTGATGTCAGAACATTCCTGTATGCACTGATTCCCGTAACGTTTCAACGCGAGCTGTTCAGGGCGGTCATTCTCGTACTGCTCCGAGGCAAAAACTTGCGGCACCTTGCCGCCCTTTAGCCATTGCTTCAACAATGAGGCAAGCTCATCCTCATGACGGACAACAAAGGCGATCCGGCTGTTAAAGTGTTTTCTCCCCAACAGCAAGGTATAGCTCATATTGCCGCAATCCAAATGCCTGTTCTGTTCGCTGTATTCGGCTAGCTGATTCACTTGCTTACGCAGCTGCTCCGGAGAACGGGCCGATAATACGAGGAGGTATCCCGGCTTTCGGGTATGCCGTCTTGTCATTTCCGGCGCTTCCTCAATCACAATGTGAGCGTTGGTGCCGCTGAAGCCGAAAGAGCTTACGGCCCCGCAACGCTTGACATTCGGTTCGGTTTTCCACTCCTTGAGCCTCGTATTTACGTAGAACGGGCTGTCCTGGAATGGGATGTTCGGATTTCCCGTATTGAAATTCAGCGAAGCCGGGATCTGTTTATGCTTCATGGATAGCAGGATTTTGATCATGCCGGCCACTCCCGCAGCATGTGCGGCATGCCCGATATTCGTCTTGATCGACCCTATTGCGCAATAGGCTGTTTTGTCCGTATATTTCCGGAAAGCTCTCGTCAACGCTTGATACTCGATCGGATCTCCCAGCCTGGTGCCGGTCCCGTGCGCTTCAATCACCTGGATTTGATCAGGATCAATACCGAACGAGTCATATACGCCGCTCTCCAGCCTTTCCTGGGAATTGGCGCTCGGCGCCGTAATCCCGTTGGTCGTACCGTCCTGGTTGATTCCCGAGCCCCGTATCACGCCATAGATATGGTCACCGTCCGCTATTGCATCGTGAAGCCGTTTCAGCACGACCACACCGACGCCTTCACCGGGAACGAAGCCGTCCGCCCGTTCGTCAAACGTATAGCTGTGTCCTGTCGGTGACAGCATTCCCGCCTTGTTCGTACGCAGGTAATACCAGGGGGTAGACTGGACGAACACGCCGCCGGCCAACGCCAACTCGGTCTCACCTGACCACAAGCCTTGGCTGGCAAGATGGATGGCGACGAGCGAGCTTGAGCAGGCCGTGTCAACGGCTATTGCCGGACCCTTCAGGTCCAGATAATAAGCGATCCGGGCCGGGGTCACCGATCCGGCGCTGCCCCAGAACGCTTGCGGCGGTGCATCCTCGCCGACCAATTGCGCGTAGTCACCTGCGCCGCCAAGGCATCCCACGTATACGCCGCATTGGCGTCCTTGAATCCGTGCCCCGGCATAACCGGCGTCCTCCAGTGCCTTCCAGCCTTCCTCCATGAACAGCCTCTGCTGCGGGTCCATGTAGCTGGCTTCCAATCCGTTAATATTAAAGAAGAACGGATCGAATTTATCAATATCGTCAACAAATCCTCCGCGGTCGCAGAAGTCGGCATCCTTCGGATAATAATCGGAAAGCTCCCAGCGCTGCGCTTTCTCAATAAGCTCTGAGCCCTCTGACAGATGCTCCCATAATTCATTCACCGAGCTCGATTTTGCAAACCTGCCGCTCATTCCGATAATCGCTATAGGCGCCTTCTCCATGGGGGCAAACCGCTCCGAATACGTATTCGCTCCAGATTCTTCCTTACGTTCAGAGATCGTCTCGAAATCTGACTGTCGTCCGCCGATTTCGCCAGCCGCCGCCGCAGTTCCCGCCAATGGCTTGTAGGCCTTGGCGACGCCATCCCGGTGATCCGCTAAAATATAAGCGGTAAGGCGGTTGACCGAGCTATAATCAAACAAGCTTGTCGTATCGAGTTCAATCGAAAGGGATTGATTAAGAACCTGCACCAAATGAACGCCAATAATCGAATCCAGGCCGTAATCGGCGAACGACTCGTCTGCATCAATATCGTTTTTGCCCACCTTCAAGGCTTCCGACAGCTTCTGAGTGATCGTCTCCTTCACATGTTCTGCCAGCAATTGATCTGTCATGCCGGTCTCTTGAGCCGCTTCTGCAAGTTGGACGACCTGTCTAAGGCTCGGCTTCGGCAGCTTATCTTGTGCAGACTGTGCGGCGATGTTCCTGCCGCCCGAGGTTTCTTTAGCCATGCCCGCTTCCCCAACGTTTGCTTTACCCGCTTGTCCGGCTTGTCCCGCTTGCTTACGCCGTACAACTCCATCACTTCCGGCCGCGATGATCTGTTGTCCCAATTCATGCGCTTCCTGCGCCGGGAAAAACACAGGTCCGAATCCTTCGGATTCCAATACCGCCTGCCAGGTTGCGGGATTTAACCCCGGACATCCCGTCATGCGTAACCCGGCATCCTCGTACAGCCACCATCCCTCCAAAAGTCCGAACGTCAGATGGGTTAACAAACCCGGACGGCTAAGCTCATTGATCAGCACCATACCGTTATGCTTTAATAGCGCTTTGGCATTCCGCAGCGTTTGACGAATATTCCGGGTTGCGTGAAGCACATTGGTTGCCACCACAATGTCAAATAGGCCCGAAGGAGTGCCCGGTCCCCCGAACGACGGAGCTTCCACATTGAAAATTTTATAGGTCAAAAACGGATTTTCGGGACCGTATTCCTTTTCGGCATAATGCAAAAACGCTTTGGAAATGTCGGTGTAGCAATATTCCTCGATATGCGCCCGATAAGGCTCCAGCTTCCGGAACAGCATGCTGCTGGTTCCCCCGGTGCCCGCCCCGATTTCAATGATCCTCAGCTTGGCATGCGAATTTTCCGTCAGTCGTTCTTCGATATATGCCAGCAAAGTATCGGCAAGCGCTTCATTAAAGTAATCCGCGACCGGATTGTTTTTGTAGATCCCTTCCACCAGGTTCATCGAAGAATTGGGGAACAGGATATCTGTGGCAAGCCTTCTTCCCGTCAATATTTCCGGTAAAGCGCGCAGTGCGGTTTCGGCCAGTTGCGTCCAGGATCTCAAATTGGGGTCATCGAGCCAGACCGATTTAATTCGTTCCCATTCGTTCCAGGCGGCATCCCGATCAGCCCTTGCGATATCGGCCACATCATAGCTTTCACCGTCCCGATACAAATAACCGTTCTGCTCCAGCACCTGAATGCTTTGCTTGAGCCATCTTCCGTACATAACGGCAAGCCCGTTCTGTGCCTCCTCACCTGCCGCTGGCGTAACCTCTTTCCGGAATAATCCCAGAGACGAAAGCTCGCCGATAAGTATCCGCGAGAGAAGCTCGTCCAGCGCCTTATGCTGACTCATTCCGTGCTTCATGCGTTGAATTTGCGCATTTCTTTCGGGGATACGCTTCCTTATATGGTGATCATGAACCGAGATGCCGCTTGCCGGGCGGATATGGATACGCTCTAGAGGGTTCATACCTTCGATGATCAACGGCTTCGTCGTTTTCAGCATCGCCAGCTGATCCAGCGGTCCGGAAACGAGCATTTCCAGAGCATCCATTCCTTCAGCGGGCTCGATGAGCCCCATGCCGATTCGAGCAAGCTGCCGGACATCCTCCGAAGCGGCAGCCTCGTCGCTGCTCCAATACCCCCAATTCATGATCTTCACCTTGCAAGGCCATTCGCCGGACAGCCTATGCGCGAACGCATCCTTAAAGGCGCTTCCGGAAGCATAATGGCTTTGCTTCGGGTTTTTGATAAACGCAATCAAGGAGGAGAAAAACAACGCGAAATCGAGCGGCTCCTCCCGAAAAACCTGGGCCATTCGAACACTCACATCGACTTTGGCCGAAAGGCCTGCTCTGAACTGTTCCTCCTCCATATCCGTCAGAGCCGTATCCGATAAAACCATGGCTGAATGAACGATCCCGTTAACTCTTGAATAATGCCGCTTGATTTCAACATATGCATCCTGCAAGGCGTTTAAATCGGCTGCATCCGCAGTTATGTAGCGGGGCTCCGGACCAAATGCCGCTATCCTGGACAATTCGGACTTTATGCCGGCATCCATGGGTCTACGGCCGATCCAAACGATATGAGCCTTATAGGTACGGACCATGTATTCGCTCCAGGCTTTGCCGATGCCGCCCGCCCCTCCGATGACGACGTACACGCCGTGATTTCTATACAACGCTTCCGCCTTCGAGGGCGCCTCCAAAGGAACCAGCTGCTGCCTGTACCACTCCCGGTTCCGGTATACCCAAGGGTATCCGCGACGATCGGCAGGCAGCGTAAACATCTCTTCTGACGGCCAGTCGCGGCCAGCCTCCAGGTCAATGACCCGCATGCTCCAGCCCGGATACTCCTTCGCCATAGAGCCTGCCAACCCGTGAAGACCTGCATGTATCGGGTTCACCTCAGCTTTCGCGACAACGGCTTGCGTATTGAAGGTGATAACGGTCCAGCCAAGCTTTCTGCTTCCATACCCCAGTCCGATGAGCGCTTTAACCATCCTGAAGCATGTAAGAATTCCACGTTCCTGCTCCCTTATTACAGCATCGTCCGTTACAGAGTATAGCGGGGTTTCAGGCGCTATCCATACGAGATGATCAAGCCAGCCGTAGGCCCGCAGCTTATCGGCAATCTCATCGACGGTATCGCCCGGCCTATGCTCAAAGAAATGGGCATGCGGATATAACTGCTGAATGGCTCCTCTTCTGTTTTCATTCCCGCCGGCAATCCATATCCTTTCGGCCGGTACCGGAAGCCTTTCATTTTGCGCCAAAGAGACCGTATCCCATACCGGACAAAGGATCAGATTACCGACGGGCGTTTCGCCAGCAGACTCGTATCGAGGCGATTTCGGTAAATTGCCGGTTTGAAGCTTGCCTTCCACCGCCCTCGTTGAAAACCCTTTCATCCTGACGCAAACATCGCCTTGTTCATCACATAAATCAATATCGAATTTAAAGGTTGTATCCCCTGCGCCATTGTTCTCGCTGCTTCGTACCCATGCCCACATGCTTGTCTTGCAGGCTCCCCATATTTCAAGCTCCTGAAGAGCAAAGGGCATCACCGGCTTTAGTTCGGCAGGCACGCGGTCTCCGGTATTCAGTTGAAAGCCGATCGTAGTCTGTAATGCCGAATCCATCAAGCTCGGGTGCAAGACAAACCGGTCTAACGTACCCGATACCTGGGCGGGCAAGCGCAGCTTAGCCAACAGCATCCCCGCTCCCCTGTGAACCTCTTCAATCCCCCGATGAGTTGGACCGTAATCCATCCCCATCGCTTTAAACGTTTCGTAGAATTGCGCGGCGGACAACGATGACTCGCTGCAGCGAGTCTTTAAGGAACTGATGTCCAGAGCCCGGTTCGGTGCAGCCGTAACCAGCTGGGCGCCGCCCTTGCTGTGCAGGATCGGCTCCCCATCGTCTTCGCTTGGAGAGGTGTAGATCTCGTAGGCGATGCCTCCGGTATCTTCGGGCTTCAACCGGATATGTACGGCAGCCGGCTGTTCCCCTACTGCAATTGGCCTGATCCAAACGATATTTTTCAGCCGAATCCCGTTGTCACCGTTACGTTTGTCAACTGTCGCTTGCTGAGCGGCAATCCGGGCCATTTCAAGATAGGCAACGCCAGGCAATATTCGTTGCCCTTGCACGACATGATCGGCCAAGAAAAACTCGCTTCCGGTAAAAGTAGAGCTAAACCGCTGTCCGGAGAAATCCGACGTATTCCTATGCAGCATCGGATGGATGGATGCTCCGGCTGCCGCAGCGGCCGGCGCATGTGCAATGCTTGCTTCCGAGCCGATGCCGGGAACGGGAATCCAGTAACGGTCCCTTGCGAAAGGATATGTCGGCAGACCGGTCCGGCGAGGCTTGATCTCGTCATACAGCAAGTCCCAGGTCACTTCTGTACCGCGAACCCACAATTCTGCGAGCTTGTCCATATGTTCGTCATTCCTGGACGGATTGACGGCTGCTCTGTTTTCTTCCGGGGAGAGCGTAGTATTGTCGACCTTGTTGGACTTGACCTGTCCTGTATAGACATGCCCCTTTCGATCCCGATTGTGCAAAAATTCTTCGAGACCCCGAATCAATTCCGGAATATCCCGAACGACAAAAGCGGCCCTCTCCTCCATAGCTTCCCGCCCAACCTGCAGCGTATAGGCTATATCCGCTAAAGCGATTTCTTTGACGTTCTGATCGGATTGATCCGTAACGGCTATTTCGGAAAGGATGGCTGGCTCGCGATGAGCTTCCAGCACGTCAGGGTGGTAATCAATTAAATAATCGGCTACAGAAGCAACGGAGCCTCTGTGAACGAATTCAACGATGTCCATCTCGACGAGAAATTGCTCCCGAATCGCATCTTTCAGCTGCCTGATATGAACAGGCTCTATGCCGTAGTCAGCCCATTCCACGTCCATCTCGATCGCTTCTTCATCCACATGGATAATCCCGGCTAACATGCCGCGGATTTTATACTGCAGCATTTCCGCAACGGCCGCCTTCCCGTCTTCCTCAACCTGCGAATGGCTGCCTGCAGGAAGCTCCTTAAGGAAGGCGAGCAGCTTCCCGGCATAGTCGTTCAGTCTTTCCTTATTTCTTGCGGACAGCGGGACAATCGCAGGTCTGGCTTTGTCATGGCCGATCCCTGTAGCTTGGGCGGGCCTTCGTGTTTCTACGTATTCTTCCAATATTAGATGAGCATTGGAGCCAGTCGCGCCAAAGGAGCTTAGTCCGGCCCGCCGGGGGCAAGTCACCTGTCGACCGTCTTCTGCAATTACCGGCTGCCTCCATTCTTCCGTTATACGCTGCACGTAGAAGGGCGACTGCCCGAAATTGATGTGCGGATTCAATTCCTCCGCATGCAGCGACGGAACAAGCGTTCTGTGATAAAGCTGCAGCGCGGCCTTCTGAAGGCCAATCACGCCTGCCGCCGATTCCGCATGTCCGATATTAGATTTCACGGAGCCGATGGAGCAAAATTTTCGATCCTGCGTAAAGCTTTCAAAGGCTTTGATCAAGCCGTCAATTTCAATGGGATCACCCAACGAGGTACCTGTACCATGGGCTTCAACGTAGCTGATCGTCCGCGGATCAACTCCCGCTTCCTCAAGGCAAGCCGCAATAACATCTCCCTGCGCGACAGGACTTGGCACCATGATCCCGCTGACAGTCCCGACATGGTTGATAGCACTGCCTTTGATGACTGCGTAGATGCGGTCCTGATCCTCAATGGCTTTGTCCAGCGGCTTTAAAAGGACTGCCGCAACGCCTTCCGCTGAAACGTAGCCGTCGCCGTCCTTGCCAAATGTATTGCAATAACCGTCACTTGAATGCATCCCCCACATGCCGTAGGTCATATATTTAGCTGGGTGCAGGGATAAATTGACTCCTCCGGCCAAAGCGACCTCGCTTTCGCCGCGCTTAATACTCTCTATAGCCAAATGAACGGCGGTGAGTGAAGAAGAACAGAGCGTGTCCAGCGTCAAGCTCGGACCGTGGAAATTGCAAAAATACGACACCCGGTTGGCAATCGGTCCGCTCGTTAATGACAACGGAAACGCCTGCCCTTGGGACAGCGCCTCCGCACCGATAATTGTATAGTCCTTATGCATAACACCTGCGAATACTCCCACATCGCGCCGGTTATTCCGGCCTCGCGGTGCAACCAGCGTCTTCGGCGTATATCCGGCATCCTCGATCGCTTCCCAGCACGTTTCCAGAAATAACCGCTCTTGAGGGTCCATCGTTTCCGCCTCGCGGGGAGATATTCGGAAAAACTTCGGGTCGAAGCAATCCGCTTCGTCAATAAATCCTCCCCACCTGGACATCTCCTTCCCGGATGGCGATTTGATGCCCTCCATCCGTGCCCTATCCCAGCGGGAGTCCGGAATTTCGCTTATGCAGTCCTTCCCTTCGAGCAAATTAGACCAAAACTCCCCAAGGCTTCTTGCTCCGGGATACCTTCCCGACATCCCGATAATGGCGACATCTCCTTGATCACCGGGAATAACGGGCTTCACGCCAGGCTTCCGAGCTGAAGCTATCGTACTGTCAGATTCAACGGCTGCGTCGGCATGGAGCAACGGCGGTTGCGGCTCGGCAGCCAGCTGACTGAATTGCGCGCCATGACGCTTCCTTAGATAGTCCGCCAACTCGTCAATGGTCGTATATTCAAACAATAAAGTAGGAGAAAGAGACGTCTTGATCCTGGATTCGATCGCCCGAACAATCCTGAGCAAGCCCGGTGAATCCAACCCCATCTCGTAATAACCAGCCTTCGTATCAATTTCGTCCACAGGCTTATTCAAACTATCTGCCAGCAAGTGCTGGAGAAACAGCTCAATTGAATCAGTTCTTGCGTGGTCTGCGGATACGTTCCCGATAGATGTACTCCTTTCCGGATTAATTAGACCGGCCTCGCGAACAAGCTTGCCAGCGAAATTTTTTAATTCCGCGACCTTCCTTCCGGCTCCGTTAAAAAACTCCATCGTCCACTGCATAAGCTCATTCTTCTGCAGCATCGAAGAGGCCCGAACTCTTGTCAGGCAGCGCTCTTGCAGAAGCTCGGAGGCATTGAACGCCTCGTAATACAGGGGCAGAAACAACCGGCGCTCCTCTTCGGCCGCTTGGGTGAACAGCCCCCCGGAACCTACACCGCTGCCGTCAATCAGAACGGGATGGAACATGAACTGCTCCGAACCCGGCTGAGCTTCACGGCCTAGCGCTACCTCCAGCACGACATCCGCATCCGTCTTATAAATCTTACCTTCCGCCTTCATGAAACCGGTATGCAGCAGCTCCTGCCTGCGATATTGCTCATAAATCTCATGCAAGCCGAGGCTGTTTACCGCCGATTGCTTGATCACGTTCATATCCAACGATTCTTCGTAGGATACCGGATCAATTTGATGCATTTCGGCAGTGGCGTAGAGTGTGGTCTCGGGTTCTGAAACGCCATTGCGCTGATTACGTCCCTCCAACCGGATGCTCCACGACCTCTCGGAACGCTCTGTACAATAGATGCCCAGCATGACGGAATGATTAGGCCCGGCAATAAGCGGTTTATAGATGGTTAAATGGCGCAGCTCAAGCCGGTCAAACCGGTAGTGATGCTTTCTGAAAACCTGGTACAGAATATCAATATAGGCCAATCCGGGCAACAGAGCTTGTCCATAAACGTGGTGATTGCTTATCATCGGGTTTTGGGCGGACACGTTAAATTGTTCGTTAATCATCGGGTTCCCTCCTATCCGAATGTTTCCCAGACCATTGCCTGAACGTGTTCCCGCTTTTCCTCCGCGTCGATGTCCCGGTGCTGCCTCCGGTTTAACGCGGGAAGCGGTATGGGCTGCCTCACCGTAGGTTCCTCATCGGAACCGGGCCATTCCTCTACAATGACATGGGCGTTTGTCCCTCCGTCGGCAAAGCAGTTGACGGCAGCGATCCGCAGTAAATCGGTCCATTCGGTATTTTCCCTGTTAAAGTAGAACGGAGTCGTGCTCATATCGAAATGAGCCAGCGGCTCCTGCCCGGATAAGAACGGCACCATCCTTCTATGCTGCATCATCAAAACGACTTTAATGAAGCTTGCAATGCCTTCGGCACACAGCGGATGCCCGATATTGGGCTTCATCGAACCCAAGCCCAGCGGCGACGTACCGCTGGAGCGGTATACGGATTGTATAGCCTTAAGCTCCAACAAATCGGTCACCCTCGTACCGGAGCCGTTCGTTTCGACATAGCTGATTTCCTCCGGTTTCCGTCCGCTTTTGCGCAAGGCCGTCTGCAAAACCTCTTTGTGAGCCTTAATGTTGGGCGTTGCAGGTCCCGCAGTCCGGCCATCGTTATTGATGGCAAGCCCGCGAATGACAGCGTAAATCCGGTCCCCGTCTGCAAGCGCCTGCTCCACCGTCTTGAGCAGGACCATTCCTGCGCCTTCTCCCAGCACGACTCCGCCTGCACGACGGTCGAACAGATGGAAAGCCGGGCCCGGGCTTAAAATTCCCCGCTGCTCGAATATCCGATGCGCATCATCCGTCGCAAGCAGGCTGGCCCCGCCTACAACCGCTGCGTCAATGTCTCCGGTGTATAAAGCTTGTATGGCCATATTCATGGCGACTAAAGCCGAGGAGCAAGCGGTATCAATAACAACACTCGGTCCCCGAAGATCAAAATATTGCGAAATATTGGCGGCCAGATAGTTTTGCCCGATAGCAACAATCGGGTTGCGGGCGTTGCGCAAGCTCGCATTCTCCGGCTGGTGACGGCTTCGCGCGCCAAGGTAGACCCCTACCGGCTTACCTTTGATTTCCTGCCCGGAATAGCCCGCGTGACATAAGAGCTTAAGACTTTCCTCCAGAACCAGCAGCGCCTGCGGGTCCATAGCCTTGGCGTCCTCTTCCGGGATTAGGAAATAAGACGGATCGTAGCTGGTGATATCGTGAAGCAGTCCTGCATAATATTGATTGGAATTCCCCCAGCGTTCGAAGGGAACAGGGCCGATCGCCGACCGTCCTTCGGACAAAATCTTCCAGTACTCCTCCAGCGAGTTCGCTCCCGGAAACCGGCAGGACATGCCGACGACGGCAATGCCCGATGGGCACGCGCTTTGAATTGCGCCAAGCTTCCCTGCATCGTTCTCAAGGACAACTGCTGATGCTGTTGGAGTTGCAGTCCGCGCGGATAGATCCGAATTTGCGCGTTCGGGCGCCTCCAAGACCTTCGCCAGCTTAGCGGAATAGGTGCGTATGAGCCATGCCGCCAGCGATTCGATGTTCGGATACTCGAATAAAACGGATGGATCGAGATCCTCGGTTATCCGCTGATTCATTTTGCGCAGCAATTGGGCAAACATAATCGAATCTACGCCATAGTCCTGAAAAGCCGCATCAAGCTCAAGCCTGGAGACATCAATCCTTAATTCCTCGGCCAGCAGCTCCAGCAGCCAACCTTGTGTTCGGCTCAAGAGGCTTTCCGAGTCGTTGTCAGCGGGCTTCACGCCTGCCGGTGATTGCCGCCTGACGACTGGCAGAGCCTCCGGAGCGGTACGCTGCATAAGCTGGCCCGGCTGCCACAAATCCGGATTTACCACTGCGGGCAGCACGACAGGTCCCATCCGACCGGACAAAACATGATCGAGCAGCTGAAGCCCCTCGTCATTGGTCATGCTTAACAAGCCCGTCTGTTCGTAAGCTCTGCTTCTTACCTCGCCCATCCCCGTTTCTTTCCAGCTCGGCCATTGAATGCTGATCATTGGACATACGCCGGCTGCTGCCTCCGCAAAATAATCCATGTAAGCGTTTGCCATGCAATAATCGCTTTGCCCTGCTGCCAAAGCCGGAAGGATCGAGGAGACCGAGGAGAACAGGACAAAGAACGTTAAAGGCTCGTCCTTGACGCTTTGATAGAGCGTCTGCAGTCCGGAAGTCTTCGGTTCCAGCACCTGCTGAATGCTGTCTGCGGATTTCCTGATGAATGCAGGAGTGTCAAAATCGATCAAACCCGCGCTATGGATAACGCCTCCGATTGGACCCATCGTTCGTTTAACCTCTTCGAGGTGGCGGCGCAAACCTTGCTCGTCCGTTAAGTCCGCCGACAAAACGGTCACGTCCACATGTTGAGCCTCCAAAGCTTGCACAGCCCGGATTTTCTGGGCTATAGAGGAATGCTGCCCTTGATATAAGCCCCATTGGTCCCGGGGAGGCAGATTCTCCCGCCCTGTAAGCACCAGCTTCTTAACGCCATATCGCTTGATGAAATGGTCCGCGCATAGTAACCCGATTCCCCGCGTCCCTCCCGTTATCCAGAGAACATGACCGTCCGGGAAAAGGAACGGTTCGTGACCGGCATCCCGCGTCTCCAATTCCGCAAGTAAAGACCGGTAGCGCATCCCGTTCCGGTAGCCGACCTCGGCATCCTGGCTATCGGCGGCAAACTCGGAAGCAATCTGCTCCGCTGACACGGCATCGCCGGAAGAGGAGTCGATATCCATATGCCGCGAGCTTAAGCGGCTGTATTCGCTTTGCAGCATCCGATATAGTCCGGCAAGATCAGCGCCGGACATACGGACGGTTGCATTGTGCAGCGATTCGAGGCCTTTCGAGACGCCAAGCAGCGTCAAGCCTTCCCTCTTCCCATGTTCAATCAGCCGCTGAAGCCACTCCAGCCACGCTGCACTCGCTGCCTGATCAATTCCTCCGCTTCCGCAGCCAATCAAATCGATACAGCCCGCATACAGGTCCCAATCTTGCATCTGAAACTGACGGAGCTCCTGCGCCAGGTCTTGAATATCGAGAATCCGGCTTCTTTCAAAATGCCCGGATACCCGAACAGCCAATGCCATCGTTTCCCTTGTTGTCAATATAGCTACCGTTCCGCTCACCGGCTTGGTTGGAACGGTCCCGCTCAGCTCCCACTGCTTGGTTAAAAAGCATGTTCTTCGGATTTCCGATCGTTCCTGTCGTCCCTGTCGTTCCTGTCGGACAGGAATATCCCTTTCAGCTCCCGCCTGCGCGACAATTCCGGCCTGTATCTGATCCAATCCGGGAACCCAGTAACGTTCACTTGCGAAAGGGTAAACGGGCAAGCTGATCCGGCGCGGCTTGTTCTCCCCATAGATCTTGGTCCAATCCACGTGCAGCCCCTTCACCCAGAGGCTTACGAGCTTGACATATTTTTTGCGCTGCATCCATTTGCCAACCGCTTCCTCCAGCTCCTCATCTCTGGTGAAAACAGCTAATGCCTCTTTATTGCGCTTGACCTGACCATAATAAACCCCTTCCGCCTGACCCCCGTCTTGTATATATCCCTGCAGCTTCTCCTCCAGCTCCTGCATCGAAGTCACAAGGATCGCAAGCCGTTCCTCCATCGCTTCCCGCCCCAATTGAAGGGTGTAAGCGATATCGCTAAGACGGGCATCGTCGAATTGCCGCTCGCAGATCGCGGCCAGCAGCCGCCGTACCTGCTCCTTCAGCTGAGCTTCACTTTTCGCGGACAACACAAGGATAGCCGGATTTTGGGCGTTTACCTGTGCAGGGTAGGCGCTTTCGTCACGGGGGACATATTCTTCAATCACCACATGCGCATTCGAGCCTCCAGCGCCAAAAGACGAGACGCCGGCGACTCTCGGATACTCTCGCTGTACCCCGTTATTCTCCAGCACCGGTCTTCTCCATTCAGAAAGCTCCTGCTGTACGACAAAAGGCGTATTTGCGAAATCAATGTTCGGATTCAGCACCTTGGAATGAAGCGAAGGCGCCAATTGTCCGTATTTAAGCTGTAGAAGCACCTTGGTCACGCCTGCTATTCCAGCCGCGCTTTCGCAATGTCCGATATTCGATTTGACCGAACCAATGGAACAGAACTGCTTGTCCTTCGTATATTGCTCAAAAATTTGGCTTAAGCCCGCCATTTCAATCGGGTCCCCGAGAGAGGTTCCGGTGCCGTGCGCCTCCACGTAGCTGATCGACCTCGGGTCGATCCCCGCTTCCTTGAACGCACGTCCGATGACACTTGCTTGGGCATTGGGATTCGGAACCGTATAGCCGTTCGTTTTCCCTCCGTGATTGATAGCCGTCGCTTTGATGACGCCATAGATGTTATCCCTGTCGGCAATGGCTCTGGACAGCGGCTTGAGCAGAACGGCTCCAACCCCTTCACCGGGCACATAGCCGTCGCCTCCATACCCGAAGCTTTCGCATCGGCCCTTGCCGGAAATGAATTTCCCCTGCGAAAGAAACAAATATTTATTCGGATGAATCGAAACATTCACTCCGCCTGCGACCGCAACCTCGCATTCTCCCCGCTGCAGGCTGTGACAAGCCAAATGGATAGCCGTCAGGGAGGAAGAACACATCGTATCGACGCTCATGCTGGGTCCGTGGAAATTACAAAAATACGATATGCGGTTGGCGATGGAAGCCGGAAGTCCGTACAGTGCAACAGGCTTACCTGACATTTGCTGCTGCGCTCCATACAATTGATACTCCTCATACATGACACCTACGTAGACGCCCACGTTCCCCTCCAGGCCGAAACGGTTGTTCAAGGCAAGGGAGTCCCGGGTATAGCCCGCATCCTCTATCGCTTCATAGACGCATTGCAGAAACAGACGCTCCTGCGGGTCCATCAATTCCGCTTCCTTGGGAGAAATATTAAAGAATAAAGGATCAAATCGGTCGACCCCTTCAAGGAAGCCTCCCCACTTGCTGTATGTTTTCCCGGACTTGTTTCGGTCCTCGTCATAATAATGGCTGTAGTCCCAACGGTCCCCGGGGATTTCGGTAATGCAATCTTTGCCGCTTCTTAACACATCCCAAAATTCCCGCATATTGCTCGCTCCGGGATAGCGGCCGGAGATGCCAACGATCGCTACATCGAATTCCCGTGCTGCCTGCGCCTCCCGTTCTGCGGCCATATCGGATGCAAAACGCGGACGCTTTCGGCTCGTCAGCACCGGCGGCAGCGGCAGCGGCTTCGCTTCGAAAACGGGCGTTTCCTGGGGCAGGTCGGCTGCCGCCTTGCTTCCCGCTCCCAGCAGCTCCACCATTTTGTCCCGGTAAGCGTTAAGGAAATACCTGGATAAATCACGAATCGTGTAATATTCAAAAAATAAGGTTTTGGATAACGAGCCAAAAGTCTTCTCAAGCTCATTGGTTAATTGGGTTGTCATGATGGAATCAATGCCATAATTCTCCATAGGCGCATCCGCATCAATTCGCTGCGCCGGAAGCCTCAGGACGCCGGAAATCCGCTTTTTCAAAAACTGCGCCGCTTGCTCCAGCAGCTCGTCGTCTTCGCCGTCCGGTGCCGAAACCGCTTGTTGGGCCGGTTTCGAGTCCACGGCAGCAATTGCGCCGTTTGCGGCACGGCGAACACTCTGTTTTTCGGTAAGCCGCGCATAGAACAGCCCTGGGTCGCCTTCCGCAATCAGCACTTGGTCCCTGCCCGACGCTAACGCCCGGTAGAAAGCGCGCATGCCCGTATGCTTATCTATAGCGGACATTCCCAGCTGCTGCAGCATCAGCCTTTCGGTTTCGGCGTCAACGTGCATCCCGCCGTCCTTCCACAACGGCCAGTTCACGGATAACGTCTGACCGCTCCGCAGGTTTGACCTCTTAAGCCCGTTACGGTAGCCTGCATAGGCGTCCATAAAAGCATTGGCCGTGCAATAGTCGGCCTGACCCGGATTGCCCATAGCTCCGAATACCGACGAAAACATAATAAAGAAGTCGAGGCTCATGTCCTTGGTTGCATGGTCCAAATGAACCGCCCCCGCAACCTTTGGCGCCAGAACCTCGTACAATTCCCCGGCTGTCTTTTTGAGGATGTAGTTGTCTTTAATGACGCCTGCGCTGTGAATGATGCCATTCAGGTCTCCGAAATCCGCCTTTAGACTTTGGATTAGTTGATGAACCGCCTTGTCGTTCGTTACATCCAACTGTCTGTATTCGGCTTTGGCCCCCAGTCTTTGCAAATCGTCAAGCTGCTCCTGCTTTTCCGCACCTAAAGGTGAACGGCCCGCAAGAATCAAGGTCACCTGCTTGGCTCGACCAGCAATTTCATGGGCAAACAGAAGTCCCAAGCCTCCTGTGCCTCCTGTAATCAAATAAACGCCTCCGTCTTTCCACGGGGCGCTTTCCCCCACCTCGGATTCGGAAGCGGTACCCTTCTCCCAGCTTATCACTTGACGCTTGCCATCTTGATAGCGTACCCTGTCTTCTTCCGGAAGGCGGCCGTTTGCTGCCAATTTTTCCGCTAATCCCTCTGGAGCTAAATCCCGATCGACCTCGATAATCTGGCTTGCGAATTTTGGATTCTCCAGCCGCGCTGTTCGGAGAAGACCGGATAATCCGCTGAAAGACTGCTCCTCCTCCCCTGTCGCAATCACAACCTGGACGAACACGCTGCCTAAGGAGCCATCCTTGAGCAGGCTTTGAATTTCTTCAAGCAACTTTACCGCATAGGCTTGAAACCGATCCTTCATGTCTCCTTGCCCGGCTTGCCAATGAAGAACGCGGCACCCGCTCATCAATGTCTCCAGCTGTTTCCCGACGTCTTCGTCCATTTCACAAAGCACAACAAGATGCTCATCATAGTTAGGCATCACGGCTTCCGCTTCAAGCTCCTGTTCCTTCCAGGACGGATGCAGCATGAAAGTTTCCTTATTTGTCCACGTATGAAGCAAAGCGGCTTCATCAACAGCCCTCCAGGATAAGCCTCTCAACCGTACACATAGCTTACCTTGTTCGTCCATGAGGTCGATATCGACTTTCTCTACTCTTTCTCCCGCGCTTGTACCGCCGTGATGCTGGACCAATGCCCACATGACAGAATCACAAGGGTGGAAAATGTCAAGCTCCTGCAAGGCAAACGGCAGAAACAGCCTTGCAGATGCCTTATTACCGTTAGCCGACCCGCGTTCCGCAAAGTTCGAACCCGCCATCAGAATCATAGCTGCCTGTAAGGCCGAATCCATCAGGCTGGGATGCAAATGAAACATTTCACCGGTATTGCGGAGCACAGGAGGCAGGATCAGCTTTGCAAGTACGCGGTCAGCTCCTGTAAGCACCCTTTCGATTCCCTGATGCGCGGGTCCGTAATCCAGTCCCATCGCCCGGAACATTTCATAATAGTGGGCTGCCGGAATCGGTGACTCTGTACATTCAGCCATTAATTCCTGAATCTTTACGTTGTGGACTTCTTTAATCGAACGGAGCACGGCATTTCCCTGGCTATGGATGGCGTTCTCTGCGTCGCTCCCCTCGGGATGGGTGTAAATTTCAAATAAAATTTCTCCATGCTGTACCGGAAAAAGCCGAATATGCACTTGAACCGGTTGTTGCCCGACCGCAATAGGGTGGGACCACACGACATTGTGCAGGGAAATTCCTGTCTTGTCTTTGTCCAACTGGCCGGCAGCCTTGTCAATAGCCGTCCGTGCTATCTCCAGATAAGCTACCCCCGGCAAAAGCTTCTTCCCCTTCACGACGTGGTCCGCCAGAAAAAATTCTCCGCCAGTGAAGGTTGAACTGAAACGCTGTTCCGAGAAATCAGACGTGTTCTGATGCAGCAGCGGATGGAGTGCAGAAATTACGCCGTAACCCGCCGCTTTACTGCCGCCCTCCTCCTCTTCCTCAGGAATCCAATAGCGCTCTCTGGCAAACGGGTACGTCGGCAGATGGACGTGCTGCAAGCTGTCATCAGGAAACAGCGCTTTCCAATCCACCTCATGCCCCTTGACATACAAGGCCGCCAATGCCTCCAGCTTCGCACTGTAATCCTCACTGCTGAGTCCTTCGGTCGAGCGCAGCTCTTGCACAATGGCCCTGCCGAGCTGTTCAAAAAGAGCTTGATCGGGAGCGCCTTTGAACGGAACATGATCTTTGAAATACCCTTCGGTCTCTCCTTTGTCCAAAACCTGCCCCAATTTCTCCCGCAGCTCCTGCACATCCTTGACGACCAAGGCTGCTCTTATCCCAAAATGCTCCCTTCTAACGAGCAAAGTCGCGCTAATATCCGCAAGCGTCTGCTCCTGCCCGTTCCGGTCAAGCCAACTCGCAAGATCCAGTATTCGTTGACGAAGCACTTGCTCTGTTTTAGCCGATAAGCTGATGAGGCAGGCGGGCAGCTTCGTGCCGGCGCCGGACGCACTCTCGATCTCAGGCGCTTCTTCGACCACAACATGCGCATTCGTACCCCCGAAACCGAAGGAGCTTATTCCTGCACGCCGTGGAAAAGCTTGCTGATCCTCTCCCCGCAGTTGCTCCCAGTCCCGAAGCTTATCTACAATGTAAAACGGACTATCCTCGATGGAGATGCGGTGATTCAGTTTTTGGAAATTTTGCAAACCCGGCAGCTGTTTATGCTTCATCGACAACAGAACCTTGATCAAGCCTGCAATTCCAGCGGCCGATTCCAAATGCCCGATATTCGTTTTCACGGAGCCCAAGCCGCAATAGCTTGTGTTCCGCTCCTGCGCGCCAAGCATTTGAAATGCCTTTAGAAGCCCTTTGAATTCCAAAGGATCTCCCTTCGGAGTTCCTGTTCCGTGGGCTTCAATATAGCTGACGCTTTCAACCGGTACCCCGGCTCGCTTATGCGCTTCGGCAATGACCTCCGCCTGAGCGTCGGGGTTCGGATAAGTCAGCGTATGCGTTCTCCCGTTATGGTTAACGGCGCTTCCTTTCAAGACCCCGTATATCGGGTCTCCGTCCTTGAGCGCTTGCTCCAGTGGCTTTAGCAGCACGACGCCTGCGCCTTCGCTACGTACATAGCCGTCCGCGCTGTCGTCAAAGGTTTTGCAGGAGCCGGTTCGAGACAGCATCCCTGCTTTGGAGAAGGAGATGTGGCGCGATGGCGTCAGGATGAGACTGATTCCACCGGCCAACGCCATCTCGCACTCTCCCAAGAGCAACGATTGAGCAGCTGAATGTATGGCGTTAAAAGAGCTTGAACAAGCCGTATCTATTGGAAAGCTCGGACCTTTAAGGTTATAGTAGTGAGAAATCCGGTTTGCAATGACAGCCGAGGCCGTTCCGATCGAATGATACGTTTCAATTGTTCGTTCCTTGCTTTCCTGCAGCCCTTTATAGTCAAAGTTAAATACGCCGACATAAACGCCAACCTTCTCTCCTGAAATACGAGAAGGCCGAACCCCTGCGTCCTCCAGACAAGACCATGTCAATTCCAGCATAATCCGCTGCTGCGGATCGGTCGCCTCTACTTCCCGTGCAGAGAGACCGAAAAAGCCCGGATCGAAGGCATCTACTTCCTGTATAAAGCCGCCCCACTTGCTATTGCTTTTGTTTCTTTCCTTCTGGGGATCTCCCCAATAGGCTTGCCAATCCCAGCGTTCCTTCGGGATTTCCTGAATGCTTGAACGTCCCTCAATCAAATTCCCCCAAAACTGTTCATAGTTCCGGGCGCCCGGAAAACGGCAGGCCATGCCAATAACGGCAATATCTTTTTTCAGTGAAGATTGATTGCTCTCCCTTACCATAGATCATCAACCTCTCTTATTAAAAAATTTATTCCATAGCGACGGCTGCCATTTGAAAGCTGCTATAACGCTCGTTTAACAGCCTTGCCGTTTCGATCATCAGCTTTTCGCCGATTTCATCCGCGTGCCGGTTGCGCCAATTTTCCAGCTCCGTCCCTTTCACCCATTGGTTAAAAGCGCCGAGCGCCGGGCCGCATTGAATTTGGTAATCGACCTTGCTTGCTTCATTGCCGCTCAAGGCGAGCCGGGTGCTGTAAGCGAAATACCATTTGAAAATCAAGACCATTTTAATTTTCGGATTCCGTTCCGCCCTTTCAATCACGTGAGGAGGCTGGTATGCCTCAACCTCTTTGTATACGCTTTCGAAACTGCGTTTGAAGTACTTTTCCTGAATTTGAATCTTCGTTATTTCATCAATGTCATCAATCGAGTTGTATTGACGGTATAAATCGTATAATTTATTTGCCCTCGCAGGAAAAAACAAGCCCTTCTTCAGCACCTGGACCTTGGCGCCCATCTCAAACATATCCCCCGCCGGAGCATACTCTGTATCCTGAACATTCATTTGCTCAAGCAGCTCCTTTACTTGGTCGCTGGTAGCCGCTTCCACCGTACATTGGTTGATCGAACCGGTTACAATGAAGTCAGCCCCTAGCGTAAAAGCCGCAGAAGCCGCTTCAGGCGTACCGATTCCGCCGGCCGCCCCTACCCGCACCTTCTTGGAATAACGAAACTTCATCATCATGTCATCCCTTAATTTAAGGATGGACGGTATTAACGCATAAGCCACCGCGCCATCGGTATGGCCGCCCGAATCCGCTTCCGCGCAAATATCGTCCGCTACGGGAACCTCTTTTAGCATCATAGCCTGCTCCTGCGAAATTTGGTTTTCTTCCAGCAGCTTTACAACGATTCGTTCGGGGGCCGGACTAAGGAACACTTCGGCGACCTCCGGACGCGAAATTTTGGCAATGATTTTATTGGAGGACACTACCTTCCCATTGCGTTCGCGCAGCAGCCCCTTAGCCTGGTATTTCACCAGTGCAGGCGTAATCGTCATAAAAGCCGCGGCTTCGATGACCTTTACCCCGTATTGCAAGTAAAGATCCACCGTGTTCATTTCGATTTCCGGCTCGGAAGGGTCGTGCACCAGATTCATGCCGTAGGCCTCGCCGTTGACAAGCTCATTTTGTATAAAGTAAATCGCATCGGCAATTTGAGGCATTTTTAAGCCGCCGGTTCCGAAAAAGCCCATCATTCCGGCCTTCCCCATGCGAACAACCAGCTCTTTGGAAGCAATTCCTCGATACATTCCGCCGGCTACATAAGCGTATTTAAGCTTGTAGTCTTTTCTAAATTCGGCGCTTCCCAGCGAGGCAGGCAAGATTTCTCCCCACCCGTTCCGGACAGGTTTCGCTTCTTGTGCCGCGACCGCAAATGCTTCCTCTGCTTCTTCAACAACCCGGGTTTCTTGCTCGGGGACCTCGTCTTCCACGACAAGCGGCTCCGCTTCCGCTTGAATGCGCCCGATTAAATCGGTCAGCACCTTGCCCGGTCCAAGCTCTTCAAAAGCCATGTCCCCAAGCCCCGTTAAATAGCGGATGCTCTCGGTCCATTTCACGGAATTCGTAATCTGCTTGACGAGATTGCCTTTCACATCGGATGGCTTGTATGGTCTGGCATAAACGTTGGAAATGACCGGGATATCCATCCGCTCGAATTCATACCGGTTCAGGAAGGATTCAAACTCGTTTGCGGCTTCCGCCATATAGCGGGAATGAAATGCGCCGCTTGTCCTGAGCGGGATATACATTTTAACAGCCTGAATCTGCTCGAACGTCGTTCGGGCTTGTTCGATATCCGCTTTCGGACCTGAAATGACGATCTGAAACGGACTATTCAGATTGGCAATGTCTATCCTTGTCAGGTGATGCTGCGTGATGACCTCCCTGATTTGTTCCTCGCTTAACCCGACGACTGCAGCCATTCCGCCGCCCTCTGCCCGGCTCATGAGCTCGCCCCGTTTCTTCACTAACATAAGTCCGGTAATAAAATCAAAGGCTCCCGACGCCAGAAGCGCGTTGTATTCGCCCAGACTATGCCCGGCAACGAAATCCGGCTTTCTGCCGAATTGCTCCAGCTTCTTAAAGTAGCTGAATGCATTTACAGTATAGAGGGCAGGTTGGGTATACTGCGTTTGATTCAATTTCAAATCCGGATCTTCCAAACAAAGTGTCCTGATCGAATAGCCGAGTGCTTCATCCGCCTGCAAGGTCAAGTCCTTAAATTCATCAAAAAGCGCTTCACCCATTCCTTTTCTTTGGGCGCCCTGCCCCGGGAAAACGTAAGTAATCATGTATGCATCTGCCACCCTCCCATTAGATTCATACAGGTACATGCCAGGCATTTTGAAATGCCCTCCCAGACGAAATCATGAATTCGAAAAAACAAAAAAATGCCTACGGCACCCTCCCTAGAGAAGGCTCGATAAGCATGTACACTTGATCCTGTGTAAAATTATGACCCTTACACTTCTTAACGCGCCGAAACGTCGATTAAGTCGAAGTAAGTTAATAGCCTAACAACTAATTACTATATTAGCATATATATTATTTTTTGCAAACTTTTTAAATATAGACACATATTATACAAATTATGAAGCAAGCGTCCAGCTTTCGACAAAAATCTCAAACATTATGTAGTAGTATATTTACAAAGATATAATGGAGGTTCAATGTCATGCTGTGGTATGCGCTATTTGTCAAAACAGGATACGAATCCAATATTAAAAAATAGCTCGATAAGCGATTTGGTAGCCGTTTGTTGTATAGCTTCATACCCAAAAGGAAGGTTCCCGAGAAACAAAATGGCGAAAACTGAAGCAAGATCAAGTAGTTCTATGTATACGGCCGAATAAGAGGTGCTTGGTTCGGAATAAAGGGGTTAAATCGAAAGACCTGTCTCCTTTCCGATCCGTTGATCACGCCTTATTATGGCAAAGCATGCCAAAGTTCATTCTCCCCATCCTGGTTAACAAAAAATCAACCGGCTAACCTTGTGGGGTCAGCCGGTTGATAACGGTGAGATCATTTCCTCCACCTGAACGTTTTGCGCCCGGTTGATCAAGGAAGCAGCGGCTGAAATTCCCCTGTTACCGGTTGCTGGCCTTGATGCAGCGTATAGCCTTCCTCCCGTTGAAGATCAAATTTCTCCATGATGGGCAGATCGCTGGCCGAAAACAGATAGGCGTCCTCCAACGCAACATGCTCATGCCAGGCCCAGTTCGGCACAACGAAGAAATCCCCTTGCGACCAGTCGTAACGAATTCCGTTAATGATGGAATAGCCTGACCCTTTAAACACCTGATAGATCGAGGAATGCGTATGCCGATGCGCTTTCGAATGAAACCCGGCCGGCAGCTTGTGCATCCAGGCCGCAATGTTCGGATTTGCTGTATGTCCATTTGAAGGATTCATAAATTCAACCGCATATCCATCATAAGGATCTGGCGCAAAGCGTTCCATCCCTTCCAGCGCGGCAAGCGTTTTCGACCATTTATACGAGCCCACCGGAGCAATCTTCGGCTCCCGGTCTGCAATCGGCCGCATCATGCCGCCCTCGTAGTTACCGGGACTGTAGTGATCCGCCACACTTGGCTGCTCGATTTTTTCAGGATGACTCTCGAAGAAGGTGCCGCCGATCGCATAGATGGTCGGAATGTCCAGGCAGTCCATCCAGATCATCGGCTTATCGCCAAGATGCGCATGACCGTGCCAAAGTCCCTTCGGCGTTGTAAGGAAATCCCCCTCCTCCATGAAGAAGCGCTCGCCCTGGACGATGGAGTACGCGCCCTCCCCTTGCATAATAAAACGAAGCGCGCTCTGCGTATGACGGTGGGACGGCGCGATTTCGCCGGGCAGCAGCAGCTGGACAGCCGCGTAAAGGGTTTGCGTTGTGGACGCCCATCCCCACGGCTGACGGTTGGTCAAGCCGGGGTTTTGCAAATAAATGGCACGGCGTTCTCCCCCGCGGTCTGGTGTAAAAATTTCACGAGCTTCCATGAGCTTGGCATAAAGCGTTTCCCATTTCCATAAATACGCGGCAGCCTGTGGCGTAGGCTCCTTGTGCATCAATGCGGGAATCGCATTCCACAGCGGACCTAAATGATACTTTTCAATTTCCCGGTTAAAATCCTGAACGGCTTCACTTTGAAAAAAATCCATTTTCTCTGCCATAGCTTCGCACCTCATTTAGCAAGATTTAGGATCATCCGTTTATTGATTAGCTTGAAATTGAGCGATATTTCTTTGAATTTGCTTCAGATGGACATGCAGATGCTCGATGAGCAGATGGTCCACGATAAACGACATCGGCTTTGTGCCAAAGCGCGGATTCCGGCTCGGAGATTCCAGCTTCAAGTCATGTTCGCTAATGGAGCCAAGAACGTCCTCCACCTGCCGCTTCGTTTGCTCGAAGCCTTGAAGCACCTCGGAAACGGTTCGTTTGTGCGCCTCGGCTACAGCGGCAAGTCGCCCCTCGTGCTGCAAGCCGCGTCCCCATTCCGAGCCAGGCGCCTTCAAGGTGGCCTGAAGCTCGTTCAACCAGTATGGAACCGCTTCCTCAAGATGTGCGAGGACTTCAAGAACCGACCATTTATCTTCCGCCGGTTTGAATCTGATGGCTTCTTCGGATAGCTGGGCCGACACGTGCATAATCTGATCTGTTGTTTCGTGGATGGAAGCAATGATTTGTTTCAAATTCCTGCACTCCCTTCGCTCGTGAGCTTCACGGTGTTTTGCAAAACGCCAATACGGTCGATTTCGATGCGCACGACATCGCCATCCTTCAGAAATACTTGCGGCTCGCGAGCGACGCCTACACCGCCCGGCGTGCCGGTAAGAATGATATCCCCCGGCTCCAGCGTCATCAGATTGGATAAAAACTCAACCAAGTATTGAACGCTGAACACCAGGTTTGCCGTGTTAGAGCGCTGGCGCTCTTCGCCGTTAACGGTTAACACGACTTCGAGGCCGGACGGGTCCTGCAGCTCATCCGCGGTAACCAGCCAAGGCCCCATCGGAGCGCTGCCCTCGACCGTTTTCCCTTGCAGCCATTGCAGCGTTCTTCGTTGGATGTCCCGGTAAGTCACATCATTGACAATGGTATAACCCGCAACGTACTCGAGCGCCTCCTCCTGCGAAACATGTCTTGCCCGCTTGCCGATCACAAAAGCAAATTCCGCTTCATAATCCAGCTGCTCCGAAATCGGATAATAGGGAATGTCGTCCTGCGGTCCGATAATCGTATTGCTGAACTTGGCAAAAATGACCGGAACCGGCGGAAGGCCGCGTCCCATCTCCAAAATGTGCTCCCGGTAATTGTGGCCGACGCAAATCATTTTTCCGGGATTCAGCACAGGAGCTTCGATTTTGACGTCCGACACTTGATACTTGATTTTATAGGCTGCTTTCACTTCGTTACTCGTCACATAATCAATGGCTTGTTTGGCGAAAGCGATGCTTTGCCCGCCTCCCTGCAAAAATTCCACCATGTTAGCCGGAACAAAAGCCTCGGCGATCTGAACCGAACGAATGAGGCCATCCGCTTCAAGCATTGCACGGTAAGCGTTATGCAGGTCAATGACAATCGACTCCTCCAAGCTGCCAACCCGTGTATTTCCTTCGTAGCTAAAGCTGATTAATTTCATCTTGTTTGCACCTCTGATCTATAGTTTGTTGACATCATTTGTTGATCCAGCAGCCACTCGCAGATTCCGTCAAAGCTCAGGGTCAAGGGCGAGCCCCAGTCTGGTAAACTGCTCCGCTGGACAATGCTCGTCCCGCATCGCTTCGATCAATTGCTCCGTATAATAGGAAACCAGCCGCTCATCCGCTACAGGCGTCTGCTGCGCGTAGTCGGATTCGAGATGAAATAAAGGCGACTCCTGAAAACGCTCCGAAAATCTGAACGGCTGCCCGGTCTGACTCGTCGGAATACGGAATACAGGGTAATCCGTGTAGCTCAAAAATCTGCCCGCTTCGATCTGTCGCTCGATCCCGGTTCCATGAAAGCCTCTAAACGCTGTCGGCATAGCTGTGTAAGCATAACAAGGGGTATTATCCGCCCAGGCCGGCGCTCTGAAATACGTATACCGTCCATCGGTAATGTTCACACTCATGCCAAACATCCCGTACAACGCCCGCTCCCTGATTTTGTCCGTTGAGCCGTCCAGCAGCCCAAGCAGCGAATGTCCCCTGACAGTCGCAGGGATCTCCAGACCGAAATAATCCAAAATCGTCGGCATAAGGTCGATATTTTGCGTCAATGCCTGAATGCGCTTCTGACCATTCGGAATGCCCGGAGCATAAACCATAAGCGGCAAATGGGCGATCTCGTTGTAGGCGTGCATGAAGTTTTTACCTGTCCATTCATGCTCTCCCAGCAGCAAGCCGTGGTCGGTCGTGAAAATAACAAGCGTATCGTCCCACAGGTTTTGCTGATCCATGACATCCAGCAGCTTGCCGAGCCAGCTGTCAATCATCGTCAAGTTGGCTGCATAACGTCTGCGGAGCTGGGCGGTCGCTTCTTCCGGCTCCGTTACCCGGCCGTAGCTTGGCCAATCGTACCGAGGGCCGCTATACTCCTCTTGATACCTGTCAACGTAATGCTGCGGACAATCAAAAGGTTCATGCGGATCAAACGCTTCGACCATCAGGAAAAAGCGGTCTGCCTCCCGATTTTCCTCCAGCCAGCGGCAAGCGGCCTGCATCGTTCGCGGACCCGAGTAATCCTCTTCCTGTGCAAACAAAGCGCGATTCTGCTCATACTGCGGACAAATCTGCCCATAGTAGGAAGCCGGGAGCTGGGGCGAATTAACCCGCGATACCCACGGATCGGTCCCCTGTCCCCGGTGAAAATCCCAGGTATCGAACGTCTGGCAGTAATTTTCTCCCCCTCTGGCAAAATAATGATAATGGTCGGTCACCATATGCGAAAAGATACGGTCCTCCCGCAATACTTGCGGTAAAGTCACATCAAAAGGCTCCAGGCCGCCCCAGCCTCGCTCCAGAAACGCCAGCCGCCCCGTCATCACATCTCTTCGAGCTGGCATACACGGCAAGGAGCCAGACCAATGCTGGTCGAAAATGACCGATTTTGCGGCCAATCTTGAAATATTTGGCGTCTGGACCCAGGTTTGCTCGTTGTAAGCCTCCAGCATATGCCGGTTCAAGGTATCCAGCAAAATTACAATCGCTTTCCTCCCCATCGCTGCTTCTCACCCTCTTCGAGAAATGAACAATCTGGAATCCTTCGTCCTCGGGACCACGTCCGATGTCCGCATGTACCATTCCAGCAAGGCCTGCTCCAGCTTCCGCCTGATCGGCTCATACGCCGGAAGCTCGTAGACGTTATGCAGCTCGTCCGGGTCCTGCTGCAGATCGTACAGCTCGTGTCGATCCGATGTGCGCCGAATCAGCTTGTACGCAAGCGAGCGGATCATCGTCGTGCGGCATACGCTGGCCGGATGCTCCTGCTGCTGCCTTCCTTTCGGCCAATACGGATTGCCGGGCTGGATCACAAAGAAAGCATCCGATACCTCTCCGCCTTCAAAGCAGTGAAGCTCCCGCAAATCATAGCCGCCTTCAGCGTATACATACCGCTCCGGGTCTCCGGCTTTGCCGTGCAGCTGTGGAACAAGCGAGCGGGCAAAATGATCATGCCGAGGTTCAATGCCCGCAAGCTCCAAAACCGTTGCCATGATATCAAACAGCTCCACCTGCTCCTTCACGACATGACCTGCCCGGCCGCCCGGCGACTGAATCAACAGAGGAACCCGCGTCAGACAATCCTCCATACCGGTCGGCCATTTCTCAACGAGACCGTAATCGCCTGCATAATCCCCGTGATCCGAAGCCACAATGACCGTCGTATCGTCCATATAACGGCCTGCCTCTAGCGTATCCATCAGTCTGCCGAATGCCGCATCCACGTGACTGATCATACCCAGATATACCGCATGCACACGCTCTAACGTGTCATCCGTAAGCTGATCAAGCCTGCGATAGCGTCGGATCAGCTGATGAAACGACGGCTTCTGTTCGCCGGTGGCTGCCCGCAGCTTAGGCACGTCCTCCGCCTTGTACATGCTGTAGTAAGGTTCCGGAATGACATAAGGCGCATGAGGAGCCAGCGTAGGCAAAAAGATCATAAACGGCTGTTCCTTCGCCTCAGCGGACTGTAAAAAGTCGATCGCCTTCTGAATATACAAGTCCGTTTCCGTCAACCTCGTCTCGCTGACATCAGGCTCCATCAGAAAACTGTAGTAACGCGGATCTGACTCGGCAAACGGGTTTTTCTTGCCAAACGTTTCCCGCTTCGTTTGCCCATAATCCTGTACGGCCTCTTCACCCAGCACCTCCTGCAAATATTCGGAGGAGTACAAGTCATTTTTCCCAAACCATTTGATCTGGTAGCCCTGCTCCTTCAAATATCTGAACAAGCTCTGCTCATGCGGCTGCAGCAAATGCCAAAGCGTGCGATGTCCCGCTACATGCGGATACAGCCCTGTCATCAGGCTGCAGCGCGACGGTGTGCATACGGTATTTTGTACATGGCATTGCTCGAACCGGACGCCCTGCTCGGCAAACTGATCGAGGTTCGGCGTTTGCACAAACGGATGGCCGTAGCAGCCCAAGCTCTCCGCTCTCAGCTCATCCGGAAAGAAAAAAACAAAGTTCATGTGCGACGGCGTCATCGGCAGCCCCCCTTTCTTAGTTCATGAATGAATCTCCGTGTGATTCACATTGTAATCGCTATCATTCGCTCGTTAAACCTTCTTTTTTTGACTTTTGTCAGGGCATTTTTTTAGGTTTTGCGGCTTCCTCTTGTTTTTCACCTGATCGCTGCCCAGCCTGTAGTAAAAAATTGAACCTGACAAAGTAAAAAACATGACTCTTATTCAATGATTAGTAAGCGTTTACAATAAAGGGGCGATCACTTTATGCAGGATGAGGAGAGATATCCAATGAATCGTACGCCATCTACCTATCGCAACCACATGCTTCCCGTCGAAGAACGATTGGACGACCTGCTGTCCCACATGACACTTGAAGAAAAAATCGCCCAGCTAAGCTGCATCATGTGGAATCCACAGCTTACCGATGATCGGCAGGAACAAAAAATGAAGCATGGAATCGGCCAAATCTCCACCATCTTATTCGGGAAATTGGCTGGTCCGCTTCCAGTCGCGCAGCTCATTCAGCACATTCAGCAGCAGGCGGTGCAAAACACGAGATTAGGCATTCCTGCTCTATTCCATGGAGAAGCTTTGTCCGGGGCCATGATGCCAGGGGCTACGAGCTTCCCGCTAGCGATCGGCCTTGGCGCAGCCTGGAATCCGGAGCGGCTTAGCGAAATGGCGGAGGTGGTGCGGCAGCAATTCCGCTCCGTTGGCATCCGGCAGGCGCTTTCCCCTGTCCTCGATGTAGGCCGCGACCCGCGCTGGGGACGAATCGGCGAAACGTTCGGCGAAGATCCGACGCTGATTGCCAGTCTGGGTGTCGCGTACGTCAAAGGCTTGCAGGGCCAAGCCCTGCACGAAGGCGTATCAGCCGCAGCCAAGCATTTTCTGGGATATTCCATGACTGAAGGCGCACTGAATATGACCGAGGAGCAAATCGCGCCGCGAACGCTTCGCGAGGTGTATGCCAAGCCCTTCGAAGCCGTGATCCGCAAAGCGGGTATCACGTCGATTATGAACTCCTACAGCACGCTGGATGGGGAACCCATTATTGCGTCGGAAGCGATTTTAACCGATTTGTTGCGCGGAGAACTCGGATTCAAAGGGCTTACCGTATCGGATTATCGGTCGATTGATAAACTCGTCACCTCTTTCCGAACAGCTGCCACCATGAAGGATGCAGGCATACAGGCGCTCAAAGCCGGGATGGACATGGAGCTGCCCCACATTAATGGATACGGCGTTGAGCTGCTGGAGGCGATTGAAGCCGGTGAGCTGGAGCTGTCTTACGTGGAGCGATCCGTCCGAAGGGTGCTGGAATTGAAGCTTCGTCTCGGGCTGTTCGAGCAGCCGTATCCGGAGCTTGAGCGAATCGAAGCCGTCTTTGGCCAGCCTGCTCATGATCAGCTGGCACTGACGATTGCCCGGGAATCGGTCGTGCTCGTGAAAAATGAAGGCGGCCTGCTGCCGCTGCCCGGCAGCTTGAGGAAGGTTGCCGTTATTGGACCCAATGCGAATACGCTGCGCAATTTGTTCGGCGGCTATTCCCATCCCGCCAGCAAAGAATTATTTTTTGGCATGGCCAAAATGGTTGGCGTTGAAGTGACCGATTCATCCGTTTTACCCTATGAGGCTCAGCTGCATGAGCTTGAAACCGACTACTTGCCCAAAGCTTATCCCCACATGACGACCCTCTATCAAGAGCTGCAGAACAGACTGCAGCAGGCAGAGGTTACGTATTGCGAGGGCTGTCCGCTTGACGGCCGGCAGCAAGCCGGGTTTGCAGAAGCCGTATCCGCGGCAAAGCAAGCTGATCTTGTTATTCTCGTAGTCGGAGGGAAAGACGGGTTCGGCAAGCCGTGTACGACCGGAGAAGGGAATGATTCTTCCCGACTGGGCCTGCCGGGCGTGCAGGAGGAGCTGGTCAAAGCGGTGTATGCCTCCGGCACTCCGATCGTTCTCGTGCATATGAGCGCCCGTCCGCTCAGCAGCCCTTGGATCGCGGAGCATCTGCCGGCCATCCTGGAGGTATGGCATCCCGGGCAGGCGGGGGCGCAGGCGATCGCAGATATTCTCCTCGGCGAATATAACCCGGGGGGCAAGCTGCCGGTTAGCGTAGCCAGAAGCGCAGGTCAAGTGCCGGTGTATTATGCCCATCGCAACGGGAGCGGCTACGAAGGTCGCGGCGTCGATTTATTCGTCACGAAGGACGGCTATGTGAACGAGTCGCTGGAGCCGATCTATCCATTCGGTCACGGCTTATCGTATACGCAATTCGCTTACTCGGAATTGAAGCTTTCTCGCGAGCAGGTAAGTCCTGAAGAAGAAATCACGATTAGCTGCAAAGTAACCAACACGGGAGCAAGAGCCGGCGACGAAGTGGTCCAATTGTATATTCGCGATGAAATAGCTACGATAGCAAGACCTGTCAAGGAACTTGCCGGGTATCAGCGACTCCGTCTTCAACCGGGAGAGAGCAAACATGTGTTCTTCCATGTGGCGATGAAGCAATTGTCCTTCCTTGACCGTAAGATGCAGTGGATCATTGAGCCTGGAACGATGTCGGTGATGCTTGGCGCTTCCTCCCGTGACATCAGGCTGGAAGGCACATTTGACATCATCGGCAAGCCGACAGCTGTGGGAGAAAACCGGGAATTTTTCAGTCAAGCCGGCATTCGATCCTAACGTAAAAGCAAGTAAAAACCGCCTCGCAGGCTGAGCTGCATCCCCAATGTTAGACACCATCTAACAGTTGGAGATGCAGTTCAAACCTGAGGCGGTTTTCTGATGCCTCACCTTAGACCTCGTCGTACCAAGCCTGCTCAGCTAACGCAAAACGATCCTCGGTCTTGACGATCCATCCCTTTAGCTCTGCATGCAGTCTTTGCAGCTGGCTGCGATAAAATTTATTATGCGCCAGATTCACCTGCTCGTAAGGATCTTGATTGAGATTGTACAGCAGCCACGGCTGATGCTCCAGCGCGATGTATTTCCAGCCGTCACGCGTAACTACGCCTCTGAACGGACGGTCGATCCCTTCCTCGAAGGGTCCGGGCTGCATAGCTTGCGGAACCGGCAAGCTGATGTAGGCGCTCTCCGGCACGGCGATTGAATCGGAATAGAGCGACGGGTCCAAAATGAGAGGTGAATAATCGAAGCCCTCCATACCCTCAGGCGTCGGAATACCGCATAAGCCAAGTGTCGTCGGCGCTATGTCCACATGGTTGACCAGCGCATTCGACCGCTTCGGCTTGTAGCTTCGACGGGTCGGTCCGCTCACAAGAAAAGGAATGCGGATGGACTCCTCCCAAGGCGCCATCTTGCGAAATTGACCGTGTGCGCCATGCAAATCTCCGTGATCGCTAAAAAACATCACATAGGTTTCTTGATCCACACCAAGCTTCAATAACGCCTCCCGAATCCGACCTACATTAAAGTCCACCCGCTCGATGGCTGCATAATAGCCGGCCAGTTCGACACGAGCGCGGTCCTCCACCCCCTGAACTGCCGGTACATTGGGATTCAGCCGAATACCGGCGGGCAGATGCCGCTTCATGTCCTCGGCAGGCGCTACATAAGGATCATGCGGAGGTTGCACGGAAAGCACACCGAAGAAAGGCTTATTCGCGCTTGCCTGCCCTCCCTCAACCTGCCGCTCTATCCAGTCGATGCATAAATCAGTCAACGCATCCGTCTCATAACCGGGCAGTCTGACCGTTCGCGGCTGTCCATCCTCTCCATCCGTATGAACATAGCCATGAAAAGGCTGATTATTATTTTCGTAGGCCCACCAATCCTCAAACCCTCCCCTTCTTTCCGGAGGGATGTATCGAATGCTGGCCTGGTTGGAAGACGCTCCAAGGTCCAGCTCCGGGCGATTCCCGTCCAGATGCCATTTGCCAAACCAGGCTGTCCGGTACCCGTGCTCCCGAAACGCATGAGCTACGGTTTTCACCTCGGTCGACATCGGAGAATGAAGAGCCGGAACGGTGGAGCGATGCGGATACTTGCCCGTCACAAGCGAGCCGCGGAATGGCGAGCAAAGAGGCGTTCCAGACAGCGCATGCGTGAAGTTTACCCCTTCCAGCGCCATCCGGTCGAGATTCGGGGTGTTGACATTCGGGTCCAGTCGATGACTCATCGCCTGCGCGCGCATCTGATCAACCAAAATCCAGATTACATTGGGCCGCTTCATCGTCTATGTCTCATCCTTCCATTGGCCTGATAAAAAGCCGGCCGAATCCACCTCCTGACGAGATCGGATTCGGCCGCAATCGGATAGGCCCTGCGTCTAATTCACTTTGCGCAGCTGTTTATTTAGCTTCCTTATAATTGCTGATGCCATCCCACTGCGGGAAATGGAAATCCTTCAAATCGACTTTGGCTCCCTCCGCTTTTGTTTTAGCGACCGCATCCTCCAAGTTTTTATTCAGCTTGGCGGTATGCTCCTTGAGCATTTCCTCCACATTTGTCGTTTTGCCGTTTAAGATCATTTGCAGCACTTCACCTGTGTTCGGCTTCATTTTGTCCTGCACCAAATTGCCGATTTTGTTGGAGACGGGCACCAGCTGCGGATTACGGGCCAATGGGTCCGGTCCGAGTATCCAAGCATCGTTATGCGCCTTAACGAACTCTTTGAGTTCAGGGAACGGATAATTGCTTTCATCCGCATTCACGTCCGGCATCGGCGTTAATGAAATCCCTTGCTTCATAAAAATGTTATAAAATTCCTTGGAGGCAATGGCTTCTTCAATAAATTTCCCAACCTCTTTGGTATGCTTCGTATTTTTGGCTACCACATAGCTTCGTTCCGGAACAGCAAGCGTATAGCCGTACTTCGGCGTGCTTCCGTCCGGAGTCGGCGTGTAGGCCGAACCAAAGTTAAGCTTCGGATTCAATTTTTTCAAATTCGCCAGTCCCCAGCGGCCGTTTAACAGGAAAGCCGCCTTCCCCTCGGCAAACAGCGCCTCCGCTTCCGTTGTTTTCAGCATAAAGGAAGAAGGAAGAAAGCTCCCGTCCTTTTTCAAGGTCAAAAAGTAGTTGACCGAATCCACCCAAGCTTTGGAGTCCAGGTCATATTTGCCTTCGATAAAGTTGAATCCGTCAAACGGGCTTTCACCTTTACTGGCCCCGACCGCAAATCCAGCGATCGCCAGCTGCGTGAAGCGAGCCGGGGTTCCTCCTCCAAACGTGACCCCGTAAACATCGCCTTTTCCTTGCGCCGTCACTTTTTGGGCCATGTCCCTGAGCTCGTCCCACGTCTTCGGAGCCCGCGGCTCCAAGCCCGCTTTAGTCAGTACATCCTTATTGTAGTACAGCATATAGCTAAGAGACGGACCCGTCACCGGCCATGTATAAATCTTTCCGTCAAACTGATTAACCCCTTCCTGAAACGAGCCCTCGTAAAATTGATTTTTCCACGTATCGGACACAAGTCCGGAAATAGGCTGAATCAATTGCTTGCCGACGTAGTCGGAAACCTGCGAGCCAAGCGGCAGCTGAAATACATCCGGCTCACTCCCGGAAGCAAAGGCGGCTTGAACGGCTGTATTATGGCTTTCCCACGGCGCATATTTCGCTTCTACGCGAATTTGCCCCTTGTACTTCTCGTTAAAGGATTTGACGATCTGCTGACCCGGGCTTTGCTCGCCATCCCAGGCGGAGTCCGCGCTCCAGACCTTTAAGACAACCTCGCCTTCAGCGCCCGTTTTAGCGCTTTCATTTTTCGTGTCCGGATTGCTGCTCCCCTGGGAGCAGCCTGCAAGCGCGACCGTAACTGCCAAAGCACCTGCTAGTGTGACTGAACCTGAACGTTTGAACATCGAACTTCCCCCTCGTCTCTTGATTCACCCTTTCGTAGGCTACATCTTCATTGTAAACGCTTTCTGATGAGGGATTAAGACAGTCATTTTTTACTTTCGCGGGTCTATTTTTTACTTTGCGCCTTATCCCGGTATTCGCCCGGGGTCATCGCAAAATCCTTTTTGAAGGTTCTTCTAAAATGCTTCTCGTCCCAATAGCCAACCTGCTTCGCAATCTCAACATTCGTCAGACTTGTATCTCGGAGCATCCGGCAGGCGTGCTTCATTCTGACCTCTCTCAAGTACTGGACAAACCCTTTGCCCGTTTCGATTTTAAACAACCGGCTGAGGTAAGAGGAGTTAAAGCCTGCCTGATCGGCCAGCAAGGCAAGCGACAAGTCCTCCATATAGGAGCGTTCAATCGTGCCCAGCACCGACTGCACGAGCTCTACGCCGCCGCCCAGCTCGTTAAATCCGACAGCCGTTTCCTCCACCGCTGACGGTTCTTCCTTCCGCCGGGCCAATAGCTCCTGCAGGTTCATCAATACGGCGGAAAGCTCGTCGTTGTTCACCGGCTTTATTAAATAATCAACCGCCCCCAACCGCATCGCCATCCTGGCATATTCAAATTCATTGTACGCGGACACAATAATAACGGGCTGCTTGAGCTTCCGCTCCCGCATTTCCTTCATCATCTCAAGTCCATTCATGCCAGGCATGTTAATGTCCGTAATCACGGCATCGAACTGCCCTCCTGCCAGCTTGTCCAATGCCTCCCTGCCGTCAGCGGCCGAGTCTGTAACTGTAAATGAAACGCCAAGCCGGGCAATAATCGTTTTCAGCCCCGCACACATCCAAAACTCATCATCAACGACCAACACATGATGCATCGCTTTCTGCCTCCCCGTCCGCGTCCAAGGGTAAACGGATTTCGGCAATCGTTCCCGTCTGCGGATCGTATTCGATGCCAAGCCTTCCTTGCCCGTTATAATTTAAATATAGCCGCTGGCTGACATTATGCAAGCCTACATGACCGGCCAGCGGCTCGTCGCCGTCAACAGCCTCGTCTGCGCGGCGGGCAAGCTTCTGCCTGATCTCCCGCAAGCGCTCCGCTGAAATGCCTACTCCGTTATCCCTGACGCGTAAAACAAGCTCGTCCGTCTCCGCTTCAAAAGCCGTGATCCAAATGTCTCCTGGCGATGATTTCGGGATCAAGCCATGCTCGATCGCATTTTCCACCAAAGGCTGCAAAATTAATTTGAGCACCGGCTGCTCTTCCAGCTCGGCCGGAATCTCAAAGTGACAGCGGATTCGCTCCGGATATCGGACCTGAATAATTTGAATATAAGCTTTGACATGCTCCACTTCCTGGCGCAGCAGCTTATATTTCTCGGTGTCCACGCTGTATCGGAACATGTCGGCCAACCCTTCGCTCATAATGGCGACTTCCTTCACCTCATAAACTTCGCCCACGCATTTGATCGTATTTAAGGTGTTATGCAAAAAATGAGGGTTGATCTGCATCTGCAATGCTTTCAGCTCGGATTCACGGTTTAACAGCTGAAGCCGGGTTTGCCTGATTTCGGACAAGTACACTTCTTCCTCCAATTCCTGAACCTGCTCCAGCATATGGTTAAAGCGCCGTGTCAGCAAGCCCAGCTCATCCCCGCGGTCGATCGGCACACGTGCGGATAAATCCCCCTTCTCAACTCGCTTCATATATTCGGCAAGCCGAATCATCGGATTTGTAATCGCTCGACTCAAGTAATTCGCAATTAACACAATAAACCCGAGCGCTGCGCAAACGATGATCAAAATCGCCCACTTCAAGGTTTCGATTTTGCCGGACACCTCGTGGAACGGGACGGCCGCGACAATTTTCCAGCCTGTTGCTTTGGAGGTGGAGAAGCCAACCAGCGTTTCCATCCCGTTCACCTTGGTCAGCAAATACCCCCGATCCTGCTGAAACGCCGGCAGCTCATGAATTTGCTTGATCAGACGCTCTGCCTGATCGTCTCCCTTGACGCTAACGACAGCATTCCCCGCCTGCGAGATCATATAGACGGAGCCCGTGGTCCCGACCTGGATCGTGTCGATCATACCGGATAAAAAGTGCGCGTCAAAATCCAGCAGCAGGGTCCCGCTTTCTTTGAGATCGGAAACCTTGAATATTCGGGCTGCAAACGTCACAACCGGCGCCCCTTGGGCATAGTTTTGCTCATGAGCGGGAAGCAAACGAAAACCTTTCTGCCCAAGGACCTCGCGGTACCAAGGGTCATTTAAAAAATTAAAGCTAAGCTTCGGCAAATCTTTGCTGGCCGAGACGAAATTGCCGTGATCGTTCACCGCAAAGATGCCGCGGATATGCGTATTTTGGTTGGCAACGGTCGAAATCAAATTTCTTAGCGCCTGAAGACTAGGAATTAGCGACAAATCCGCCGGGTCTTCCCAATCCAAAAAAGCCTGCGTATCCGGGTCAAACTGAATAATCTTGATCAAATGAGTCGTTTCTTCGGTAAATGAGCTTATTCGCTCGTCAACCTGACGCGTTGTCTGCACCATGGATGCCCCTACCTCTTCGCCAAGCGACTCGGTTAACGTCAAATAAAAGAAAGCCGCTGTAAGGGCAAGCGGCACAATACTAATGCAATAAAAGGTCATCAGCAATTTAGGTCGAAGCTTAATGTGATTCGTCCATTGATCCAGCAGCTCGACAAATCTGTTCACTTGCGGTCTCCCCTATCCTTTGACAGCACCGGCAATCCCTTCAACGAAGTAGCGCTGGAACAGCACAAATATGACAATGATCGGAATGAGCGAGATGCTCGCCGCAGCCGCGGCGCCCGTCCAATCGACGGAATGCTCGCCGACAAACTGATACATGCCTACCCCCAGCGTTCTTAATTCCGGTTTACTTAGAGTAAATACTAACGGAATCAAGAAGGAATTCCAAGTGTACATAAACTGTAAAATTCCGGTTGTCGCAATGGTCGGCTTCGCCAGCGGCAGCATGACTTGAATAAAGGTGCGCAAAAAGCCTGCTCCGTCAATTTGCGCCGCCTCTTCCAGTTCTTTGGGGACGCCGCGGAAAAAAGCGGTAAACAATAAAATAAATAACACATGCGCGCCGCCGGCTTCCGCCAGGATGACCCCGGCCAGCGTATTATTTAAGCCGAGTGAGTTTACGAACGTGTAAATCGGAATAATCGTGTAGCCCTTCGGCAAAAACAATGTTGCCGCGACGACGATGAGCGCCAGCTTGCGGCCCGGAAATTCGAAACGCCCCAGTACATACCCGGTCATCCCGCATAATAAAACAACAATCAGAACAACGGATACGGACATGATGACCGTATTATAGAAGTACACCGAAAATTTCGCCGTTTCCCAGGCTCGTACATAATTATCGAATTGAAACGTTTTCGGAAAAATCGCTAGTCCACTGGAGATGTATTCGGAATTCGTCTTAAACGACGCCATGACCATCCAGATAAACGGGTAAATCCAAACCAGGCCTGTCCCGATCAACAGCAGGTGTGTGATGGGAACCATCAGCTTCTTCACAGGTTTTGCAGTGTCCATGTTGATCCCTTCCTTATCCCAAAATGTGAAAGCTCACGCCCCTAATGCTGCGCTCCGCGCTTCTTTCCGCCCGCCAGGCGAGAAAGCAGGCCAAAAGCGAGCGATACAAACAAAATCGCAAAGCCATATACGACCCCGGCCGCTGAAGCAAATCCGATTCTGGACTCCCCGCCGCCGCCAAATGCGTATCGGTAAATATAAACATCAACCATATCCGTCGCAAACGATGGGCCGCCGCCCGTCATGGACTGCACCAAATCAAACACATGAAGGGCATTCACCGCCGATAATAATACAATAACGGTACCGACAGGAATCAGCAGCGGCACCGTAACGAACCGGAAGCTTTGGACGGGCGTGGCGCCGTCTACCTTGGCCGCTTCATACAAGTCCTTGGGCAGCGTCGAAATGCCTGACAGCCAGTAAATCACCTTGATGCCGAAATATTTCCAGATACCAACAAGCACAACGATCATCAAGGCCGTGTCTGCGCTGCCGAGCCAGTCAACCGGCGTATCCAGCAGCCCGATTGCCATCAGCACCTCGTTGACCAAGCCTTTATACGCCCCGAATATAAACCTCATCACAAGGCCCACGATCGCCGTCGTTGTAACGACAGGCAGGAAAAAAATCGTCCGGTAAGCTGCGGAGCCCTTCAGCCAGGAGGCGCTTAGCAGCAAAGCGAGCAGTAAAGCCAGCGGGACTTGAATAAGAACAAGGGAGCCCATGAAAATAAAGCTGTTTTTAAATGCGTTCCAAAACAACGGATCAAGCAGCGTTTCCTTAAAGTTGTCCAACCCGACAAATTCATCGACAGGACCAATGCCGCTCCACTCATAAAAAGCGTAAACATAACTCATCATCATCGGATATAACGTAAACGAAATATACAATAATGCTTGCGGCAGCAGGAAGATATAACACCACAGCCACCTTCTTGTTTTTAAAGCGCTGCTTCTTTTCGTTTTCGTAACAGCAGCTTGGCTTGTCTTCATTGTAATCACAGCAACCCCTCCTCCTCGTCACTCAAATTGTAACCGCTATCACAACAGCCTTAAACATGCCATTTTTGACTTTTGAAAGGGCTTTTTTTGATATGCGGCTGTGCGGGTCAAGCTTGCTGCGCTCCACCGCTGCCGGTATACCGAACACAACACAAAAAAAAAGCAGCTGCGGATTTTTCCGCAGCTGCTTTCCGGAGCAAGGCTTCCTCGTCCTCGCGAAGCCTCAAGCTCGTTGAGCTTACTTGGAGGGCCAGTTTCCATACCAGGCGTAGCCTGTTCTTCTTTCTTTCTCAATGTCACTGAGCTTGTACTTTACGACACCGTCACGGCCAACGAAAATCGGTTTGTTGGTGCCGATTTCGTAAAACCGCGCCCAAATTGGCGTTGTCGCTTTCGGATCGAAGACAACAACGACGTCACCGTTCTTTTTCTCGACCCGGATGCCTGTAAGCTGTACAGCCTTAAACCAATCCTCGGCCCCTTGATCGAAGCGGAGATTCGGCTGGTTGACGGTCTTGTTTTCAAAATCTTCACAATGTTAGCGCTTTCTTGAGCAGCTAAAGAAGCAACCTCATAACTTCTCCCACTCGTCGGCTTCAACGTGCCCGAATCATGCTGCTGGCCCCACGCCGTCAATTTGCCGCTAGCCGTCACCTGCGTATTCAAGATGCACTCTACGCCTTTACTTACCGCCTGCTTGCTTTTGGCAGCGATACCCCAAAATTATAACTAATATTATGATATTTGCAAATTTATTGCTTTTATGTTGAGGTACGCGGAAAAAACCCTTTGGGTGCAGCTCCGGGGTTGGCTTTCCGCGGTGCTGCGCCAAGAGGGCTTTTCGCAGGCTTGGTCACTTTCCAGCTCGTATATTTTTCACCGAGCGAAGCTCCAGCGAATAGTTTCGATAAATACGATCGCCGCCCTTTCCGGTAGGCGCTTGCGCCAGTAATCCGACTTTTACCCGTTCGCCTGCCGGAAGACTGAAGAAACGCATCATAGCGTAGTTCTCGCCATCCAGGGAGTAGTGAAAGGCGAATGAATTGCCAACGCGGGCCATCTGCAGCCATACTTCTTGACCCTCAATATTACAGCCATTGGCATCATCCGAGGTTTGGTTCGTGACTACGCTAACGACAGCATGGGTGTCAAAATCCGTTAATTCAAAGCAAGCCTTTGCCCAAACCGTCTCATCCTTAAATACCATAATCGAAGCCGAGTCGTACGTATCTGCAAAAGCATGGCTTACTTGAACCCGCATCACAAAATCGCCCGCAACCTCGGTGTGAAAAAACGGGGCATTCACAAGACTCTCCGGAGTTATTCCTTCTTCGCCAATTGCTCCGTTATCGCAAAAAAAGTCGGTTTTCTCGGGAGCGTGCAGAATGAGCCGATCCTCTTCAAACCGGATACGGTCTTCATTTAACCAGGTATACTGCTCAAACATCTCTTTATTCATCGGTCTTTCCTCCTTATTAATGTGTTCCCCCCTCTATTCTAGTCTTAATCCGACGATTAATAAATGACACAATTATGCGGCTTATAGTAAAATATTGTCATCCGGTCCTTCGGAATCGTTTACCCTTTCGTCGCTCCGGCCGCGATGCCTTTGACGAAATATTTTTGCAGGAATATAAAGGCAAGCAGCACTGGAATAATCGAGATGACCGTACCGGCAAATACCATATCCCACTGGGAAGCCAGCTCGCCGACAAATTTAAAAATTTCGACGATCATCGTCTTGGGCTTGCCTGAAGAGAGCACCAGGCTCGGCATCAGGAAGTCGTTCCAGATGCCCAGCCCCTGCAGCACGACCAGGCTGGCCGTGCAAGGTCCCAGCAGCGGGAAGACGATCTGCCAAAAGGTTCGCACGCGCGAGCAGCCGTCGATCGCAGCCGCTTCCTCGATCTCCGCGGGAATCCCCTTGATGAAGCTGGTGAACAGCAGCACGCCCATCCCGACGGAGCCGGAGATATAGATCAAAATCGGCGCCGTCATCGTGCCGTACAGTCCCAGCGTCTTCATCTGCTTGAACAACGGGATCATGTACACCTGGAACGGAATCATCATCCCGGCCAAGTAGTACACATATACCGCATTTGTCCACTTCTTGCCCGTTCGCTCAATCGCATAAGCGGCCATCGGAATAAGCAGGATCATAAAGAGGATCGAGGTCACCGTCAAAGTCGCGCTGTTGAGCATCGCTTGCGGAAAATCGGTTTTCGTCCACAAAAACTTGAAGCTGTCGATATAAAAGCTGCCTGGAAACGCAACCGCATCTCGTAAAATTTCGCCATTGCTCTTGAAGGCGGAAATCACGCTGAAGTAAATCGGAAAGCAGAACAAGACAGCCAACACAAGCGTAATCGTAAACAAGCTGAGCTCAATCCATCTGGCGGATTTGTACATGCTACATCTGCACCTCCCTTTTGCGCAGCAGCTTCACTTGAATAAGCGAGACGATCAGAATGAGCAGGAACAGCACAAGCGAGAGCGCCGTACCGTAGCCCTGCCGCAGCTCGCCGAAGCCGACCTTGTACACGATATAGGTCAACGTCTCCGTCGCAAAGCCCGGGCCGCCGTCTGTCATCACCGCGATCTGGTCGAATATTTTCAGCGCTCCGATCATCGACAGCATCACGCTGACGGTCATCGCACCCGCGAGCAGCGGAAACGTAATGTGGCGGAACTGCTGCCAGCGGTTTGCGCCGTCGATCGCGGCCGCCTCGTGCATTTCAGGCGGAATGCCCTGCAAGCCGGCAAGGTAGATGATCATATAATAGCCGGAGCTTTTCCAGACGGTCGTCACGATAATCGCAAGCATCGCATAGTCGGGGTTGCCGAGCCAGTCAATTTTCAAGCTGCCGAGACCCAGCTTCTCCAGCAGCTGCGAGATGACGCCGAAGTTGTAGTTGAAGATGATCGCCCAGACGAAGCCCATCACGATGCCGCTCAGCAGGACGGGGAAATAAAAAATGCTGCGAAACAGATTTTTGAACCAGCGTACCTGGTCAACCAGCATCGCCAGCGCAATCGCCAGTACATTTTCCAGCACAACAAGCGATATGGATAAAATAAGCGTGTTTTTCAGCGCGTTAAACACCCGCTCGCTATGCCACATTTCGATGAAATTATCAAAGCCGATGTACTTGATTTCCGTGCTGACGCCGTCCCACGAGGTAAAGCTGAGATTGACGCTGTTCAGTGTCGGGTAGATGACAAACAGCGTGTACAACAAAAAGGAAGGCAATATAAACCATACCGAAAACGACACCCAAGACTTTTTCTTTTTTCGGACGGTATTCGTGCCGGTATACCCGCTGATGGTCTCTGTATTGGCCATGCTCTCTCTCACTCCCTGCTGCCTAACCCGATTATTTTGCGGCGGCGTTCGCTTTCACGTTGGCATCCCACTCCGCGTCCATTTTCTTCAAATACGCATCGCTGAAATCGCCCTTGGCCAGCCATTCCTGGATCAGCTTGTAGTACCAGTTGCGCCATTGCGGAGGCATTTGGTTTTCGCCCCAGAAGCTGTTGATCATCAGCGATTTGATCGTCTTCGAATCGTTCATGACCTCCAGCACGCGCTTCATCTGTGGACCCGAGTCGTACGTAATCGCTTCCTTCGTTGAAGGAATGCCGTTGACCGATTTCAGGAATTTCGTGTATTGGTCTTTGGAGAAGAAAAACTTCACGAATTCGATAATCGCCGCTTTCTTATCGGCATCTTGTCCGGCCTTGGCCGACAGCGCCCAGCCCTGCTGGCTGTTCAAGCCGTTCACAATTACCCGTCCCTTGCGGTCCGGCACCGGATACCAGCCGAATTCGAACTTCGGATCGGCCTGCGAAATTTGTGAAAACATCCACGGACCGGAGAAGAGCTGCGCGGCTTTTCCCGTTACGAGCATCGAAGCGGTTTGGTTGTCCGCCGTGCTCAGATAGCCTTTATCTACATAGCCCTTCGTAAACAGCTCGTTGAGGCTTTCCATCGCTTTTTTCGGCCCCGCGTCCGTAAAGCTCACTTGCCCCTTCGTCCGCTTGGAGTTCCAGTTCGGATCGTCAGCGAGCACCTCGTCCATTAGAAACTTGTTTACCCAGAAGCCCCAGTGGAAAATGTCCTTGCCTCCGAACGTGATCGGCGTAATAGCGCTTGCTTTCAGCTTCTCCTGAATGGCGAGGAACTCGTCATACGTTTTCGGCTCTGTTGTAACACCTGCAGCCGCATACGCCTTTTTGCTGTAAATGATACCCTGAGGCGCCGTACCGCCGATTGGCGCGGTGTAATTTTTACCGTTTACCTTCGGCGCATCCTTAAACAGCTCCACAAGCTCACTCGGCAGCTCAACCAGCTTGCCGGCGTCGGCAAACAGCTGGGTATCGCGCATTTCCACGAGGTCCGGGAATTCGTTGACGGCGTCCTTCGTCTTCAGCCAGTCGAGGTACGCCTGCGAGCCGCCCTCGCTCAGATCGGTAATTTTAATATGCGGATTTGCCTTCGAAAAGGTAGAAATTGCATCGGCCAGCGCCTGCTTGTTAGCCGGATCCCCGGTCGCATAGCCGATCGTGAAGGCGACCGGCTTCTTTGCTTCGCCGGAACCCGAGCCCTTGGAGCCAGCGTCGGTGGAAGGAGCGGTGCCTGACGAGGAAGCTCCTCCGCCGCAGGCCGTCAGCATGAGGGACAAGATCATCGTGCCTGACATCATCTTGAACATTGTTTTTTTCATTTCGCAAAACCCTCCCTGATCTCAATCGAGCCTTATATGTTGGGAAGATCGGCCCCGAATTCATGCGCCGTTTCTTCTATGTTCTAAGACTAACATAGCCCCGAAGTCGTTTGTATGCGGTTTTTAAAGCTTGATGTGAAGTCTTTTAAGGAGTTAGTCGTGCGGCATCAGCCACTTTAAAGAATCGGGTCCGACAAATCTCGTACCGAGTCCTTCACTTGCCGGATTCCGCCCGACAAACGAAAGAACCTTGATCCGGACACAGGTCCGATCAAGGTTTCTCCCACGCGAAGCCGTCACTTGGCGCCTTTGTATTCCTGCGGCAGCTTGCCGAACTGCTTTTTGAACATGTCGCTGAACTGGCGGGCGTTATTGTAGCCGACCTTCTCCGCAATCTCGTAGATCATCAGATCGGTGGACAGCAGCAGCCTGACCGCCTGCTTCATCCGGACTTCCGTCAAATACTGCTTGAAGTTCAGCTGCGTATGCTTCTTGAAGAAGCTGCTGAAGTAATACGGGTTCATATAAATCAAGGACGCCATGCTCTCCAGCGTCAAATTCTCGTGGTAGTGGCTTTCGATATAAGCCATCACCAGATGCAGCTGCCGCGCTTCCTTCCCTTTCCCGGTCGCTTCGAGTCCCTGCAGCAGCTCCTCGGATTTCTGCTCCACATACCCGGCCAGCTCTTCATAGCTCGGCGCCTTGTGCATGGCCGAGAGCCAAGCCTGCGAGTCCATGCCGGCCCCGATCGGCTCTGCGCCCACATCCCGCAGCCCCTCCAGCCATTCGGCCAGCGCCGTATAACACGCCACATAAGCCGCCTCCTTGCTGCCGGAGGCGTACAGCTCGATCTGTCGAAGCAGCGTCCCTCTGTGCTCGGCCAGCTTCTCGCGGTCCTGGGCGAGCAGCGCCTGTAGCGCCAGCTGCCGCGTCTCTCCCAGCTCCCGGTCAGTCACCGCCTGCTCCTTGCTGATCCCGGACCATACAATCGGGCGGCCCGGCCCCGCGAAAAATGTTCGGCTAAGCGCTTCGGCTGCCGATGTATAAGCGGCTTTTAGCTCCCCAAGCTCGCCCACACACTTGCCTACGCCAATGGACAGCTCCACCTTCAGGTATAACCGCACATTGTCAGCGATTTTCCCGGCTAATTGCAGCAAATCGGCCTTCGGCGCATGATTGACAATGACGCACAGCCGGTCCGCCTTGCGGATGACAAGTCCTTCTCCGTACCGGTGCAGCAGCTCGCCGGCCAAATTCGAGATCGCAAACAGCAGCAGCCGTCGCTCATGCTCTCCCCAACGCTCGTCATGCTCAGGCTGGTACGGCTGCAGCAGGAGCGTCGAATACAAGGCATGTCCGTACCCGGCCTCCAGCTCCTGCATCCGGCGCGCCGCCTCCTCCTGACGAATCTCGCCCTCCGTCAGCCGATCAAATAGCTCCTCCAGCTGCGTTTTTTTATCCTGATGCTCATACCCGGCCAGCTTGCGCTTGAAGCTTTGCTCCTCCGACTCCGCCTTCAGCAGCGAAGCGGCTCGTTCGACCGCCGCCTGCAGCAGCTCCTTTTCAATCGGCTTGACCAAATAATCCAGCGCGCCGTACGCCAGAGCCGCCTTTGCATAAGAAAACTCCTGATACGCACTGATGAAAATGACCTTGGTCCCCAAGCCGCGCCGCTCGATCTCGTGAATGACATCAATGCCCGACCCGTCAGGCATACTGATGTCGGTGATGACCAGCTCCGGCTTCAGGCTGTCGATTTGCTCCAGCAGCCCCCGGCCTGTCCAGGCTTCGCCGACGATCTGCAGCCCGTGCTGCTCCCACGGAATCAGCTTCCTCAGCCCTCGAATAATGATCGGCTCATCGTCAGCCAAAATGACTTGAATCACGTTGCGTTACCTCCTTGCTGTAGGGCAGAACAATTCTGACCGATGTCCCGATATGCATACTGCTGCTCAGCTCAATACCGTAATCCGGGCCGTACAAAGCCTGGACCCGGTCATGCACATTTTTGACTCCGATGCCGCCGGACCCGGCTTCTCCGGTCAAGACGCCGCGCAAGCGGGCGCGAATGTTCTCCAGCTGATCCGGGGCGAGTCCGACTCCATCGTCATCCACCGTCACCGTCAGCCGCTTGCGCGCCTCGTCGGTCTCCGCCGCGATCCGGATCGTACCTTTGCTGCCTTTCGGCAGGATGCCGTGATAAAGGGCGTTTTCGACAAGCGGCTGGATGGACAGCTTCGGCACGATGCAGCCCGCGAGGTCTGCGTCAATGCGCATGTCCAGCGCGAGCCGGTGCTCGCCGTAGCGGATGAGCATCAGCTTGAAATACTGCTCGATGTTGGTTTTCTCCTCCTGCAGCGACACCGTCTCCTCCCCGTAGTCGAGCACATATTTGAGCTGCCGGGATAAGGAGAGGATCATGTCCCCGACCTCATCGTCGTCATTGGCGACCGCGCTCATCCGGATCACCTCCAGCGTGTTGTACAAATAGTGAGGGCGGATCTGGCTCTTGAGCGCGTACAGCTCAGCCTGCTTTTGCTTGATTTGCGCCACGTACACCTCATCAATGTAGTCTTGCAGCCGGTGGGTCATTTTATTAAAGCCGCGCGCCAGCATGCCGATCTCATCCATCGACTTTACCTCTACGCGGGCATCGAATTTCCCCGATTCCACCTTGGACATATGCTTCATGATCATCCGGATCGGCTTGGACAAATTTTGCGAAAACCAGATCGCCACCAGCACCAGCGCCAGCATACAGATCAAAATAACCGTCGTAATCGTATTGATAACCTGGTTGATTTTGCTGAACATGCCTTCCTTGTATACCTCGCCGACGACACTCCAGCCGGCCCGGGGGATGCCGCGGCTTATGACGATAAAATCGTCGGACTGCACAGGTTGGTAGCTTTGCCCGATCAGCTCCTGCTTGTTGCTGTACAAAATCGTGCCCCCGGCATCCGTCACATACAGCGCATCCTGCGGCGTCAGCTCCAGCTGCGAAAATATTTCGTCAAAAGCGCTGAGCCCGACATCCATCAGCAAAATGCCCACGATCTTGCCGTCCAGCCCGCTGGAGCCAAGCACATCAATCAGGTTGCGGCCGAAGGTGACCACCTTGGAGTTGCTGCCCGCATAATAGTCATCCGGATGCGTCGGGAATACGGACAAATCCTGACGATTCGCCGCCAGCTGCCGCAGCCAGTCGGGGTCGGGATACGGATAGCGGAAGTCGATTCGCCGGTTCTCCTTGTTCAAATCCTGGTAGCGGCCGTCCGGGTAAACAAAAATGGCGCTTGTCAGATGGCTGTCCGTATACAGCACTGTTTTCAGAAAGTCATCCACGGTCGACGCTAGCATCGGGTCCTTCGTTGAAAGCTGGTCTCCGATCGCGTCGCCGAGCTGACCGTATTTTCCCTGCACGCCGTACGAGTACATCAGCTTGGATATATGATTGTATTTGACAAACATATCGTCCACATTTTTGCCGGCGAAAAACAGCATCTGCTCAAAGTTGTTCAGCGTGTACCGCTCCATATAGCTGCCGAACGTGCTAAGCGATACGTAGCTCAGCACCAGCAGCGGAACAAGCCCCGCGCTGATAAAGGCAACTGAAAATTTGGCAAACATGCTCGTTCGCAGCCACGCGAAAAAGGTTCTCTTCAAGCTGCTCCGCTCCCCCTTCTCTGCGGCCGGGTCCGCTTTCTAACATCATAGCAGGTCAGCACGCCGAATCCTACTGGTTAGCTGGTCGGTTAACAAGCCCGTTCGGCGGTAAAGGACGCTGCGCTACAGCCGGAGGGGTCTTCCTTTCAAGGCCCTTCAAGATAAAAACCCCGGTCCTCCGCTTATACCGGCGGAGGCCGAGGTTTGGGTCATGTCTAAAGCGTGTGCAGCGTATGTCGACTTCTTCGCGAGTTACTTCTTCATGAAAGCAAGCAGCACCTGCGCGCTCTCGGCGCGGGTCATGTTGTCCTGCGGAGCGAAAGCGTTGCCCTCGCGTCCGGACAGCAGTCCCGCCTCGCGAGCCGTGCCGACGGCGTCGCGAGCCCACGGAGCAATTTGCTCCGTATCAGCGAAGGAGCTTTCGCCTGCCGCAGCTTCGCTGCCTTTTTCACCTGCGGAAGCGCCTGTCTGTCTTTGCGCGTACTGCATCGCGCGGACGATCATAACGGCCATTTCCTCACGGCTGATCGTCGCGTTCGGCTCGAAGGCATCGGCGCTGCGCCCGGTAACGAGGCCCGCCTGGACAGCGGCGGCTACGCTTGCCGCATACCAGTCGTCGCCGGCGATGTCGTTGAAGGCCGAGCCGGATGCCGCTTGAGCATCCAGACCGAGCGCGCGAACAAGCATGGTGGAAAATTCAGCGCGGGTCACGAAGCCTTGCGGAGCAAAGCCCGTGTCGCTGACGCCTTGAATCAGATGCTTGGCCGCCGCCTGCTTGATCACGTCATGCGCCCAGAAGTCGGCGCTGACATCGGCGAAAGCCTTGTTGTACTCCAGCACGACCAGCTGGCTCAGCTCCTGAACCTGAACGGTCAGCCTGCCGTCCGCCCATTCGCCGCCGACATACGTCAGCGTGCCGTCGGCTGCAATCCGGTACACCCCGAGCAGATCCCGGTTCGCGTTCGGATCGACGGAGAACGTGACGGTTACCGGCTGGCTCAGCGTCGGCGCTGCGGACTTGCTGCCATCGGCCGCAACCAGCGTCAAGCTGAGATCATAAGCTTCGCTGGCTGGGCTTAGCTGCAGCGATGCGCTCTGCATCTGCTTGGCGAGTCGCGCCTCCACGTCCGCCTTGGATACCGTGTCTGCGGTCACTTGCACCTGGCGCTGCGCTTCGCCCGCCGCTGTGCCTGCCTGCAGCTGCTTGAGCGCTTCGCCCGTAAATTCAAGCGACAGCTCCTTGCGGTCGAGGCGGAGACGATTATCCCCGACGAGCTGCCCGATATCCGCAGGAAGCACGATCGAACGAGCCTGATCGGCAATCGGCGCGGCGACAATACCCGGCGATACCGGCTTCAGATCGTCGCGGCTTAACGTTTCGCTTACCGGCCCGGTTGGAGCCGCGGGTGTCGTCGAAGGCACGGATGGCGTTGCCGGAGGCGTAGACGAATCCCCCGAACCGCTGCTGCCACCGTCATTGTCGCTCACCTGCGAGTTGACTGTCACTGTTCTTGTCACTTCTACAGCCGCATTGCCTGCGGAGTCGGCTACGTTGTAGCGGACCACGTACGTGCCCGGCACAGTCGTCTGAATCGCTGCGACCGGCTGTCCGCCGCGTGTAATCGTCGTCACGAGCCGCGCGGTCACATCGCCGTCGCGATTATCGCTGGCCGTCGCTCCCGCATCGGCGTACCCTGCACCGTAAGCAACCGAAACCGCTGCGCTGCCAAGCAGCGTAATAACCGGCTTCGTTACATCCGGCGCTTCTGCGACGAACACGGTGCGCGTCACTTCGGCAGCCCGGTTGCCTGCCTGATCGCTGACGTTGTAATGAACCACATACGTGCCAGGCACAGTCGTATCCACGGCGGCGACCGGCTGTCCGTCGCGTGTAATCGTCATCGCGAGCTGAGCTGTCACATCGCCATCGCGATTATCGCTGGCTGTCGCGCCCGCATCGGCGTACCCTGCACCGTAAGCAACCGAAACCGTTGCGCTGCCGAGCAGCGTAATGACCGGCTTCACCGCATCCGGATTTTCCAGCACATGTACGATTCGGGTCACCTCGTCTGCGGCATTGCCCGCAGAGTCGGTCACATTATAACGGTACGTGTACGTGGCCGCTGTCACCGTGCTGATCGCAGGTATGAGGCTGCCGTTGTACGTAATCGTCGTGACGGTCCTTGCGGTCACATCGCCGTCACGGTCATCGCTGGCTGTAACGCCCGCATCCGTGTAGCTTGCGCCGATGTGCAGATTCACTACCGGATCGCCGAGCAGCGTGATGAGCGGCTTCACCGTATCCGGCGCCTGCTTCTCCAGCCCCTCCACGGCATCCTTCAAAGCCTGCAAAGCGGCATCGACCCCGGCCTGGGTCGCTTTCGCGTCGTCCAGCACGGTCAGCGCTCCGGCAAGCGCAGCTTGGAAGGCGCTCCAGCTCGATTCGGTATAATTGTCGTTGGCTTTGTTTCTATGCTCGTCGTACAGCGCCTGCAGGCCGGATTTATCGACGGCGGGCGCTGTCTTGACCTTCGCCACACCGACAAAGGACAGCATCGGCGACTGATTGCTCTGCACGCCCTTCAGCCTGACGGTCAATGTGCCGGGTTCCGCCATCGAGAGCGTATAGTCCCGCACCGCCTCAAACGAATTGCTGTTCAGCGTAACGGTGTCCACCAGCTCGCTGCCGTTGTCATGCTCCAGGTAAACTTCAGCCGTACGGCTGTATGCGGACCACCAGCTGTAGGAGCCCAGCGCCAGCGCGTACTTGCCGGCAGGCAAGCTGCCGAATGTATACGAGAGGCTGGAGCCGTTTGGATTGGCCGTATAAATGCCGGTTGTGCTCAGCTTGCTGTAAGGTCCGCCTACAACTCCTTTGTAAGATACGGATGGCGATCCGTCCGCCGCCTGACCGCGATGACCCCAGCCCTTGGCTGCGTCGTAAACCTGGTCAGGCACGGTGTTGAGCAGCGGCTGGCCGCTTGCTGCAGCAAGCGCGGCGACTGCGCCGTAAGCAGGCGAATCATAGCCGAGCGAGCTTGAAGCGGTGGCGTTCAGATCGACAAAATACATCATGTTTTCCGGCACGACTTCAACATAGCTAACCGTCGTCAGACTGCCGTAGGTGCCGGTTACGGCTACCGTTTTGTAGGCTGTATCAAAGCTGACATCCTTCAGCTTCCAATTGACCGCCACAAGCACGGTGGAGCCGTCCTCACGTTTGGCTTCCACCTTCTCGGGGAGCTTGGGAAGCTTGCCCGTATAGGTCGCCACATAATGAGGAGAGGCAAGCTCCTTGAGGTCGCCTGTAAAAAGCTGCTGCTGGGCATAGGTCAGACGCGACGCGAGCTGCTCGGCCCCTTCTTGATCTAACCGGTAAGCTGCCGGGTTGCCCAGCGCTTGCTGCGCCAGCAGCCGCAATGCTGCGAACATGTTCCAGTTGCTTTCCTCGAATTCAGCCTGTTGGCTAAGCCCTTGCGCTGCGGCTGCCGCTTCCTGGAGAGCCGCGGTATCCGGCGCGCCCTGCACCTGGCCGGAAACAACGGCCACGGAGTCTACGGCCAGCGTGCCGCTTACGACCTTCACTTGAACCGTATGCTGTCCATAGGAAAGCCCGCGGAGCGCAAACGTTTGGTAAAGCTCCTTGGAGGCTGCCGTGTTGGCCGACTTCGCGATGATCTGACCGTCCACCGTGACCTCCAGCTTCGCCGAGCCATCGTTTGCTCCCAATAGATCAAATCCGGTGCCTGTAAACGTATAGGCCAGCGTGCTGCCCGCGCCTTGGCTGGTGGACAGCGAGCGTTGGTACACGTACATCCCTTGGCCGTTGGTATGGGTCCACGAGCCCGTATAGAGCAGCTTCGGACTTGGCACAGGCTTCAGATCGTACATCTCCAGATTATCCAGGTGCTCGGCATAATAAGGAGCGTAGCCGTCCACCGTCTCTACCTTCAAATTGTCGAAACGAACATGATAGTAACCGCTGGCCAGATCGACCCGGCCGGACAATTTGGGGGTCGGATCGGTATAGGAGGCCAGCTTCACGCCATCCAGATAAGCGGTTACTTTGTCCCCGGCAACTTGAACGGCAATGTTGTGCCAAGCATCATAGGCGGTGTTGAAGCCATCAATCTTCACGCCGCCGGTACCGCTCGCGGCATTGCCGGAAGCAACGGCGCTGTTGTTGACCAGCAATTGCCAGCCGCCGTCAAACCAAAACTTCAGCACATATGGCGTACCGGTGATGCTGTGGGAGCTGCCTCCGCCCTGATAGCGGGCGCCGACAGCGGCATAATTGGCTCCGCCCTGGGTGCTGCTGTTTTCAAAGGAAACGTCGACGCTCGCCTTGTAATTCGTCCACCGGTAATCCCCGATCGCCGTTACCGGATCGCCGCCGTTCCAGGTTCCGCCAAGCCCCATCTTGTCTTTGTCCAGCTGCTGCCGCAGGACATAGTTAGCGGAGCCATCCGGCAAATAGGCCTCGAACGCGCCGTTGCGATCATGCGTGTAGCGAGGAATCGCGCTTTTGGAGCCGCCGCGTGAGTTGATATAGCTTTGGCTGCCCGTAATTTGCCCGCCTGCCCCGATAACCGGGACGGTTTTGCCCGAATAGTCAAAATCGTCGGCGTACAGGATGTTGTCCGTCGTCTGTTGAACCGCTCCGGACGCATCTGTATCCAGCACCGTACGCTCGCCTTCTACAGGAAGCTTCGTGCTGTACGCATCCTTCCCGTGGTTCTCCAGCGTCGTCACGGTGACTACCGAATACGGCTTCACACGAACTGTATAGACGCCGCCGCCATCGGCGGATACGTTACCCAGGTACTTCATGTAATTGCTGTTGAAGGCTGCTCCCTGCTCGGCCGCACGCGTTTCCCATGCCTCCAGCGAAGGTTGTCCCGCAAAGCTCATATTCAGCGTCTGCAGCTTGTAAACTCGCTCATACTGGCTGTCATTGACGATGACCGTCGAAAAATTGCTTTTGTCCGGAGCGGCAAGCGTGATGTAGCTGGGACTGCCGTTGCGTCCGTTGACAGGGTTCGTGCCTGTCGCGCCGGTGCTGCTGGCCTTGGGAACCGCTCTCCAGATCCCGGCGTTGTTGCTGTCGTTTTCCCAGCCCAGATTCGCAAACCAGCTGAAATGCTGCAAAATGCCAAGGCCCGCGTCATAATGAATCCAGCCGGACCACGGATCGCGCGCGCTGAGCAATTCCTTAAAGGAATATTGGCCGCCTTCATAGAAGGAGCCGATCGCCGGCTGGTAAATAAAATGCGTCCGGCGGGAATTGACAAAGCCCTTGATAATGGTATTGCCCATCTCCAGCGCGCTTCCCACTCCGCCTAAGCCGGTACCCGCCACGGTAGGGTCCTTCACATTGTTGTTCGGACGGAAGGACGAGTTGCTGAAGGTCGCCTGCGCCTCGCTGTTCCAAACCTCAAGATCGAACTCCTCCGCGAGCCGCTTGAAATTGCCAGCGCTGTCGTCGTCGGTGTTGTAGTGGTATCCGGCGACCGATACCGCGTTCCGCAGGGAAGCGTCGCTTACCATGCTGCCTCCGAAGGTGCCGATTCCGACTTCATCCGAAATGACAACCTCCATGCGATTATAGAGCGCTTTCTCTTCGGCGCTATTGAAGCCGGTGTTATCCGTTTTGACCTGCTCCGCATATTGCTTGGACCACGCAAGGTCCGGCGCATGCTCGTTAATATGAGGATTGACATAATCAGCCATATAACCGTATTCACGGTACGCCGCCAAAATCGTATTTTTGTACCAGGTATAAATGTTGTCGTTGCTGTTCGCCCATGCAGGCGCGTTCCAGCGCAAAATGCTTACCTTGAGCTTCGGATTCACGGCCTTCGCATCGGCAGCCAGCTGAAAGCCGGGATGACGCTTGACGTTGACCTGCTCGTCAGCCGTACGCATCGTAGCCGGGTCCGGTCCTGTCGAGTTATTCCGGTCATTGCCCATTTCAATTTTGACATGCGTCATAATCGGACGATCTCCGCCAAACAAAATCCGCAGCAGCTCCGCATATTTCTCAGGATGCTCGGCCTTGTAATCCATCAGCAGCGCACTGGTGCTGTTGGCGCTCAGTACGCCAAAGCCTTTGAACGTGAGTCCATTGACATTGCCTGCTTTAATATCGTTGCCATCCAGCGTCACCCTGACCGTGGAAGCGGCGGCTTGCTTGGCGTCTTCAATCATTCCCTTGATCCCGCCCTCCGCGATGGCGAACCAGCTCAGAATCGGCTTTTCGCCCGAAACGTAAGCGTAGGTCAAGGTCATCGGAACGCTCGTGTCAATGTCAGCCGGAATCGTAAATTCACTGGAAATGAATTTGGTTGCATTGGTATTAAATGCGTCCAGCTGAAGCGTCTTCTTGGCTCCGCTTGTATCCTGATAGTCGATCCGGGGCCGGATTTCGCGCGAGCGGTTGCCATACCAGTCATGGAACCCGCTGCTGAGCGTATAGGCTCCGGCCTGCGGCGCTTTTAGCTTGTAAACGATATCGTTCGTGGCCGGATCGGCGCGAAGCCCGACCACCCAGATCGAAGGGTCGATGGCCGGGTTCGTAAGCCCGCCGTTGGCTGAGTTTTTCACCTTTTGCACGGCATCGTCGAAGCCCCACTGGGTAGTCCCGCTGACATAACGCTGGTCCGGAGCCAGGTTGATCAACTTGGCGCCGCTCAGAGACTTGACCGCTTCGTACACGGGCGAAGAGCTCGCCGCATATCCGTAAGAGTCGCCGCCGCGTCCGCTATCGACAAAGTAAACCAGAGGATTAGCTGCAGGCGGAATGACCTCCACCTCGGCGGTTACCGCCGCTCCGCCGGCTGTACCGCTGACCTTCACCGAATCGTACGGAACGGCGAAGGCATCCTCGCTCAAATGCCAGGAAACAGGCGTGCTCTGACCTCCAATGCTCATGCTGGCAGGCAACGTGGTGCCTGCAACCGTTGTGGCCCCCATGTGGGCCGCTGCGTAAATCGGGTCCGCCGTGGCCGCAGATGCGGCAGGCAAGCTGGAGGCCGGGAATAATCCGAGCACCAGCGCAGCGGACAACGCGATCGCGCCTATCCTTCTGCTGACGGGTGATATTCGACTCATGCGCACATTCTCCTTTTTTCATACATAGTTGCGGTCTGTGCCCGGCCAACCATCGTTGAACCGCTGAAGACCTCATGACAACGAAATTATAACGAGAAATGAAATCGGTTTCATGCAACAAATTTGACCTTTCGTACGGCTATTTTTACAAATTTGCACGGCTTCCGGAAAAACGCGGGCAATTGCCTGGATCCGCGGCCGCGTTCCGATTGACAACCGCTGCCAGTCAAAGTAGGATATAACCATCCGCAACATGTTAAGCACTTGCTTAATATCACAAACGACCGGATCAAAATTTCCGCGAACGGAGGACTTGGCTTGGTAACCAAACAAGAGCAGCACGAGCAGCGCCGCAGGCAAATTGTTCAGACCGCCCTTGAGCTGTTTATTGCTCGCGGCTTCTATGGCACCTCGACACGGGACATTTGCAAAGCGGCCGGCATTAGCTCAGGGCTCATTTTTCATTACTTTGAATCCAAGGAGCAGCTGTACGAGGAGCTGATTGCGATTGGCTGTCAGCGGATGGAAATTGATTTTACGGCAGCGCTGGCCCAGCCGTTTGAGCATCTGCAAGCGCTGGTCGCGGAGCTGTTGACGCTGCTGGAGCAAAGCCCGTTTGCGGCGAAGATGTTTGTGCTGATGGAATATGCGTTTTTTACTCGCGACATTTCCGAGAAGGTGAATGCGATGCTGGACGAACGAAACATTGTGGAGCAAAGCAAGGAGGTCATCCTGCGGGGACAGCAGCTCGGCCAGTTCAAGGAAGGCGATCCGATCGCACTTTCGCTTGCATTCTGGAGTGCGATTCAGGGCATCGCCCAGCATATGGCGCTGCGGCCGCATCACCCTAAACCCGAGGCCGCCTGGCTGATGGATATCTTGAAAAAATAACGAGGCAGGTGGTTCCGAATGAATGTCAAAGGATCGCGGAATGCAGCTGTATTCATGGTGGCCGCTGTGGCCAGCGGCTGGATCGGCGTGCTTGTGGACAGCTTGCTGGACGATCAGCCGCAGGGCAATACGCTCGGCATGGGCCTGTGGCTCGTCCTGCCTCTGTTGACGGTGATTCTGCTTCGAACCTTTGCCGGGGACGGCTGGAGGACGGCCGGGATCGCCCCTCGTTTCCGGGAAGCCTGGCCGTGGTATGCAGCGGCGATCCTGATTTATCCGCTCGTGACTGCGCTCGTCCTGCTGGCCAGCGCTGCCGCAGGCTGGATCGAGCTGTCCAACCTGCGTGTAAGCTCGCTGGCAGCCGTGTTTCTGAGCATGCTGCCCGCCCAGTTTGTCAAAAACATCTTTGAGGAATTTGCCTGGCGCGGCTATCTGACCACTGCCCTTGTGCAAAAAGGCGCCGGAGACTGGACCGTTTACGGAATCGCCGGCTTGGTCTGGGGCGCCTGGCATATTCCCTACTATTTGTTTTTTTTCCCGGATGAGCTGCTGGACCGCGTATTGCCGATCCCCAAGGCTGGATTTGTTCTGGTCGCCATCGTGTCGCTGATCGCCTGGTCGATCCTGTACGTCGAGCTGTACAGACTCGCCCGGTCCGTATGGCCGGTCGTTCTGTTGCATGCCGTGGAGGATTCGCTGATCAACCCGCTCATCCTGAACGGCTACATCGCCATAGCAAGCGGCAAGGAGCTTTGGGTGTCGCCCATTACAGGTGTGCTGACTACAGCGCTCTATGCCGCACTTGGCTTGCTCCTCCGCTTTATTCGGCTGCGCCGGGCATCGGCGTCTTGACATGTACGGGAGCCGGGGAGTCGATACCGGTTTTCCGGTGAGACGGACGGATTTGTCACGAGATAGCCTTCGGGACTGAGACGAGAAAGTCCATGAAAAATATATCGGACTCCTTCATCGCGTCGTACGCCTTTCTCAAGAAAGCTGCATCCGGATGCTCATCGCTCAAAAACCGCGCATCCTCGACAACGCCTGCCATCGTCCATTGCTGCTGATCCAGGCTGTAGAAAAAGGCTCTCCGCTTGCCGTTGACGACCGTCTTCAAATAAATCGGGCCCTCCAAAGCCAAAGCAACCTCGGCCACTGTCCTTGCTTCGTTGGTCACCAGCCTGAGCTTCACGCCTCCGTCATACATCAAGCACAGCTTGATCCAGCACCTCGAATCGTAATAACACACAAGACCGGCTTGCTCCCCGTCCAGCTCGGGCCGAAAGTCTAGCTTCATGCTTGCGATATAGCAGTGATGCCGTTCCCGGCGAACAAGGATGTTGCGGGCCTGAACGGACTCCAGCTCACCCGCCCCGGTCCATATGCGCGCATGCGAGGGCCTCTCCGTAAATGTCAGGTTGTCCGCATCCGGATTGCGCACGACCTGCCAGTGCAGCGGAAGACGCCCCTCCGCGAAATCATTAAGCTCCGGCTGCGCATACGCAACCGGCTCCAGCAGCCGAGGCACCTGCTGCACGAGACTCGGCCCTTTTCCTTCGTTAACCTCGAACAAGCCCTCAGCGGTCCAGCGAACCGGCTCCAGGAACGTTTCCCGGCCCAGCGTGCAATATCCGTCCTCCAGCGGCCTGCCGCCCAGATGCACCATCCACCAGTCTCCGTGCTGCGTCTGTACCAGCTTTCCGTGTCCTGCCCGTTGAATGACGGCCTGCGGATCGGTTTCGTATGCACCGGATTGAAGGGACACGGCTCATACGGTCCAAGCAGGGAGCTTGACCGGGCGACCGTTACGCAATGCCCGTATTCGGTGCCTCCCTCCGCTATGATGAGATAGTAGAATCCGTCCTTCTTGAGCAAATGAGGCCCCTCCGGCGAGGTTCTCCCTGTTCCTGCCCAGAGCCGGACCGGCTCCGCCACCGCTTTGGCGCTTTGCTCATCCAGCTGAACAAGCATGGCGCCTTGGCTGCCGTAAACCATGTACCGCTTGCCGTCGTCATCGACAAAATGAGAAGGGTCAAGTCCGGTATCGTTGATCACGATCGGCGCGGAATACGGCCCTTCCGGCTTGTCCGACTGCATCCTGATATTTACCCGTCCCGCACGATCGACGGATCGGGATGAAAGCCCGGCAATATCGGATTGCGATACGTCCTTGACATCAGCTGCGCCTCCTGATCTGGTCCCAAAATCCGTCCGTATACGCCGATAGCGGCGTATAGTCAAGCTTCGCCAGCCGGTAGCACAGCTCGCGAATCCATAACGCTTGCGTACCCGCGTTCATATCTCCTTCTGCCAAGCCTTGCCCGATGTTGACCGGCTCCGGCATATATGGATAGTGGTCGCCCGGCTTGACCTGCGCCACATTCGGCGCCGGCGGCGAATGATCCACTTCCCGGGAAAAGCCGCCGTCGGCTTTCAGAAATCGTCCAAGATTGGCAAAGGTGATGTCCAATATTTCCTCCAGGTCGCGGTCCGGAATGTCCAGCTGCCGGTGAAAGGAGCCTAGCAGATCGACCGGATTGCGTACCCAGCACATATCCGCCGCCTCCTCTGTGCGCAGCGCCCGCAGCACCGATTCATAGATTCGGTCCACGCGCGGAACCGGCAAACCAAACGTGTGGTAAAATGCTCGCAGCTTAAACGTCCCGGAAATGCGAATATACAGATTGCCCTCGCCCCATAAGCCCGTTTCCGGGTCCTGAATCGAATTGAAATAGTGCAGCGCCGGTTCCACGTACGGCCGCCGTTCCTGCTCGCTCATCCGCTTGACATGGTGATTTGGACTGCTGAGCAAATCGCAGCCGCGCCAGCTGTTTCGCAGATCGACGCTCTGCAGCCACGTCACATACGCCGCAGGCGAAGCCAGATAAGACGGGACCGAATCATGCGCTTCAGGCAGCGGATACAGCGGCGCTCCGCCCAGCTTGTGCAGCGAGCCGGTACAATACCCGAACGCCCGAGCCACCATGACCTCGTCCTTGGGCATATGCTCGTTCTGATCGTAGAAGAAGCCGGTCGCCGAGTCCTGCTTGTGCTGAAAAAAGCGGATCATGGCCGCCCGAACCTCTTCCGGCATGTCCTCCAGCAAGCCGGAGCGCCCCAGCATATTCAAAGCCATCGCGGTCGATTCAATGTCCGGCGTGAAGTTTGCCATCTCGAAGGAGCTGCGGGCATAATAAAAACCTCCGCTTGCCGGGTCATATTGACCGGCCAGCCATTGAAACAATCGTGCGAACCTCTCATCGTTTTTCCCCAGAAATGCTTCGTGCTGCCGTCCCTGTGTCATATCCATGCCTCCTCAGGTTAGTCGCAATTTGATGCGCCTGATCACAGCGTAACCTAACATTTCGTAAATTTCTTCCACCCTGGTTGTCCTTCTTGCCCCGAATTGACTATTTGTTTGTCTCTCTTGTTCGAACTTAGCCAAAAGAGAGCATGAAAAGCAAAGAAACTCGTCATTTTCACAACCAGGAAGCTGTTTTTTGCAATCTAACATTCGTTGCGAGCATGCTGACCTTCGCCGTGCGTTTGCATGCTCCTTCGAAGAGCCGCGCATTCGAACAAGCGGTTGGCCAGGCTGCGAGTCAGGCTGGTTCATCATCAGCAGCAGATGGTTCAACAAGCAGCCGAAACAGATCAAAAAAGAAAAAGAGCGTCACATTGAGCGCTCTCCAAGTCGATGCTGCCAGCCGGTCATGCGATCCTGCTCTTATTCCATTTGTTTGTTAGCTGGTTTGCCGTCTTGTTTGCAGTCTGGATGATCATCTGTGATGCTCCGCAACGGCTGTCACGTTGAACTCATCAAAGTCCGCGCAGCCGCCGGTGTGATGTCCCGCCTGGGCATACAGTCCGAGCTTCGCTCCGACCCACTTGCTGACGGTCGCATGAAACGCAGGCTCGTCGATTGGTTCAAAGTTCGCCCCGTCCAGACTATACCCGAATGTGCAGGCCGCTCCCGGCAAAACAACGACGCGCAGCCACAGCTCGCGGGCGTCCACCCTGCGCCGCCATGCCACCGCTTGCTCCCCGGTATTCCCCAACAGAAGCTGCAGCTCCGCTCCATCCTCCGCGTCCGCTGCATAGGTCAAGGCCGCGTAGCTGTACCCGAACACCACTAGCCCCGCCCGATCTCCGGGCCGCAATCCGGCTGCATCCAGGCGAACCGTCGTCTCGAACGAAAGCGCCGGGAACTTTTGCAGCAGCAGAAACGGAGCCTGATATAGGGAAGCGGCGTTCTCGGGCAGCGATTGCGTGAACAGGCGCAGCCACCCTGCCCGCTCCGTCAACGAATGCCAGGCTGTCTCGGGATTCGCCTGCCACTGCCATTGCAAGCCAAGCTGCCCGTCGTCGAAGCCGTCGGAGGAAGCCGGTACGGCGAGCGGATAGACGCCGCCCACGTCAGGCTTCCTGTAGCGCAGCACCGGCTCGCCGATGCCGTCCCCATCGAGGTCCACGCCCATTGCAGGCCAATGCTCATCCGTCCACGCCATCGGCTGCAGATGGACGATGCGGCCGTACGCGTCCTTATGCTGAAAGTGAATAAACCACGACTCGCCCGACGCCAGCTCAACCCAAGCGCCCTGATGCGGGCCGTTGACCGGCGTGTCGCCCTGCTGCAGCACGATCCGGTCTTCATACGGACCGAACGGGTTAGTCGCGCGCAGCACCGTTTGCCAGCCTTCCTCGACGCCGCCGGCTGGTGCAAACACGTAATAGTAGCCGTCTTTCTTATACATCTTCGGACCTTCGATCGTCGGGTGGCGTTCCGGATCGTCGATGATAATGACGCCTTCGTCCAGCAGACTTCTGCCGTCGGCCGCCATGCGCCGCACGCGCAGTCGGTGCTTGATCCCGCTGCGGCTTTGCGCATAGGCGTGCACCAAATACGCGTCGCCGTTGTCATCCCAGAACGGGCAGGCGTCGATCAGCCCTTTCCCCTCGTGAACGAGGTGCAGCTCCGACCAGTCGCCTGCCGGATCGTCGGCCGTCGTCATGAAGATGCCGACATCCGGGTCGCCGTAGAAAATCCAGAATTTATCCGCGTAATACCGAATGCTGGGCGCCCAGACGCCGTTGCCGTGCTGCGGCTGATCGTAGCCTTCCAGCGGCATGCGCGGGATGGCGTGATTAATGAGCCGCCAGTTCACAAGATCCTTGGAGTGCAGAATCGGCAGTCCGGGGATATGGCCGAAGCTGGAGGCCGTCATATAGAAATCGTCGCCGACGCTGATAACATCCGGATCGGAATAATCGGCGTGCAGAATCGGGTTGGCAAACGTGCCGTCGCCTTGATCCGCGGCCCATGGAAGCCGCTTAGCTTCGTCAGCCGTAAACGTATGTGAAGAGTTCATCGTTTCGCTCCTTATTCATTCAAGGTCGTGGCTTGCATTTTGCATTCGCTGGGGCTCATGCCCGTATATTTCTTGAATACCTTGGAGAAGTAGGCGCGGTCCGAATAGCCGAGCATATACGCCGTCTTTTCGGCCGTCTCGCCCTTGGCGAGCAGCCGCTTCGCTTCCTCCATCTTGACAAGATGCACATGGTCCGTGAAAATATGCCCGGTCAGCTTCTTGAAGTAGCGGGAGAAATAGCTCGGATTCAGATGTAAATGCCGTGCTATATCAATGGAGGTGATGTTGCGGTAAATATGCTCGCGAATAAAGGCGTTAATCGCCTTGAGATCCGGATTCGTCTCGTAAGGCTCCTGCGACGGCTCCGAGGCTCGCTGCAGGCGGCGGTCCGCATACCAGCCTACGAGCCGGAACGCCTCGCCGAGCCGGACCGTGCGCTCCATGTCCTCCTGCATGCCCGCAGGCACGGAATGCCCAAGCCGCACGCTCGCCTCCTGCACCCAGCGTACGAGGCATGCCTTCGCCTTTGCCGCGTCAAATGCAGCCGCGCGCATCGCTCTCTCCAGATGGCCGAGATACAGCTGCGCCAAGGACGGATTCGCTTCGGCGAGCGCTTCGATCCATTTGACGGCCAGCGCCTCCAGCTCGGTGGACGCCGCCGCTTCCGAGACTGGCTCGTGAGCCGTTGGCGTCCACGCAGCATCCTCAAACCGGCTATCATCGTAATAATGACGATCTCCGAGCGCCTTCACCTGTCCGATCAAGCGGCCCAGCCCGGAGAGCGGACAAGCCTGCTCCGTCATGGCCGGGTAACAATCGACGCGCAGAAACTCCCGCAGCTTCTCCCGCAGCAGCGGTGCAAAGCGGTCAAGCGACGCGATGGCCGACCCTTCGTCAGCCTCGCAGGCAATCGCCCACAGGCGCTGGTCCTTGGCGAGAAACATCGTCACCCGCGCGCCGACCGCCAGCTCTGCCGCGATATTATAAGCGGCGTAACGCACGAGGTCGAGCTGCTTCCGGTCGTATTTCTCGAACAGATCGCCGTGATCCAGATGAAAGGAAGCCGCCGCGAAGCACGCATGCGTCCAATCCATGCCGAGCCGCCTGCCCTGCTCAAGCAAGCCGACAGGATCGGACGTATGCGACAATTCATGGAAAAATTGCTGCAGCAAAATGTCCTTGTTCCGCTCCAGGTCGCTTTTATACGCCACCCGCTCCAGCTGCTCCTGTTCATGTGCGAGCCGGGCCACCGCCTTCTCCAAGCTCTCCATCATTTTCTCGGGGCTCAGCTCATCCTTGACGACATAGTCGTCCGCATCAATCCGAATGGCCTCCTTGACGTACTTAAAGTCCTCGTGGCAGGTGAGGAAAATGACCCGAAGCTGGGAGCGGTCGGCGCGAAATCGCCGGGCCAGCTCCACGCCATTGCCGTCAGGCAGCCCGATATCCGTAATCAAAATGTCCGGCAGCTCCGCTTCGTAACGCTCCTTCGCCTCCGCCGCCGAATACGCCTCGGCGCATACGCGCAGCCCCAAAGCTTCCCAGGGGACCAGCTTGCGCAAGTAGTCAACGACCGGCACATCGTCATCAATCAGCATCACCTTATACATCAGCTTGACCCTCCCCCTTGATGGCATGCCATGGAATCAAGAGCTCGGCGACGAACCCTCCCGGCTTCCCGCCGCTCACCTGGAAGCTCGCCTGCTCCCCGAATGTAAGCTTTAAGCGGCGCAGCACGTTAAACAAGCCGATGCCCCGCTCACCTGCCTGCTCCACCCCGCTTACCAGCTTCTCGTTCAGCTCGGCGGCCTTGTCATCCGTCAGCCCGCGTCCGTTGTCAGTCACACGAATCCGGATGCCATCCGCCGCTTCCCGGACTGACACTTCAATTTTTGGCGCGCGAGTCGCCTGGTTGAAGCCGTGAATGATACAATTTTCGACCAGCGGCTGCAGCAGCAGCCGCGGGACAAGTACGTGGCGCAGCTGCCCCGGCAGCTCAATGACCAGCTCGATATGGATGCGGTTGCGCATACGCATGATCGAGACGTATTGGCCGAGCAGCTTGCATTCGTCGGCCAAGGTCAGCGGCTCGTGTACGCGCAGATGGGCGCGAAGCAGCGCCATCAAGGAATCAATCGTCTCACTGTGCACCTTGTCGCCCTCGATCGCCAAATTACATTTGATCGAATTGAGCGTGTTCAGTAAAAAATGCGGCTGAATTTGCGAAAACAGCGCATACAGCTCGATCGTTCGCTTCTCCTCCTGCTCGGTCTCCACCCTGCGGATGAGCGCATTGATATTGTCCAGCATGTGGTTAATCGAGCTGCCGAGCTTCGAAACCTCGTCCTCCCCCTCCACGCGGTACCGGATGGAGCTATTGCCTTCCCCGTATTGCGCGGCGACGCGCATCAGCTTCCGGACCGGCCGGTTCAAGCCTTTGGCGATGACGCTGGACATAAACAGGAAAACAAACAGCACGATGCACACCGCCATAAGCAAATACCAGAAGCGCTGCGTCACATCACCGGTCGCGGAAGCGGCGTTCAGCTCGTAGACGAGTGTCCAGGATGTACCCGGAACGGCGATATTCTCCCGCATCCAGCCCTCACGCGTTTCACCCGACAGCGTCTGCGGGCTGCCCTCCATCCCGGCGATCAGCGAGCCGTCCGCTTCGTACAAGGTGAAGACGCCATCTCCGGCATTGCGGAACAGGCCTGTGAAATACAGATCGGGAATGCCGACGAACAGCGTGCCGACGACGGCGTTACGAAACGGATCGTATACCGTCTTTTTCAAAAATAAATAGTAAGCGGCGTTAGAGAAGCCCTCATAACCGCCGCTGCGCTCCGCACGAAACCAGCGGACGATCCCTGTCGAGGCGTCGGCTGCGGACAGATGCTCGAAGCGGCTGTCCTTGCGCAGCCGCTCCACATCCTGCTCGCTCGCCGTGCCGATGATCGGATAGCCCGCGCGATTGATAAAAAACACATTCACGTGCATAAGCGACAGCTTGCCTGCATGCAGCGTCGCATTTTCGTTCAAGCGGGTATAGGCACGGTAGCTTTCGAACGTATCGAAGGACTTCAGCTCGCTCAAGGCTCGCAAATTTTCGAACAAGCCGTTGGATTGCGAGGCCGAATACTGGTTGACCGTATACGTCACGTCATTGGCCGTTTTGGCTAAATCATTGGCCAAAATGCCGATAATTCCTCTCATATTCATTCGAACGTTGTCCTCGCTCGCCTGCTTGTTCGACACGTAAGACAGTACGGTAATCGACAGCAGCGGAATGATGAGAAACAACAGCAGCGCCACTTGAATTCTGCGGTAAAACGAGACGCGATACAGCCAGTTCAAAGCAGATCCCTCCAGTAAGCCGGGCTTTTCACCTATCATACCTCAAGACCGCTGCACGAAAACAGGGGAATGGCGAAATCGCCGTTTCCCCCTTGCTGCTCGTTACTTTTTGTTCTGGTCGATAATTTTCTGCCCCTCGGCCATCATGAAGGTGCGGGCATCCTCGAAGGACGATTTGTCCAGCAAATATTTGTTAAGCCCCGCTTCCGCGACTTTTTTCAACTGCTGCTGATAAGGCACACTGATGGTCGAGACACCTGCCGTACGTACCTTGCCGTTAAAGAGAGCCGCATTTAACGCTTCGCTGTCCACAAGATCCGTTTTGCCCTGAATCGTTTTGTCGAGAATCGCCTTGCCGTCCGCCTTCGTCCAGCCCGGAATCCAGCCGCCCTGCGACGCGCCTTCTGTCGATGCGAATTTGATGAAGTCAAACGCCGCTTCCTTATGCTTCGAGTTTTTGTGAATGGTGTAATAGGACCCGGCGATGTTTGTCAAGCCCGGCTCTACCTGTTTAGACGAGCGCGGCAGCGGCGCAAATGTGATTTTGAAATCACGCGGGTAGCTTTCCTTGTTCAGGAACGCCTCCTCCAACGAATACATCGCAATCGGCAGCATGCTGGTCGTTCCGTTCATGAAATCGGTTGCCCAATGCTGCTTGGCCGACAGCACATCCGCGTGCGGCCGCACCGATTTGTCCTCGACCTCCATCGCTCTCCGCAGGTTGAACCAGTATGCGAAGCTCGGATCGTCGAATTGCAGCTTGCCGTCCTCTTTGAGCTGCGGATTTTTAAAGTCCGTGTACGCAATAATGTTCGCATATTCGCCGAAGGTGTGGAAATACGCGCCGTATCGCCCATCCTTGCTTTGCTTCAGCTTTTTCGCGTATTCGCGGAAATCATCCCACGTCCAGTCGCTGGACGGCAGCTGAAGCCCTGCTTCCTTCAGATGCTTCTCATTAAGCGCGACATACCAGAAGCTGGCGTTAGCCATCAGGCCGTAATGCTTGCCGTCATAAACCGGACTGCGGTAGAAATCCTGTTCAGAATTGATTTGACTCGCGCTCAGGAAGGAATCAAGCGGCTCCAGCACCCCGTTGCCGGCACGCTCCAGCACAAAGCCTTCATTATTCAGAAACAGCACGTCCACCTGCTCGCCGGAAGCCGCCAGCACGTCGAATTTCTGGAGCATTTCGCGGCTGTCATTATTTTGCACAAGCGCTACATGCTCCACCTTGGTCCCTTTGCTCTGCGCGTTGTAGGCGTCAATAATTTTAGTGATCGGGTCCCCCGGCTCGCCCTTGTAAGCGGTATACACTTTAATCGTCGTCGCCTTGTCGCCTGCTCCTGCGCTGCCAGCCGCAGGCGTCTGGGCGCTTTCGCTGCCGCAAGCGGCCAGCAGCAGGACCGAGCTTGCTGTCATTATCGTTGCTATTTTTTTCATGTCGAGTTCCCCTCTTCTGCGCTTTAGTGTACACCCTCATCATACTGAATAGGAAAGCGGTTTACCGTGTACGCTTTGTTGGAGTTGGACGTGCATTATTTTGACATGCCGCCCGTTCCGCCCGTTACCCTTTCACCCCGCCGACCGTAATGCCGTTGATCACCTGCTTCTGCAAAATGACGAACACGATGATAAGCGGAACAATCGCGGATACGGCGGCCATCATCATCAAGGATACGTTGTTGGAGTATTCCTGACGGAAAAATTGAATGCCAAGCGGCAGCGGAAACAAGTTTTTATTAAACAGGAAAATCAGCGGGTTCTGGTAGTCGTTCCAGGTCCAGATAAACTTGATGATGCCGGCGGTCGCCAGAATCGGCCGGCACAGCGGCAGCATAATTTGCCAGTACACCCGCACATACCCCGCCCCGTCGATTTTGGCCGCCTCGATGAAGTCATTGTGAACGCCCATCATAAATTGCCGCATCAGGAATGTAAAGTACATCGAGAAGGCCAGCATCAAAATAAGACCTTCATGCGAATTGTACAAGCCGAGCCACTTAATCATCAGGAAGCGCGGCACAAGCGTCGCCTGCTCGGGGATGATCATAAAGGACATCATCAGGCCAAACATGACCCCTTTGCCGGGCGTGCGCAGCTTGGAGAAGGCGAAGGCCGCCATCGAAGAAAACAGCAGCGTCGCCAGCGTCGCAATGATCGCAAGCTTCAGCGAGTTCCAATAAAACATGGAGAACGGCACCTTCTCCAGCCACACCTTCTGGAAATTCGACACCCAGTTCCATTGCGTCGGAATCCACTGAATCGGATACGTCATCACGTCACGTTCCAGTTTGGCCGAAGCGGACAGCATCCATGCCAATGGAACGATAAACAACATGGAGAGCGCGCCGAGTAGAACCGTTAATACCAGCTTGTCAAGCTGCAGCTTGTTCGTTGTCATCCCATAGTCCCCCTTATGCGCGCTTTTCTCGGGCTTGTACGATCCAGGTCACCGACGTGACCGCAATGACCAGCAAAAACAACACCCAGGATAAAGCGGACGCATAGCCCATATTAAAGTTAATAAAGCCTTCTTCATAAATCCGGTACACAAGCACGGTTGAAGCGTCATTCGGTCCCCCGTCGGTCAAAAACTTAATCAGGTCGAACACCTTGAAGGACCCGATAATGGTCGTTATGGTCAGAAACAGCGTTGTGGGAGCCAGCAGCGGAATCGTAATGGTCCAAAATTGCTGCATGCCCGACGCACCGTCGATCCGGGCCGATTCATAGATGTCCTCCGAGATTTGGGTCAAGCCCGCAAGGAATATAATCATCTGATAACCGAGCGCCTGCCAAATTGCGATCACCATAATCGCAAGCAGCGCATAGTGGGAATCCGCAAGCCACTTGGGCGGCTGTTCCATGCCAAGCGACATCAGAAACTGATTGATCGGTCCGCTGGACGGATGATACAGCGCTGCCCAGACAGCCGCAATCGCTACCGTGGAGCAGATGTAAGGAATAAAGAACAAAATTTTAAACAAATCCTTCGCGTACACCTTCGTATGCACCAGGACAGCCATGACCATAGCCATAAACAGCCCCACCGGAACCGTGATCGCCGTAAACCACAAATTGTTTTCCAGTGCCTTCCAGAACTTCGAATCGTCCGCCATCCGCTCGAAATTAGCGAAGCCGACCCATTCCATCTTCTCGAAGCCGCCGGCCAAGTTCCAATTCGTAAAGCTGAGAAACAGCGAAAACAGCAAAGGAAATATGGCCAAGGTAATGATCCCGAGCGCTTCGGGAGCCAGAAATATCCAGCCGATTAACGCTTCTTTTCGTTGCTGGCTCCACCCTTTCCGTTTCACCTGCTGCTTCAAGCCTTCCATCGCCGTTGCCATGATTGTCTACCTCCTGAAATTCATCCGACTCGTTACCCTCATTATAGAACCGGGAGACGGGAAGCGCGGCTCAGGATTTAGACTCGTTTCCGTGTATTATTTTGACCTGCACAGCGTGCCGCGTGGATCATAAGCCGGAAAAAAGCGGAACGGGACGATCGCCGAAGGCAGGAGGATCAGACAAAAGAACCGCTCAAAAAGGCCTGCCTCACGGCAGACCTTGCACATGCGCCTGAATCGACGCTATAGGCTCGCTTCAAATGTAAAGCCATCCAGCTCCTGCTCCGCCTCCAGCATCACATCCCGCAGCTGCTCTGCATAGTCCCCCAGACAGCTCCTGCTGGCAGCAAAGTTCAACCACTGGATCGTAAGAGGCAGCTCAATCTGACCCGTCAAGCAATCCCACAAGGCATCCAGGTTTCGCCCATAGGCTTCCCCGAGCCCCAGCTCCGCTTGAAGAACGGCGTGCAGCTCCTCTCTTCCGCGAATGCTGCTGCCGTCAATCGTTACTTTTCTCATCTGGCTACCTCGCTTCGTTAGTTTACTTGGGTAAACGTTTTGTAATGATCCGTCGTTTTGTAGATCAAGCCATCACTGGAGTATAAGATGCGGTCGCTCCCCCTGGCGCCGCTTTTATAATTGATGTCGGCCTCGTACCATGTCCTGCCTTTTGCCTTCGGCAGCAAGCCCTCGCGATTTTGAAACACATCCCCGCCAATGCTTTTCCCCGGCGCCACCTTGTGTAAATTACCTTTTTCAGGCTCCCAGCCAAGCTCCCTGGCCGCTTTTTTCGTTATAAAATTGTCCGGCAGCTTGCCATGCTTTGTAATATAGTCCGCCACTTCCTCAAAGCGTGTAAGCGATGCATCGTTTCGAGTTTCCCCATGAGCAGGGTTTCCCTGAACCGAGCAGCCTGCGAACGTAAAAACCGCCAGTACAATCATGAGTGCGCCAAGCCATTTTCTCCAAATCATTTCCTTAGATGTGCTCCTTTTCTCTGAATTCATGCAGATCTAGATACGGTTAATCTTGATGATAACCTTATGCCTCCGGTCCGTAAAGGTTTTACCGGCTCTACCTATGCAGGTAGTTGACAACGAATATTGTTAACTTGTAAACTATTACCAAAAAATAAGTCCTCTATTTCTAGTTTGATCGACAAATGAACCTGTCTTGTATATCGCGCAAAACGAAGCGTCGGATTTTTTTCATTCCCAAGCTGCTGCCGGGAGCTCGGTGTATCGGACAAGGATCGAATCGTAGCTGTCCTTGAGCTGGGGCTGTATACGGAAGCTCCGGCAGCGCCGGCTGTGCCGCTCGCCGCTTTAAACTTTAGCTTGCTGTAAACGATCCAAGAAAAGAGGAACGATGATGGAGCCTGCTGAGGGACTCAAACGATTGATATATGGCCAGTATCTTCATTTCTCACATCTGATTGAGCAAACGGTTGAATCGGAGATGGACGAGTTTTCCGAGCTGGCGAAGCAGCTGGAGCTTGCCCCCCTTTCCAACTCCAAACAACCTGACAAGCATTCACGTCATCGACTGCATCGGCATACACGAGCCAATCAACAACACAACGATTGCCGACAAAATGAATTTGTCGAAAGCGAGCCTTACGAAAATCAGCGCCGCGCTGCTCAAAGAAGGCTTCGTGAAGCGAAGCCAGCTGAACAATAACAAAAAAGAAGTGTATTTCAGCCTCACGTCAAAGGGCAAGCAGGTTTTCGAGGTACACGAAACGATGCACGAAAAGCTGGAACGTCAAGTGATCGACGTGATGCATTCGTTTTCTGAAGCCGAGCTGCAGGCGACGCTGAAATTTTTTCAAACGATGATCGGCCACTTGAACGAAAGGCAGCGTAAGGGAGATCCAAAACCATAATGATGTCACGTTGTTCATACTCATGATGTTGAACGGCTAGAAAAGCAGGAGGAGGAGGACCAGACATTGAAAATTGGCTTGGTATTAGCTGGCGGCGGAGGCAAGGGCGCATATCAAATCGGTGTGATACGCGCTCTCCGTGATTTAGGCTGGGCGAAAAAGATTCAAGCAGTGGCTGGTACATCAGTCGGCGCACTAAATGCAGCACTCTTTATCCATGATGATTTACAAATGGCAGAGCGCATGTGGCGTACGATAAGTCCAAATAAAATATTATCCATTAAAGGTCCTCAACTGCTGACAGCCGTCCTATCCTGGGCAGCTCCTAAGTATGTCCAGCGATTAAAGCATTATACGAAACAAATAGAGGGCTTCGGAATGTTCTCTCGTGAGGGGTTGCTGCAGATGATTGACGAATCCCTGGATTTAGACAACGTATCCTCATCTCCTATCCCCTTCTATGCGACATGCACGGCTATTCCAAAATGGGAAAAAACTTATTTTCAACTAAACGGACTGCCTCCAGAAAAAATTAAACAAATCTTGCTTGCCTCATCAGCGATTCCGGGCATCTTCAAGCCTGAAGACGTGGATGGCGTTCAATACGTGGACGGCGGGTTCTTTGACAATGTTCCGATTTCTCCGGTGTATGAACTGGGTTGCAATGTGATTATTGCCGTGCTGCTGGACCGTTCTGCAACTATCAATAAATCATGCTTTCCAAACGCTGATATTTTTGAAATCGTTCCACAGCTTGCTCAGGGTCATCTGTTTTCCGGGACGTTAAATTTTGACGGTGCTAGAGCCGAAATCCGTATGCAGCAAGGATACGAGGATACGATGGCTATCTTAAAACCGGCTGCGGAGATGGCTCAACATGAACTGGCAACTGCACAAATTACGAAGCAAATGCTGGAGAACGACCGTTCCTTCCAACATGAGCATCGCAAGCTTCGACAGGAGCTGGACAATAAAGCACATGCCCTAATGAAACGCCTGGAAAGGAGTTCGTTAAAATGAGTGAACTACAGCAACTTGTAAAGGAACGCGCACAAACGATTCAGTCACACGGAGAATTAACGTTACTTACCGCACAATGCATGACTCTACTGACCGCAAGCAAAGCCCGGCAACGCGAATTAGAGGCTCAAGGTCATATTAAGCGGTTTTTCAGAACTATTTCCGGTAAAAACGGCAAGCTTTCCAGAGCTATATCTGGAGATTTAGTTACTGCTCAATTGGCTGCTCAAGAAATGATTCAACATCTTGCTCAACACCAAGTATTCACCTTAGATATCATCTGTGCTATGCAGCAAAAAATCCATTCCCTTCAGCTGGAAAATAACCGCGAATTTTTAAGATTGTACCATCTTCTTGAGCAAGTGTACGAGAATTCTGAGCAAAAAATCCAGCAGCTCCAGGAGCAAATCACAAAAATTGAGACAAATGTTCATGTGATGCATTGGTATTTAACTAAAGAGCATAAAAACTATCATCTGCTTAGCTTGCCTACGCTGGTCTTAACACTTGTAAATGACTTTTACACGCTGACAAACGGTTGTTGGACAGACCAGGATACGCTCTATATTGAAAAACTGCTAACCGATTTAAACATAAATCTTTCACTTTCCTATGCACATGTTGCGGAACAGCAGATTTTACTAAATCAGGTATTTCAGCTAGTCCCTGTACTGCCGGAACGTGAACAAATCTACTTGACAAACGGCATGTATGCCCTGTATCAAGGTCAGCAGCCCCTATCCGATCAAACATTGGCTGCACGAGATTTGATTCACGAAATGCTCAATACTCTCGTCCTGATTGATAGATTAACCCGCCCTGTCAGCATACAATATCAGGTTATTTTACATAAACTCGAACTTCCTGATAAACGCATCCATGTTATCCGCACGTTGCATTTAGAAGCCGGCTTACCGCAAGAGACGAGTCGAGATGTGACTTGGTCAAAACAGCCATCCATTGTACAAGTATATAAGTCTGAAGAGGAAGCCCGTGTATTAAAAAAAGCACTTGAACGTCACAAGTGCGTCGTTACAATCGAAGAAATTGAACTTACTGTCTAAGCTTAGCTATATAAATTTGACGTAATTCCTCATACTCTGCTTCTGTAATGACCCCATCCTTATAAAGGTCTGCCAGTTGTCGCAGTTTCTGCAAGTAATCCGTGTCCTGCGCCTCTGCGTGGGACACGGGTACAGAAGCTGTTGCGGATGCCGCTTCTTGTTTTTGCTTATACTTACCTGATATGCGTTTAAAATCCTCATAGATTTCATCTCGATCAAAGCCCCATGCTTCACGATATTTATCAGGGCTCACTACACGAAATTGACCAAAAACAGTGTTTTTTTGAAACTTATATCCGTTGCTATTTTCCAAAGTGTCCCAAAAAACCTCTTTATCCGCTACTTTCATACGTGCATTTAGATTAGACATCAGCTACCTCCGGCGTTGTCAGCTTTCTAATTGAATATCAAGCCTGTCGATCAGTGGTCGGCTCTCTGGAAAAGTATACCATGATTCCCTGCGCAAAGGCGATCCGTACTTGAAATTGTTATCATCAATTTTACTTATTGCATTGCGACTAAAGCCATAATCTGCTATTGTCGTATAGGTACTAGTAACTAGATATAGGAGTGAATTACTATGCATTTTTCAAAACTACCTATGCTCATGTCGATAGTTCTTGCTGTCACATTAACCTCAACTTCTTTTGCACACCGAGGAAAACTGGATAAATACGGCGGACATGACTGTTCATATAAGGCATACATGGATGGTCTATGCAATGGATATCACTCGCATACTGGCGGCTTTTTCATAGGCGCAGATATCCCAACGGATGAACCTGCACCCTCCACTTCTGATGTTGAAGAAGTTATTCCGGATGGGCATGTTAAAGTGACTCTTCCGACATTCAAGATTTATATTAACTATGAAACCGGAGCTTCCGACGCTCAAAACTCTACTTTAAAATACCCATTTTTTATGTATAATGATATCATCTACGCACCTTTGAATTTTGATATGTGTTCAACCCTTACGATTGAAAACATGTGGTCAAATGAAGTTGGCTTATCATTAAGAAAAACGGACACAGCGATTGGGGAGGGTGTGCGTTTCCAACGTATTGAGGCATCCTCTACTCAGCCTGCGATCATGTATGCACACCTTCCAACCTTCAATATTTTTGTCAATGATGTATGGGTAGACAATGGAAATGAAAAATATCCTTTTTTAGTTTATAATGATGTAACCTACTATCCAATGACTTGGCATTTTAATAGTCAATTTGGTCTAACTACTGGATTAAACGACAATAGGTTCGATATTTTTAAGTAGATTAAGCGGCTGCCATTGAGCAGCTTTTCTTCTGGTCAGACTTGCCACAGAGATTCAGGCCCTTGCAAATGAAGCAGCAGCAACGTTACCCCGCCTAGCACAAGCCAGGCGGGGTAACGTTTTTAACGGCCTTATTTCAAACAACGACAAAACCAGAATCCACAATGAAATATAATAGGTTACTTCCGCTAAAGCATTGTCATGGGGGCAAGGCCATTCGTTCATACAGCTAAGCTAAAATCCCCGCTTGATCCAGTCGCTATCGTGGTCTACGAGCGGTTGCCGGGTAAAGCCGCCCGTCGAGGTCCACCAGTGCTCGACCGCTTGCCGCAGCTCCGCTCGAACTTCCTGCAGCTCCGGGCGGTCGGAGACGTTCATGACCTCGTCCGGGTCATGGCGCAGATCGTACAGCTCGTCGAGCTGATCCTCCAAATAATAGACGTACTTCCATGCCTGCGTCTGTACGCCAATCATTGGATGACGGCCCCAATACGCCTTGTAATGCTCGAAAAATACCCGCTCCTCCGCAGGCGGCGCCGTACGCTCCAGCAGCGGCAGCAGTGAGCCGCCCTCGCATTCATCCGGCAGCGGAATGCCCGCAGCCGCCAGCAGCGTGCCCGTCACCGCCGCCGTCGAGACCAGATCCGGGATGACGCTGCGCTTAGGCTTCACGCCGGGTACATAGAGCAGCAGCGGCACGTTGTACAGCTCCTTATACGGCAGCACGCCCTTCAAGCGGAGACGGTGCGCCCCCTGCATATCGCCATGGTCGCTGGTGAACAAGATCGCCGTATGCTCCAGCAGCTTGTCGCCCTCCAGCTTGTCCAGCAGCCGTCCGAGGTAGCTGTCCATCAGCGCGAGCATGCTTCGGTACCGCTGGGCATCCCGCCGCACGAGCGACTCGGACAGCTCGGATTCCCCGGTCGCGGAGCGCTCGCGCTGGAAAGGCGGCTTGCCGCTCAAGTCGTCGGAGTAATAGCTCGCCGGGATCGGCATGTCCTCCAGCGGAAATTGCTCCGCATAGTCGCCGATCAGCTCGAACGGATGATCCTCCGGCGCATTCGGATGCGGCATATACCAGTTGAGCTTCAGGAAAAACGGTCTGGCGCCGTCATAGTCGTCCAAATAATTGAGCGCCTGCGCCGTCGTCACCGCATCCTTATGGCTGTGGAAGCGAGGGTCAGCGTTCGCCCCGGCCAGCTCCAGGCCGTCCGTGCGGTAATCCGTTACGGCAAATTGATGATCGGCGGGCGACAATCCAAGATGCCATTTACCTAGATATACGGTTTCGTAGCCCGCCTCGTTAAACGCCTTGGCGATGCTCCAGTCCTGCGGGTCCAGCGTATGCCCGATCTGGTACACGCCGACCTGATGAGGATACTTCCCGGTCATCCAGCTCGCCCGCGAAGGCGAGCATTGGGCCGAGGTGCTGATCGCACTGCCAAACCGGACAGACATGGCAGCCAGCCGGTCCAGATGGGGCGTATGGTAGCTCGGATCGAGACAGCCCATCGCGTTCGCCTGCTGCTGATCCGTCGAAATCATGATGACATTTCGCATAAGGTATCCCTCCTGTTTGATTAGCAAAGCTCTTCGACATCCGCCGCCACGCGAAAGCCGATATTGCCGGACGAGCTGTCCGGCGTATTTGACGTTCGGGCCGCAACCCGGTAACGGTTGCAGTACGACTTGTGGCATAGATACGAGCCGCCGCGCATCACCCTCGACGTACCCGACGGCGGGCCTTGCGGATTGACAGACGTTGCCCGCAGATGATGGTCCCGGCTGAACCAGTCGGCGCACCATTCCCAGACGTTGCCGGCCATTTGATACAGGCCGTATCCATTCGGGGGAAAAGCGACTGCCGGAGCCGTGCCCGCATACCCGTCCGCCGCATTATTTTTGTCCGGAAACTTGCCTTGAAAAATATTGCACCGGTGCTGTCCATCCGGCTTCAGCACGTTGCCCCACGGGTATTTGTTCTGCACAAGACCGCCGCGGGCTGCATACTCCCACTCCGCTTCCGTGGGCAGACGCTGGCCCGACCAGGAGCAATACGCCATCGCATCGTTCCAGGAGACATGCACCACCGGATGATCCATCCGTTCCCCGATCCCCGAGTCCGGCCCTTCGGGACTGCTCCAGCATGCCCCCTCGACCCGCCACCACCACGGCGTCTGCCGGGCGACCGCCGCAACCTGGCTCGCCGTGGGCGAAGGCACAAGCAGATGAAACACAAACGACCAGCCGAACCGTTCCGCCTCGGTGACATAGCCCGTAGCCGCGACAAACGCCTTGAACTGCGCATTGGTGACCGCAGCAGGGCTCAGGCAGAACGCATCGACGGTCACGGTTCTCACCGGTCCCTCCCCGTCGGATGGAAACCCTTCCTCATCGTCCGTTCCCATCAGAAACGGCCCGCCTGCGAGACGAACCAGTCCCTCGCTCGCCGTCTGCTTGCGAGGCGCTTGCGATGACGAGGCCAGCGGCAAGCTGCCGACCGGCGAATGGTCCGCCCTTGAGACGGAACAGCAGGAGCGCTTTTGCTCCATCGCGATCCCCTCCTATATTATTCAACAACCGGAAGCGCCGTCGCCTCCTGCGGTACTGCCCATCGCTCGGCTTCGGCGACATCGACCGTGCTGCCCCATTTGGCGAGCAGCCGGTGGTGCTCCGCCTTCTCCAGATGCTTGCCGAGGATAGCGGAGCAGTTCCAGTTCTCTTGCAGCAGCGTCCGTAACCTGCCGGCCGGCTCAGGAGCATCCTCAAGCCTGTTGTGCAGCTCGCCCGGATCGGCAACGACATCAAACAGCTGGTCAAATGCCTCGAAGCCAGCGTAAGACACATATTTCCACCTGCCCTGGCGCACCATCCGCCCCGGCACCGGCTGCCCATCCAGCTCGACGATGAATTCACTGATGACGACCCGCTCCGCCTCCTCTTCCCCTCCGGCCAGCTGCGCAGCCAAGCTGCGGCCGTCCGGTCTGGGCGGCGCTGCCGCTCCGGCCAGCTCGCATAAGGTCAGGCCAAGGTCCATGATGCTTACGGGCTGCGCGATGCGGCGGCCTGCGGGAATGCCTTGTCCGGCGAAGAGGAGCGGGATGCGGGCCGAGCCTTCCAGGAACGTGCTTTTTCCGATGAAGCCATGCTCGCCCGCCTGTTCGCCATGGTCAGACATGTAGACGAGCACCCCCGGGCGCCCGCTGCGCTGCAGGTAGCTGTCCCATGCCTCGCGAACCTCGCCGAGCTGGCTGTCGACCGTCTCGATCATACCCAGATAAGCGGCGCGCAGCCGGGCCAGCTTGATCTCATCCAGCGCGCCGAACGCTTCGCGCTGGCGGCTGAGCACCGGATGCTCCGTTCGGCGGACGTACGACTCCGGAGCAGCCGCATGCTCCAGGTAGTACCGATACAGCTCCGGCGGCGCGACAAACGTATGATGCGGACCATACGTGCCGACGACCAGGCATTGCGGCTTTCGATGCTCCTGGCCGAGATAATCGAGCGCCGCCCCGATGACCGCTTTATCGTATTCGAGCACAGGAGACGTGCCGCCGCCGATAATTTTCAGGCTCTGGTTGGCCATCGTGCCGACGTATGGCCCCAGATCCCGCCGGTGCGGACCGTAGCGGCCCCAATACAGCGGCGTCATGTCGCCCATGATCCGCTTGGTGAAGCCGTGGCGCTGATCATCGCCCAGAAAGTGCATTCGCCCGCACAGCACCGTGTCGTACCCCGCCGCCGCGATCCCGTGCAGGAAGGTCGCCTGATCGCTCGCGATCGCTCCGTCATTTGTGTATACCCCCGTTTTCTCGGGAAGCTGCCCTGTCAGCATGGAGACGCGCGAGGGCACGCAAAGCGGGCAGGACGTATACGCCGCGTCAAAAGCTGTGCCTTCCGCAGCCAAGCGGTCCATATGGGGCGTGCGCACCGTTTCATGACCGGCATGGCCGGCGTATCTCGCATGATGCTGATCGGTCAAAAACACCAACAGATCCGGTTGCTTCATTTTCATTCTCATCCTCCTCGCCTTGAATCGCACAGGTCGCGCGCTTACCCTTTGACCGAGCCCATAAGCATCCCTTTATTGAAGTATTTTTGCAGGAAAGGATAGATGACGAGCAGCGGTACCGCTGTGACCAGCACGGCTGCCATCTTAACGGCCGGGGTGTACGCATAACCTCCCGCGTCGTCAGCCATCCCCGTATCCGTCTCGATCAGCATTTGCCGAAGGAAAACCTGCAGCGGCATGTCATTGGAATCATTCAGGAACAAAATGGCGTAAAAGTACGTGTTCCAGTTTTGCACCGCATAAAACAAGGTGAACGTCGCGACCGCAGGCATGGACAGCGGCATGACGATTTGCCAGAACAGCCGCAGCTCCGAGCAGCCGTCCATCCGCGCAGACTCCTCCAGCTCGCTCGGGATGTTCTGGAAGAAGCTGCGCATCACGATCAGGTTAAAGGGGGCGATGGCCGCGGTCAAATAAAGCGCCCAGTAGCTGTTCAGCAAACCCAGCTCCTTCACGACCAGATAGGTCGGAATCATCCCGCCGGCAAAAATCATCGTAAACAGCACCATGAAATTAAGCGTGCTCCGTCCTCGCAGCCAGCTTTTGGACAAGCCGTAGGCCATCAGACTCGTCAGCAAAATGTTGATGCTTGTCCCTACGACCGTAATCGTGACCGCATTGCCGAAGGCGGTCTTAAAGTTGACATTGCTCAGCAGATAGCCGTAAGCCTCGATGGACCATTCATGCGGCAGGAGGAAAAATCCCCGCGACATCACTTCCTGCTCCGTGGCGAAGGAGCTGGAAATCACATATACAAACGGAATGACAACAACCAGCAGGGAGAGCAGCAGCACCCCGTAGATTAACGCGCTGAACAGCGGGTCCTTGCCGCGAGAGTCGAACGTGTTCATCTCAATATACCCCCTCTTCGCCTACTTTTTTGGACAGCCTGTTGGCCAGCATAATCATGCCAAGCCCGATTACCGACTTGAACAATCCCACCGCCGTTGTGAAGCTGAATTCGCCCTGCAGCACGCCCGTGCGGTACACATACGTATCGAACACATCGGACACGGACAAATTCAACGAATTTTGCATCAGGTAAATATGCTCGAAGCCGATATCCATCACTTGTCCGAGCCGCAAAATAAACAAAATAATGATGGTGGACCGCAACGCGGGCAGCGTGATGTGCCACAGCTGCTTCCAGCGGTTCGCACCGTCCACAACCGCAGCTTCGTAAAGCGTCGGATCAACCGCAGCCAGCGCCGCCAGGAAAATGACCGCATTCCAGCCCGCTTCCTTCCAGATGTTCTGCAGCACATAAGCGCCGCGGAAGTAATCCGGGTCCGTCATCAGCTCGATCCGCTCGTAGCCCGCGTTCGCCAGGCCCTTGTTCAGCGCGCCGTCCTGCGTCGCGAAGAGGATGACGGTGATGCCGACCACGACGACCCAGGACAAAAAGTGCGGCATGTAAATGGCCGTTTGCACGACCTTTTTAAACCATTGCAGCCGGACTTCGTTCAGCACGACCGCGATCAGGATCGGCGCCGGGAAAAACAAAAACAGATTCAATGCACTCAGAATCAGCGTATTGCTGAGCAGCGTCCAAAACTCCGGCTCGCCGAACAGCCGTTCGAAATGGGCGAAGCCCACCCATTCACTGCCGAAAAACCCGGTGAACGGACTAAAATCCTGAAAGGCGATCACAATGCCCCCCATCGGCAAATAGCGGAACAGGATAAAAAATAACAGCCCCGGCAAAATCATGAGATACAACGGAAGTCCTCTCTTCCATTCCTTCCGGACGGCGCTTCTTGCCCGGGATGCCGCTGCTTGGGCTGCGAGCTCACCAGTCGAATTCATTTGCATCCTGTTTCCCTCCTGTAGTGATAGCCTTGGTTATAGTCCTATCATAAAGGGTTCGGTCGGCAGCGTCGTTACACAATCCTCTGATTTGTAAACCTGTCCGCCATGCCGGTTCAACGGCCCGGATCATCTTGCCCCCCACGACAAAAAAGGCCGTTCGCCAGCAATTCTGGTCGAGCGGCCTGATCGTCAGGCTTGTTCCTGCAACTGGTTTTTATAGCGCAGCGGAATGCGGATCGAGATGACGGCTCCCCTGCCGGCAAACGAATTAATGGTCAGGCCGTAGCCCTCTCCATACTGGAGCACAAGCCTCGCATGCACATTCACGACGCCGAGCGATTCGCCCTGCCTAAGCACGTGATCATGCTCCTGCCGGGAAATGTCCTGCAGCCGCTGCGTCAGCCCGGCAAGCTTCTCCTCTTCGATGCCTGTGCCGTTATCCGCGATCTCGATCACCAGATCGTCCTGGTCGTTGTAGGCGCTGATCAGGATGGCGGCCGCTCCTCCTCTGGGCTCGACCGCAAACTTCACCGCATTTTCGACCAAGGGCTGGGCCGTCAGCTTAACCATCAGACAATCGTGGAACTTTTCATGGACGGTAATGCGGCTGATGAATTTTTTAGGAAAGCGAATATGGGTAATTTCCAGGTATTTCTCCAAAATCGACATTTCCTCGGCGAGCGTCACTTCATGATCCGATATTTTCGCCGTATAGCGGTACACGTCGGCCAAATTGCCCGCCATGCTTACGACGAGTTCGTCGTTATGGATGTATCCGATGCTTTTAATAATGTCCAGCGAATTGTACAGCAGATGCGGATTGATCTGATTTTGAAGCGCCTGGATATAGGCTTCCTTCTGACGCAGCTGCGTGTGCATCTCGCGCAGCTTCAGATCGGAGATCGTGGTTAGCTGATCATTCAGCTGATCCACCATCTTGTTAAAGCTATAATTGAGCCGCTGAAATTCATTCTCTCCCTGCTGAATGTCGGCTCTCGTCGTATAATCCCCCTGGGACACTCGGTTCATATTATACTTGAGGTGCAGTACCGGCTGCACGTACAAATTGGATACCATGGGCACGACAAGCATGACGACGATGGCAATCAGCAGCGAAGCGAAAACCGTCGCGTTCCGGGCGGAATAAAAACCGCTGGCCATCTCGTCGAAGGGCACGAGAGCCACGATGCGCCAATCGAGCACCTTGGAACTGCTGGCCGAGACCAGCAGCTTGGTCTGATCATACGTCTGGAGGCTCACCCCTCCATCGGCAGGCATGGACAATTTCCCCATCGGCGTTTCTGCCAGCTTGCGCCCGCGCCATTCCTTCTCACGGTGATAAACAATCGTGTCGTCCTCGGACAAAATCATAAATTGACCGGTCGTGCCAAGCCGGGAGCGTTCGAGCGTAGCCTCGATCTCCTTCAGGGACAGGTCAACGACGATATAGCCGAGCGGCGACACCGTCGAATTGCTGTACACCGGATTCAGCATGGAGATGACGGCCATCCCGTTTTGCTGCGGATACGTGATCGTATGGGTCGGAATCAAGGTGCGCCGCTCCTTGAACGGCACCCCGTACCACGGCTCCGTAGAAAAATCGGAGACCGCCGATTGAAAGGTGCGCATGGCCAGCACCCGCTTGTCCAGAGAGAGAAGGAAAATACCGGCCACCTCATTGTAATTCAGCGCGACATGCCGGCGCAGCAGCGCTTCGATCTCCTCCGTCTCGATGCCGGTGATCGGCCGGCTTCCCTCATACCAGGTCTGGATCAGCTCGTCCTTCAAAATCGACTTCGTCGTCTTCGACAGCTGCTCCAAATAAAACTCCAGGTGATGATGCAGCCGCTTTGTCGCCTCGTCCGTTACGGTATGGAAGTCGTTTTTCACTGCCAGACTATAGTTCCAATGCGAAATCAGCCCCATCAGCATCATCGAGAACAGGCTGATCGCCAGAAATAACACGACCATGCTCTCCTTGATCCGAAATCGGTTCCATAACCGTTTCATGTTCGCGCCAACCTCTCCTCCGGTCAAATTCCCATGCCTTTCCGATATTCATTGGGCGATAAACCGGTTACATTTTTAAATACGCGATTGAAATAAGGCATGGATGAAAAACCGACCATATCGGCGACCTGGTAAATTTTCAAGTCAGGCTCCAGCAACAGCAGCTTCGCTTTGTCGATCCTGATTTTATTCAAATAGTTGACGAACGAGTCTCCCGCATGCTGCTTGAACAAGGCGCTGAAGTGGGACAAGCTCAGCCCGACATGCTCGGCGATCTGGGACAAGCTGATCTCCTGCATATAACGCTGCTCGGCGTAATCGCAAGCCTTCTTCATAACCAGCCGGAAGGACTGCTTGTGATGCTGCTGGCGATTCCATTGGCACCATAGCTCGACCAGCTGCTGAATATGCCGCCTGACCGCTTCCTCGGAGCCGTCCTCCGGAGAAGTCGGCCTTTCCTGCTCCGGATACGTGTACTCCAGCAAATTCGTCAGCTTCCCCGCCAATAGGCGCAGCAGCCCGAGTCTGCCGCCCGGATGACTGTTCTTGTTCCGCACAATGGACTGTACGAGCTGCGCTTGCTCCGACATGATCTGCTGGGCGTCCATGGACGTGATGCGCTCGATGAAGGCCTGGATCGCGAGCAGCTGGTCGTGCGCAGGATGAAGCAGCTTCAGCCGCTGCAGGGATCGCTCCAGCGCTTCCTTCAGCGTATCCTCCCGCACGGGCTTGAGCAAATACTCCGAAACCCCGTAGCGAATCCCCTGCTGGGCGTAGGAAAAGTTATCATAACCGCTGATGATGATGCTGACGATCGGAAATTGCACCTCGTCGATCTGCTTGATCAAGGCCAGTCCATCCAGCCTAGGCATCATAATATCGGTGATCAGCACAGTCGGACACAGCTCCTGAATCAGGTTCCAGGCCTCCAGCCCGTCTTCGGCCTCGCCCGTCACCTTGAAGCCGCCTCCGATCCGATCCACCATCTCCACGATCGCACTGCGAATCCAAACCTCGTCCTCTGCTACCAAGACATGGTACATGCTGCGAATCCCCCTTCTATGCTGTCCGACACGCCATGATCCGCTCTTCTTCACTATAGCTATCATGTACCAATCAAGTCAATTCGTATTCCGTCGCGCAAACAACCCTCTTGCGAGGGTTGTCCGGGCCGAGCCAATTATGCGGTTAGTGCTCAAGGCTTGTCTGCATTTGCAAATAGCCGGGCGGCGGCCGAAATTAGATTTGCGGCTCCCGGCTGTCCAGCCGATAGGTCGCCGTCATCTCCGCACTGTCGGCGTACCCGATCCGAACGGCCTTTGCCTGGATGACGGTTGTTCCTTCCGGGAGCCGGATCGGGCCTGTGTACAGCTTCCAGCTCGGCCGCTGCTCCGTCTCCTGAAGCAGCCTGTAGGCGATCGAAGCTCCCTGCGTCGCGGAATGCAGCAGGACAGCCGTCGCGGTCTCATAGGCTCCGTCCTGCGACGGAACGAGACCGGGCAGCTCGCGATGGATCGGGATAAACAGCGGCGCGGCTGTCTGCGGCTGCTTCCCCTGCGGCCACATCTGCGCGACCATCTGCGATTCCGGCACGTCTCCCCAGCTATCGTAGCGGAGCCGCCAGTCATCCAGCTCGGCGCGCAGCCGGTCCAGCACTTCCCGGAAGCCGGGTTCGCCGGCCAGATTGCGCATTTCATACGGGTCCTCATTACAATCGTACAGCTCCTCGGGAGGCCGCTTGTCTTGCAGCAGCAGCAGCCCGTCCCCCTCCAGCTGCCCGGCAAGCTGCAATCTCCACAGCTCCTGAAACATCGGGTGCTGGTGGCTGAATCGAATCCAGGGCAGGTAAGGCTTCTCCGGATGATAGTTGCGAATATACTTGAAGCGGCTGTCGCGCACCGCCCGCACCATGTCATAAGACTCGTCGTACCGGTCGCGGGCAGCGAAAATGCAGCTTCGCGGCTGCACCCCCTCGCCCCAGATCGGCTGTCCGGCCATATGATACGGGATGGCGGCGCCTGCCATGGATAACACGGTCGGGCCCAGATCAAGCAAACTGACCAGCTGATCGCTTACCTGCCCGCCCTCCAGCACGCCGGGCCAGCGGATGATCAAAGGCACCCGAATGCCTGCGTCGTAGGGCCAACGCTTGGCCCTTGGCAGCCCTTCGCCATGATCGCTCCATACAAAGACGATCGTGTTGTCCGCGAGCCCGTCCTCCTCCAGCTGCCGGAGCAGCGTACCGACAAATTGATCCGCTTCCTCGATCAGATCGTAATATTTGGCCAGGGACGCGCGGGATTTCGGCGTATTCGGCAAATACGGCGGAACCTGGACGCGCTCCGGGTCTGTGACCAGCGGCCGGTCCGTTTCCTGCTCCGGATACATCCGCTCGCGGATCATGTCCCCCCACATGCCGCTTTCATGCGTAAGCATATGGTTGAAGACCGCGAAAAAGGGCTGCCCCGGCTGACGATGACGCCAGTGCGCCTGCCGGTCGTTTTCGTCCCAAGCCGTTAACGGGGCATCGAAATTATAGTCGGTCTTCCAATTGTTCGTGCAGAAATAGCCGTCCGCCCGCAAATATTCGGGGAACGCCTTGACGTAAGCCGGGGGCACGGCCTGGTAAGGCGTAGGCAGCTCCGGCGTGTGGGGGTTCACATGCTCGGTCCGCATATGATGGGCGCCGATTGTCGTCGGGTACATCCCGGTAATGACCGCCGAGCGGCTGGGCGAGCATACCCCAGCAACCGCGTAGGCATGGCGGAATCGCATGCCCTGCTCCGCCAGCCGGTCGATATGAGGCGTGCGCGCCAGGTCATCTCCGTAGCAGCCGAAGCGGGGACTTGTATCCTCAAGCGAAATCCACAAAATATTCGGTCGTGCCGCCGATTGGGTCATCCTTATCCCTTCCTTTTACGTCCGGTTGCTTGCCTATTCGCTACTTGGATTGCCTGGGGGTCATTTTGGCGCCAATTCTCGCCATCATATAGCCGAGCGCCGGGTCAGGCGCTTGCGGGAACTCCTGCGGATGGCGGCGCACCAGCTCCTCTGTGAGCTGACCGCGCCCGGTCTCCTTCAATCGCTCGATGTACGCGCCCAGATAGCCTCGCGCATGAAACGGTCCGCCCTCCCGGATGACGGTCCACAGCGGGTCAACCGCGTCGCTGTTGTTCCGCATCGCCTCGTCATGCCATTCATTCAAATAATACACCGCTTCGCGGCAAATGTCAGGATGCTCCGCCGCCACGTTAAACTGCTCTTTCGGATCGTCCGACAGATTGAACAGCATCTCGCGGTCGAACAAATGATAGCCGTCATGATACGTACGGATGTAAATCCAGTCGCCGAATCGGACGCTGCGCTGCACGACGTGCGCGCATTGCGACACGACCAGATAGTCCCGCCCGCACTCGGCGCCCTCCCGAATCGCCGGCGCATAGCTGGCGCCGCTCCACTGCGCCATCGCCGGGCCGTTCAGCAGCTCGGCCAGCGTCGGCAGCAGGTCCAGATGGTAGTGCAGCCCCTCGTCGACGATGCCCTGCTTCATGCCCGGCCAGCGGATGATCATCGGAATGCGGCAGGTCGCCTGGTCAGCTGTCGCATGCTCGCCGTAAATGCCGAGCTGCCCCATATTTTCGCCGTGATCGGCGGAGATCAGAATGATCAGCTCGTCCATCACGCCCTGCTGCTCCAGCGCGGCGAACAAGCGTCCCAGATGCTCATCCATGTACCGGATGCCGCAATCGTAGCCGTCGATCATGCTGCGCATGTCGTCCATGCTCTGAATCTCGCCCGGGTAACGCGGGAAGGCTTCGCTTGTCTGATTTGTATATTTCCGCTCGCGATGGTCGATATTCAATTCATGCACCGAGTGCGAGCCGGCCAGCTTCTTATGCCGCTCCAGCACATCCTCGGTCAGCCAGGCCGGTAGCGGTTCCTCGGCGAACGGATTGCCGAATTCGGCAGGCGCCCGGTACGGCGTATGCGGGTCCCAGTAGTTGATGTACAGAAACCAATCCTCCGAAGAAGCGTTGCGCTCAATCCAGTCCAGCGCCACAGGCGTCACCTGCTCGGCGGATTCGTTGCCGTATTGCCCTGTATTATGAATTTCATTGAAGCCTGCGTAGAAGTGAAACGTCGAATGCCGCTGCGGAAAAGGACTGATCAGCACTGTGTTCAGGTCAGCCGCCAGATTCAGGTAGGAGGGAAGCGCGCCCCCGCGGGTCAGCTTGCCCATCAGGTCGCGCTGTACGCCCTCCAGCTTCATATCCCCGGCCGTGCCTCCATGACCGACCAGCCCGTTAATGATGCCGAACTTGCCGGTCATCAGCGCCGTTCGGGAAGGCGCGCAAGGCGCGTCCGACGTGTAATAGTTCGTAAACCGCACGCCCTCGGACGCAATTCGGTCAATATTGGGCGACGTATTCCGATGGTAGCCGTAGCAGCCCAGGTGATCGGGGCTCGTCGAATCCAGGTCCAGAAACAATATGCGCATAGGATCTCATCTCCGTCTCAAAAATTAATAGTCGTTCTCCCCCCTCATCATAAGGCTTGCGCGCCGCCGCGTCGTTATCCGATTCTCTGATTCCCGAACCAGCAGCCTGTCAATTTCCCGTGGCTCCTGCCCGAAACGCAAAAACTCCCCTCAAGCCCTACCGAAGGCCCGAGAGGAGTACAACAGGGGTTATTCCTTATACGATTTATTGATTTCTTCGATAATTTTCGTGCCGCCGCCAGCCAGCCAATCGGCCGACGCCTTCTCAATCGCCGACACCGGCTCCCGGCCCATGATAATCTTGGATACCATTTCCATAAACTTCACATTCAAATTCGCTCCGCTGCGGTTCATCGTCTCCGAATCCAGACCGGCGGCCGGGTTCACCCATTTGTACTTCTCGTTCATGGCAAACATATCACGCATCGTTTTATGATAAGCCGGGTCCTCCCATTTGTACATCTGAATGCCCGGATCGAACGGACGGAAAATCCAGTTGTTGATCAAGTTTTGGCGATCCTTGTCCGCGGCCTCCAGCTTCTCGTACTTGTCGTCCGAAATTTTCTTGTAGTGTACCCCTTCGATGCCGTGCTTGATAAAGTCCGCGCCCTCAGGCGACAAGAAATAGTCAAGCATCATCAAAATGCGGCGCTGCTTCTTCTCGTCAATTTTCGCATTGATGACCTGCTTGTAGAGCATGTCGTAGGTCGGTGTTCCCGTCATGCCTGTCGGCCCCTTCGGAGGCTCAATGGTTTTGATCGCAGCCGTCGGCACCAGCTTCGTCACATTTTTGATCGTATTGTTGTAATCATTCGGATTGACAATCGAGATGCCGACTTTATTGCCCTCGAATTTTTCGATGGTAGAGCGGACTTTATTGACGCCGAAATCTTTGTCCAGTACGCCTTCGTTATACGCTTTGTTCATGAAGGTCAGGAAGTTTTTCCATTCTTGCACCTGCGTCTGGTAAGGCATCAGCTTGCCGTCAACCTCTTTCCACTGGTTCCACAGCCCGAAGCCGGCCTGGATAAACTCAATATCCCGGAGCACATTGGAAGTCGTGTCGATATAAAACGAGAAGCCGACCGTATCCTGCTTGCCATTGCCGTCGGGGTCCTTGGTAGTAAACGCCTTCGCCATTTCATAGAACTCGTCCAGTGTCTTCGGAGCGGTCATACCAAGCTTGTCCAACCAATCCTGGCGAACCGCATACGAATCCCTCGCCTCAGTCAAATAATAAGGCACACCGAGTACTTTGCCCTTCGGATTGAGCAGCTTCAGCGGCGCCTCCGGAATTTTCGCCAAATTCGGATAATCCTTCAGCACAGGCTGAATGTCGTAAAAGATGCCTTGCTTTTTCCACTTGTTGAACTCCGGATGCAATACGTAATAGATGTCCGGAAACTCGTTGGAGGCGGCGATCACGTTCAGCTTCTCTTTGTAATTCGCGAACGGCACCCACTGAATTTTCAGATCGACATTAAACTTCTTGTTCAGCTCCCGAATCATCGGATGATCCTCCGGCCAGCCCCCGCCTTGAAACGACTGCGCCATCCAGTTGATCGTCAGCTTCTCGCTGAGATCGTTGGCGGACGAAACGGCCTCACCGGCCTTCGGCGCAGCGGGCGCCCCGACATTTTGCTTGGAGCAGCCCAGCACCGTACCAAACGATAGCATCAGGGCGCAGCTTACGAGCAGCTTTTTTTTCATAGGTTGATCCCCTTTCCAGTCATCAGCGATTCAGCTACCTCCTCATCATAGAGGATTTGCGGACAAACCGCTTTACCCGATTCTCTGATTTCTTATCTGAAAAGGACCCGCTCCTACGTAAAAACTATTTCTTGCTGCTCAGGTAGGCGGCTTTATACTCCTCCATCATCTTATCTTGGCCTGCTCGCCGATCTGCTGCCCTTTAGCGCGCTTTTGTTTTTCGGCTCCGATACTGCAAGGGCGTCGTCCCGATCACCTTTTTAAACAATTGGATAAAATACGAGCTGTTGCCGAAGCCAACCTCTTGGCCGATGACCTCGACCTGCTTATTCGTCATTTCCAGCAACCGGCATGCCTGCTTCATCCGTCTCGCTGTCAAATAGTCCGTAATGCTGCTGCCCGTCTCCTGCCGGAATACGCGGGACATATAGTTGGGAGACAGATGCGTCTCCTCCGCCAGCCGGGCCAGGCTCACGTCCTCCCGGTAATGCTCCTCGATCCAGCGCATGACCGTTTCGGAATAGCGGAGCGGCCGCTTCTCCTCCAGCCTGGATTCGGGCAGCAGGTTCAGCATCTGCAGAAACAAAATCGTCAGCTCCTCCAGCGACTCCCCTTTGCCTCTTTGCCTTGCCTGCTCATATTGGCCAAACATCTCCTCCATGCTTTCAACCCGTTCATTCAGCTGAAAGGCATGCGCCTGATTCGGACTCCGCCACATCGCTTCGAAACGCGCATGACGGCCGGGAAAGGACCGAAGCTGCTTCTCCATCAGCAGCGGGTCGGCATAGAAAATTGAACGTACATAAGGGTGCTCCGCGGCTACATCGGCATACACCTGATGCAGCTGGTACGGCTGAAAGAAAAAAAACATGCCCCGCTTGATCTCAAACGTCTGCTGGTTCAGGATGACCGTCCCTTGTCCCTCATGCACAAGCACAAACTCGCAGCATTGATGAAAGTGATAGTACCCTTTATAGTTGTGCGCAATGCGAATTGCGTAATCCCACAGCAAAGACCCGTGTTCAAAATAAACCGGCTCAAACAGTCTGTTCATAGCTCCTCCGCGAAAGATAAGATTCAAACATTTTCCCGTAGTTTAACATAACTTTTGCGGTCGCTCGACCGGATTCCGGTATTCGCCAAAAAACCTTAGTCGCTTAAACACACCGGACTAAGGTTCTTTGGCAATTTGCGGGACGCGCTATTCACAAATCCGTCATCATTCCGTCATCAGTTGGACGCGCACATGGCTCTCCGGAGTCATGTACCTGCCCGACGGTAGCGCTACAATGGAGGTCAAGGAGGGATGACAACCATGTCTGAACCGTACAAGCTGCTGATTGCTGATGAGGACAGCCGCATTCGACGTGTGGTGAAGCTGTATGCGGAAGGAAATGGCGCACGGGTCGAGGAAGCCCTGACAGGCAAGCAAGCATTAATGATGGCGTTGGAACAGCCTTTCGATCTCGTGCTTTTGGACCTCCATTTACCGGAGGTTACCGGTGCAGAAGTGTGTCGGCTGCTTCGGATGACGAAGCCGACGCCTGTCATTTTACTCAGCCGCGAAGGGCCGGAAAGCGACAAGCTGCTCGGATTTGAAGCCGGCGCCGATGATGTCGTCGTCAAGCCGTTCAGTCCGCGCGAGCTTATGCACCGCGTCCATGCGATTCTCAAACGAACGGCTTTCCCGTTTTTTCCGCAGATTCAAACGGTATCCCCCGAAATTTCGCTGCCGCAGCTGCTGGTGGATCATCGTTCCCGCCGCATTTTGATTCAAGGCCATGAGCTTGCCCTGACCTTAAAGGAATACGAGCTGCTCCGGCATCTGGCTGCGCACGCAGGCGTAACCTTTACCCGCGAAGCGCTCATTCGGGAAATTTGGAAGGTTGAGCCGAGCGGCGACTACCGGACCGTCGATTCCCATATCCGGCGAATCCGCGAAAAAATCGAAGCGGCCGCTCCTCACCTTCACGACCTGATCCGTACGATCTGGGGCGTCGGCTACCGGCTGGATGCACCGCGTATAACAACCGCCTCCCTGCCGCCCATGCCCGCAGGCACACCGCCGGATTAATACGCCTGCATGCGCGGGCGGCTTTTCGCTTGCGCCGAAATGATCCGGCTCCTACTTCTTCTCCGCCAGCCAATCGGTCAACGCTTTGATTTCAGCTTCATTCAGCCTAGACTTGTAGCCGGGCATGCCGCCGCCCCCGCTGCTGATTTTGGCCGCGATTTGCTCGGCGGTCAGCTTGCCGCCCGTCTTCTGCAGATTCGGGCCCATCTTGCCTTGCAGCTGATCGCCGTGACAGGCCAGACAATTGGATTTGTACAGCGCCTGCGCATCCGCTGCGCCCGTCTGCTCCCTCTGCGCCTTCGCCGCTTGCGGCTTCTCCGTGTCCGCGCGGCCGCATGCTGTAACGGCCAGCAGCGAGGCCACCCCTATCGACAACAGAACGAGCTTGGTTACGTTTCCCATAGCTTTCTCCCCCAGTGCTTCGAATTTGCGGTCCTCGTTCAGGCTTGCAGCCAGCCCTTCTCATACGCGTAACGCATAAGCTGCACACGGTTATCCAGATGGAGCTTGTGCAAAATGTTTTTCAAATGATTTTTGACCGTATGCTCGGAAATGTCCAGCGCTTCGGAAATTTCCTTGTTGGAGCAGCCCTTGGCCACACATTCCAAAATTTCCTTCTCCCTGGCGGTCAGCGGCGACTTCTCCGGCACGGTTGTTTTCAGCGACGTGAACTCCTGCAGCAGCCGGACGGCAATTTCTCTGGACATCGGCGCTTCATCAAAGGCGACTGCCCGCAAATATTCATGCCAAGCGGCAGGACTCAAGTTTTTGAGCAAATAGCCCTGCGCTCCGCGCTTGATCGCTTCGAACAAATGCGTAATGTCGCCCGATACGGTCACCATGACAATTTTCACATAAGGAAACCGCTCCTTAATCACCTTCGCTGCCTCCAGTCCATCCATCTCAGGCATGCGGATATCCATCAGAATCAGGTCCGGCATACATGCCTCGGACAGCCGGACCGCCTCCGCCCCGTTAGCGGCCTCGCCCACGAGCTCAAAGCAATCGTCCAGCCCGATAATGTCCTTCATCGCCTCGCGGGCATGCTTGTGATCGTCCGCCAGCATAATACGAATCGGCTGCATTACGCTTCCTCCTTTTGGGTAACCATGACCCGCGTATGCTGATCGTCCCGGCTCAGGCTGAAGCTCCAGTTCATGCTTGCCGCCCGCTCCCGCATCATCGACAGGCCGAAGCCGGCCATGGACTGACCGGCATACTCAGAGGCAAAGCCGCTTCCGTCGTCGCGAATCTCACAGGTCCAGCCCCGCTCGGCCTGCGGCTGATTTTGACCGAGAATCCACACATTCGCCGCCCCCGCATGCTTGTACACGTTCATCATCGCCTCGCGGATCGTCGAATAAAGCTCGATCTTTTCCTTGATCGTCAGGCGGCTCTCGGACAGCGACCAGTCCAGATGGACCTGGATGCCCGTGTCGCGGATAAACTCATCCACCAGATGCTGCAGCGTTTCCATCCACGGCTTCGACGCCGGGGTCGCCGGATAACGCAGGCTGGCAATCGCTTGCCTGACATAGTCATTTACCTCATATACGGTCTTGCGCAAGCTCTGATAGGCGGTGTGTAACGTTTCGGTCAGCATGCCCGGTTGACTTTGCTCCAGGCGGTCCACGCGCACCGAGAGTAAAAACAGCGACTGCGCAATTCCGTCGTGCAGCTCCTGGGCAACCCTCTCGCGCTCCTCCAGCGCGGCCTTCACGGCCCGCTCCTTCTGTAATTCCTCCTGCAGCTCCTCCATCATCGCAAACAGCTTGCGGAGCAAGGTCATCGTCACGATAAACACAAGCAATGGAGCGAGCCAGTTGCCCAGCTCCATCGAGATGTAGGGAAGCAAAAACGTATGCCGCGCATATTCCCACAACCCGATGGTCAGCGTCGGAATGATCAAAATGAGGCTTTTCAAATGCCGGTACATCACGCCGGTTCCCTCCCTCCGTCGTCCTTACCTTCATCTAAACATACCGCCTGCGGACTGACTATGGCTCGGAAGAGCCATTTGCGGCGCTTGGTTTGAACAACCCATGACAAAAACGCCTCCGATCCGCCGTAACACGGAAATGGAGACGTCTTGATCTTTAAGGCCACGCGATCATGCCCGTAAATTCATGCTGCACACCGCCGGAATCGGCAAACCGGACAGTCAGCCGCCAGGAGCCGGCTTCGCTGAAATAGCGGCCTGCAGGCGCTTCATACGTAAATTTATCGAAGCCTTCAAACCCGTACGGGTCCGGTCCGCCGGCGGTCAGCACTAGCGGCCCGATGCTTGCGCCTGCTTCGCCTTGGGTGACGGCATCGGCAGCTCCGGGGAGCGGCCGTGTGACGTATTCCGCCTGATCCGGTGCAGCGGCAGTGCTCGGGCGAGCATAGCTGACGGTCGGCTCCAGCGGCGCACCAAGGCCTGACGGCAGCCAGACGTCCAGCTTGATGGCGGCCTCTCCCCCGCCTGTCGGCTTGGCGCGCAGCGACATATGGGCGGTATCACCCATCACATGCCAATAAACCGGCTCGGCGGCAAAGCTGCCCGACTGCGCGAGCGGCGCCGCCGTTGTGGACAGCAAGCCCGCGATAAGGAGCGCCGCCGAGGCAAGCAGCAGTTCAAGGCGCAGCTTGTCTGCAAAGCGGGCGGCCAGCAGCTCCGGATCGTTGCTCCGTACCTCCCCCTGCGAGCGCAAGAGGCTTCTGCCCTGTACAACCCGGCGGTAGCCGCCTATGCCGACCAGTGTCAGCGCCAGCAGCAGCTTGAACGCTGTTTCCGGCGCTGCCGTACGATCCGGTCCGCTAACACGCAGCCAGACAAACCAGCCGACGACGGCCGCCAGCAGCAGCATCGCGGCGTACGCGCTGCGGGACAGCCGGGCGTAGGCTTCCTGCCAGGCCTGAATGTCCGCATGCGACGGCCTGCGAATCCAGGTAGACATCAGCACGCCCGCCAAGCCGCCCAGCCAGATGCTCCCCGCACCGACATACGCGAGATGGGCGATGAGCTGTCCCCCCAGGCTCTCCGCGCCAGCCGCCGCCGCATCCAGCTCGCGATATGCAAGCGGGAACGAGCCGATCCACAGGAAAGCGAGCAAAAGCTTCACCCATTGGTTGAAGCGCTGGTCCCCCTGCGGGCCATAGGCTACAAGCAGCAGCAGTCCGCTGAGCGCCAGCCGCAGCAGCGCCACCGCGCTGGTGGAGGTCGAGCTGAGCCGTGCAAGCAGCCCGCTGAGCGACACATCCAACGCGAGGCCTGGCATACGCGCCGCGTCAGCCAGCAGCCAGAGCGCGCAGCCGCCTGTCAGCAGGCTGACTGCCAGCGCAGCAAGCGCCACGCGCCGTTCGGCTCGCAGCGTGAAGCCGATCGGCGCCTTGCCTCCGTCAAGCGGGCTGAGCCAGCAGCGGAAGCCAAGCAAGCCGCCGAGCACGAAGGCGGCCAGCACCTCCAGCATCGTAAACAGCTTGCGAATGCTGCTCCGCAAATCAGCTGGCTGCCCATGCTCCTCGGAATGGCCGGCATGTGCCGCCGCTTCGACTGCCGGCTGCCGGTCGACCAGGCTCCCGGCTGCAAGCAGCGTCTCCGTCGGCTGCGACTCGGACGGCCTGATGTCGCCAGGCGCGCCAGAGACAGCCTCACCAGACACAAGCACAAGGCCAGCTTCTGAGCTCGGCGGCCGAATGCCGGCAGCTTGTGCTTGCCCACCGGCAGCGGTGCTCCACCCCAGCAGAAGCACGACAATAGAAGCAGCCAAGCGTATTCGCAGCATCCTTCGTTCACCTTTCCTTCGGCAGCCCCAACCGCAAGCCCGGTCCTTCCTCAGACCCAAGAAACCCCGCAGCTGCCTGTTCATCCTTGTTCAACGTATTTATCTAAGCATATTTCCTTGGCGCTGACTATGGCCCGAACGAGTCATTTTCCGGTCTTCTCCTATCCCGTCATTCGAGGAGACGACGCGATTACAAGCCTTTACTAAACTCCTCCAGGCTTTTTCTTCGCGATTTATAGGTTTTTTTCCAGGTTTGAATGTTCTCCATGTACTCGCTTTTTTTGCCCACATAATAGGTGTATTCCATGCTTTGGCGAATGCTGTCCTTGTAATCTCCGCACGCAAGCTCTGCTTGTGATTTACTGCTGGAGGTCACATTTCCTTTGCAATCGACGACCGATGGAAAGCTGTGGTCCCGGCTCAGCAGGCCTTCCGTCTCGTCCCGAAAGCGCCATCCCTTTTTATAGGCGCACGAATTATAATAGCAGTGCGTATCGTCATACTCGAACGGGCCAACCACCTGCTCCAGCCGTTTATCAATGATCTTCTCGATGGCCTCCATCGTGGTCTCCGCATGCTGGATATACGCATCAAGCTTTTTCACGTAAATTGTGAAATAAGGCGATTCCACCCGCGTTGCGGCAAAGCTGTCCATCATAATTTGTGTAGCAAGCAGCGTCAAATTAAATCCCGCGCCAAACATAAAGACCGGGAAGCTCCAGATCGAATGAGCGTGGTCCTGAATCGTCGTCAAGCAAACCTGCAGTGGATAATTCGGAGATAATGCCTTTTCCAGCGTTTCTTTAAACAGATTAAAGTATTCCTCGGTTTCGGGCGTTGCCACTCCCATTCCCCATGCTGAATTGTACGCTCCCAGCCACCAGTCGTAATACGTCAGAAATTCATTCATCGCGATATTGATATCGTGTCGTGTGAACAGCTCCTGTACGCTTTCCTCCATCGTAGCGTGATCCTTCGGCGGCTTTCGAATTCTAGGCGCCAGATATCGGGTGAAAATCGTATGCAGGACAGCGACGCCTCCCGCCAGAGGCAAGCCCAGACCGGGAATACCGAAGCATGCGATTTCGGTAAAGGTCAGCGAGCACTCCACCAGGGTAATGGCACCATCCTCGGGTACGCCGGAAGCCTGCATGCGCAAGGGCGCTGCAGTCGCGGGCCGAGCTTCGGCAAGCCGTACCTCGCCATGCTCGGGATGAATCTGTACATAAGGAAAACTGATCAGCACGACCGCTTTGTCCGTTTCACGCAAATAGACGAGTGTCCCGCGGTCCATCCCATTCCATGGCTGCTCCAGTCCTGTTACCACTTCTCTTGTCATCGTTTCGCCGTGCAGCAGCGGAAACTTCTCGGCCATAGCCTCGCGAGTCAGCCGTATACGCCTTCTCAGAGCCTTTGCTACGTCAGCGGAAAACGAAGCTAAATAAACCTCAGGGTCGGCAAGCTCCGGCTTCGCATCCGCAGGACTGCCCCTCATCTCCTCGTCATCGGCCAGTCCGTCAAGCTGCTTCCCGGATAGGTGCAAATAGTTCTCATAGTAGGCATTCGCCGCTTCGCGATTCCGTGCTTCCATAAGGGTAACGATAAGGGCCGGAGTAGACATGCTCTTAGGCTCCCTCCTTCTTGTCGGCCAAGTCGAGCTTAATATTGGCCAGTGCAACTTGACAAACATCGGCAGCAACAAAACGCGACAGCCGCTGCTGGATGATTGTGCCGGAGAAATCCTTTCCTTCATATGTAAATTCTTTGACGTAGGTATAGAGTAAGGAGCAGTCCTTGGTCTGGTTAAACAGCTTCATCAGCCCGTCAATGACTGTTTGCTTGATGGTGAAGTCGATGGACTGCGGCGTGCTCAGCTCTTTCATGTAAATCATAAAGTAGATTTGTCCGTCAATAGAGGGATTGTACGTCTTCACATAATTGGACATGCGCTCCCACAAATCTGAGTCAGGCACACTGTCCCATGCCCTTAGGAGCTCCCTGATCATGACTCGCTGCTCCTCCGGCAGCTCCTTGACCGCCTTGTCGTCAGTCTTGTTTCGCGATAATTGAATCAGCGCGGCAATCAAGCTTGCTGCAGATGTTGCAACCCCGGCCGCACCGACGATGAGGCCAAAAACGGAGCTAAGAAACTTGTGCCGGCATATGAAGGGACCCTTTTCTTTTCTTCCGGACGACTTTAATCTTTTTTTTATGTCCTTCAGAACCTGATCTGTACGTTTCTCGTAGGCCTCCAGCTTCTGCTTAACCTGCGTCAGCTCATGCTCAAGCCTAGTATCCCCCTTCTCACGAACCGATTCGAGCTCCTTTTGAAACATCTCGACTTCCTTGGCATTCGGTTCATAACTGCCCTCAAGCTGATTCAGCTGCTTGTCCATTGTCTCAAGCTGCAGTTGGAGGTCAAGATTACCCTCAACCTCTTTAAAGGTTTCTTGCATACTAAGGTTGATCTCGTGATGAGTATGGATATCCGTTTCTCCAAAGTGAGCGCGAACAGGACTTTCTTTGGCCATTTCCTCGATTTCAATCCGTTCCTCCTCTGGACTTCTTCTCTCTTCTCTCTCGAGATGCAGCTCCGGTAATTTGATTTCTCTAGCCATGTCAACGCTCCTTAACATTAAGATACGGGCAGCTTGTAAAACAGCTGCTGAGCAAGCGAAGCGATGAGGAATCGCATTCATGCGCCACTCGCTGCTACGCTGATTATAAAGCGGCGTGTTTAAGATCTGTTTAAGTCGCGGTCAACAAAATTTGAGCAGGCTCCGCAGCCAGACCCAGCTCTTCATGCAACGCGTCAAGGTGACGGGGCATCCGTTCAAGGCGCTTGCTGACAGAGCAAAACCGGCTGAGCGTACGTCTCGCCGGCTTCGCCTTCTCGATTATTCCCTTTGAACAGCTCGTTCGCCTGTGCTTGCAGTCATTCTGAATGCGATAGCTTGAGCATCTCCGGCTCCATGCACAGACTGCGTATTCGGGGATAGCTGTCCTGTCGTCAAGCTTCAGCAGGGGCTGCGCGGCGTTCCACTTGCATGCCGCCTACTCCGCGTTCACGCTGATCCCCCGGTCCTTGAACAATTGCCGGAAATACGTCTGATTGTACAGCATGCTCGGATGCTCAGGATGGTAGGCGAGCGCAATCTCGTTATGCTCGTTCGCCAGCTCGAATTGGCCGAGCCGATCATAGCAGAGGCAAAGCTGCAGATGAGGCAGCCACGTCGTATGCACCCGGTTCACCAGCGCCATGCTCGACTCGTTATGACCGGCTGCAACGGCCGCCTTGAACCAGTAGATCGCCTGCTCATAGCGGCTGTCCTCCAGAAACCGTCCGCCCAGCGCACAGCAAAATTCCGGTCGCGGCGCATCGTAGCCGAGCGTCCGGCACCACGACTCAAGCTGCTTATCCTTGTTGCCCAGACTTCCATGACATTCCGCCAGCCGCATGCAAGCCTGAATGTTGTCCTCAATCCATCCTTGCTTGCCCTGCAAAAACTGCTCATAATACCGGATCGCCTTCTCATGCTGGGCGTGCTCCCGCAGCTCGTTGGCGAAGTAAAACTGGTCACGCGGGGAAAACTGCTCGCCCGCCTGCTCGCGCCGGGTATAAATTTGCAAATTCCGATCCGTGTACACCTTGTTTTTGCTATGCGTAATGCCTGCCTCACTGTGCTGGATATGCCCGCCTACGGCAAGATATTCGTGCACAGGGCCGATCCATTGAAAGTTGCGGTCCCGGCGGACAAGCCGGTTGCGGCGCAGGCTGGAGGTCACCTGGCCCGCGCCGTCGAAGGCGAGGTAATACGGCATCGTCACACTGTCAACGTCAAGCGTCAGCGTTTTTTTCAGCTTGAGAAACAGCTGCCGGTCCTTTTCCTGAATCAGATCGTCCGCATCCAGCCACAGCACATACCGCTTGGTCGCCTTGCTGAAGGCGAAGTTGCGCGCCGCCGAAAAATCGTCGATCCACTCAAAATCAAAAATCCTGTCCGTATATCGCGCGGCGATTTCCTTCGTCCGGTCCGTCGAGCCGGTATCGACGATGACGATTTCATCAGCGATACCCGCCACCGTATCCAGACATCGCGCCAGACCGTCCTCCTCGTTCCGGACAATCATACACAAGCTGATCGTAATCATTTACACATGTCCTCCCCCAGGCTCCTGATCCGGCGGCCGGAAGCCGTCTGTCCTTCTGTAGAACCCGCCCGATCCAATTGAACCGACAACGGGTGACTCGGACGACCCGTCCACGTCCATGTGCCGGTCTTCCTGCCGGAAGGTCAGCGCCGCTAACGCCTTGATCCGCTCGTCATCCCAGCGTTCATCCTGCCGCAGCCACCCCACATAATCGCAGACGGCCCGGTCAAAGGCAAACCGGTACGGCCCCTCATCCCCCGAGCCCGATCCCGAGCCCGTTTCCGTTGCTAATTCCGCTCCCGTTCCCGGCCCGGCCTCCCCGCCTTCGGCGCGCTCCGCATCCTCCGGATACCGGAACACATGCGGCGTATACCAGGCCGCGATCGTCCGAGTTGCATCCGTCGAGCCGCAATCCACAACGACCAGCTGATCAGCATACGTTGCTGCCGAATCCAGCGCGGCCCGCAGAGTCGGCTCCGCATTGCGCGTAATGACACACAGGCTGACCGTCGCCTTCGGCTTGTAGATGAGCCGGTGAATATCTTCGCCCCATTTGGCCGCAGCGCGGGCGCGATTTTGCTCCAGCAGCATGTTCAGGTTAAAATCCTGCAGGCTGTGCATCGTCGCATGACCGATGTGATGGACAAAGGAATCGTGTACCACACGCAGCGAATAGCCGGCCTGCAGCGCACGCAGACACAAATCATCGTCCTCGTAATTGCCGAGACCGAACCGCTCGTCGAAGCCGCCGATTTCGTCAAGCAGGCTTCGACGAGCCAGCAGGCAAAAGCCGACCAGACGGCGCACCTCGGTATAGCAGCCTTCATGGTCGCGCACATGCGCCCGGGCGAAGTCGTCCAGCTCGTGCAAATGCGTGTACGGAACCGGGATACACTGGTGCCCGCTGCAATAGTTCGTCACCGGCCCCACCAGACCGACGCGCTCCTCCTCATTCAGCACCCGAAGCAGCGCATCCAGCCAGTGCCGGGTCACAATCGTATCGTTATTCAGAAATAAAAGCTGCTCCCCCCGCGCCAGGGCGGCCCCTTGGTTGCAGCCTTTGGCGAAGCCGAGATTTTCCCCGTTCTCCAGCAGCAGCACATCCGGCTGCGTGCGCAGGTAAGGCACCGTACCGTCCGTCGAGCCATTGTCCACCACGATCAGCTCGTAGTCCTCCGTATGCTGGCGAATGCTCTGCAGGCATTTGGCCGTCAAGGGCAGCTGGTTATGCGTCAAAATGACGATACTCGTCGTCATGAGCGTCCCTCCTCGTCGTTCGCCTCCGGCAGCGGCTCCACCAGCAGTTCGGCGGCCAGCGCTTCCCTTGGCAGCAGCGGCGACATATCTTCGACGGGCCGCCGCACCATCAGCTTCGGACTAACCGTCGTGTGCAGTTCCAGCCGGACATCGACCAGGAAGCAGCCCGGCGACTTCAGGACCGGATCAAGCGCTTGCTCCGCTTCCTCCATCGTCGTCACCCGCAGCGCAGGAAGACCGAAGGCGGCCGCGACCTGCACCAGATCAGGGCAGCCGTAGCCTTCAACCGTGGACTGCTGCCGACCGTCAAAGTACATGTCCTGAAATTGCCGCACCATGCCAAGATTACGGTTATTCATCACCCAAATTTTAATGGGCAGCCCCAGCCGGGCGATTGTATGCAGCTCCTGCACATTCACCTGGATGCCGCCATCCCCGGCAATGACAAGCACCTGCCGTTCCGGCGCAGCCAGCGCGGCTCCAATCGCGGCGGGCAGCGCAAAGCCCATCGCCCCCATGCCGCCGGCATTCAGCAGCCGCTGACCCTCCCGCAGCCGGAACGATTGGCTGGCCCACATCTGATGCTGGCCGACGTCCAGCACGATCAGATCGCCGTCGCCGCTGCGCGCGGACAGCAGCTCCATGAAGCGATTCGGCTCGATAGCCCCCGTAGCCGGAAGCGGCTCGCCGCTCGGGTAGTTGCTGCGGCTGCGCGCGATCACAGCCCGCCATGCGGCGAAATCCGGCAGGCCAGCGGCGCTGACGGCCGCGTTGGCCCCGGCGGCGGGTTCAGTGGCGGACGCCTTTGCGGCAGCCGAAGCAGCGGCGACACGCCCGGCAAGCGCTCGATTCAGCTGCTGCAGGAAGGAGCGGACATCCGCCCGGATCGTCAGGTCGGTCTTGACCGGGCCGTACGTCTGCACGTCCTCCACGTCCACCTGCACCTTGATCGCCTTGCGCGCGAACGTATCCGGCCTTGTCCCCGTCTGCCGGGTATCAAGCCGCGAACCAAGCACAAGCAGGAAGTCGCTGTTGGCGACGGCCAAATTGCTGTAGCGATGCCCGTACGAGCCGATCAGCCCGACGCCCAGCGGATGTGTGCCGGGCAGCGCATCCAGACCAAGCAGCGAGCTGACCACGGGAATGCCCGTCAGCTCGGCCAGCTCACGCAGCTCGGCTGCCGCATCGGCCGCCCGGACGCCGCCGCCGGCCAAGATGAGCGGCCGTTCAGCAGCGTCCAGATAAGCCATCACCTGCCGGATTTCCTCAGCCGCACAAGGCCGCCGGAAATTCGCGTAGCCGCGAAATTCCTCGCTGTCGAAGAAGCTGTCGAGCGTATCCGGCTTAATATCGGCCCGCTGAATATTCATCGGGATATCCAGCAGCACCGGTCCCGGCCGTCCATGCCCGGCGACAAATACCGCCTTCTCCAGCGCATAGCGGATGCGCCGGGCATCGGTAATCAGCTCCGCCCACTTCACAATCGGCTGCACGATGCTGACGATATCCGTCTCCTGGAAGCCGACCTGCCGGACAGGACGGTTGAATTTGTATTCATACGTATTGACCTGGCCCGTAATAAACAGGCAAGGCACCGAATCGAAGTAGCAGCTGCCGACGCCGGTCAGCAAATTGAGCGCCCCCGGCCCGCTTGTGCCGAGCGCGACGCCCAGCTTGCCGTTGATGCGGCTGTACCCTTCGGCGGCAAAGGCGGCGGCCTGCTCGTGATGCATGGATACGCAATGAATATCGGAGCGATCATAGGTCGCGTCCAGCAGATGCACAATGGCGCCGCCGGTCATTTCGAACAAATGCCGGATGCCCAGTCCGCTTATATAGTCAATCACATAATCAGCCAGCTTCACCCGTCTAACCTCCCCGGCTCCTTCGTAGCGTCCGTACGTTGGCTGCTTCGCTCAGCTGACGCGTCCGAGCCGCGCGCTGCGGCGACGCCAGACGTTGCGGTGGTGATGCTGAACGCTGCCTCAGCGACGCCAGACGTTGTGCGCGATCCGGCGATAAGCGAGCAAGCTGCCGTGTAAGCCCCCAGCTGCTGCAAGCATACCGCGCGCATATCTTCCCCTCGCTCGTAAGCCCGGTACCAGTCCACCGTGCGGGCAAGCGCCTCCTCGACACGCCAGGCCGGCCGCCAGCCGAGCCGCTGCGCAGCTTTCGAGCTGTCCAGCTTGAGCTGTCCGGCCTCATGCAGGTGCGCGCCGTCGCTGGAGGTCAGCTCATAAAACGAGTTGTCGCCCCACAGCTCGCCGAGCTTCGCGACCAGCCAGCCGACGGTTGCAACCGCCTCGTCCGCCGGACCGAAATTCCACGCCTCCCCGCTGGATTCACCCTGCTCCACCAGCTGCTGTGCCAGCAGCAAGTAGCCGCGCAGCGGCTCCAGCACATGCTGCCAGGGCCGGGTTGCCCACGGAAAGCGAATGGACAGCTTGCCGCTGCCGCCGCTCAGCAGCGCACGCATGCATGCCGGAATAATCCGGTCCTCCGAGCCGTCGCCGCCGCCGATCACATTGCCCGCTCGCGCCGTCGCCACGGCCACGCCGCGGGCCGCATCATCCGGGCTGTTGAAATAGCTGCTGCGGTACGCCGCCGTGACCAGCTCCGCGCATGCCTTGCTGTTTGAATACGGATCGAAGCCGCCGAGCCGGTCGGTCTCGCGGTAGCCCCACTCCCACTCCTGATTTTCATAGCATTTATCGGTCGTCACGTTGACGACCGCCTGAATCGGCGCGCCTTCCCCCGCAGCGATTCGCACGGCATCCAGCACATGGACCGTGCCCAGCACGTTAGTCCCGAACGTTTCCACCGGATGCGCGTACCCGTAACGGACAAGCGGCTGCGCAGCCATATGAATAATGATCCGGGGCTGCGTCTCCCGCACAGCCTGCAGCACAGCCGACCGGTCCCGGATATCTGCGGTCAGCGAGCGTATGCCGCGGTCCAGCCCGCACAGCGTATACAAGTCAGGCTCACCGTCAGACGGCAGCGCTAGGCCCGTCACATCAGCCTCCAGCTGCTGCAGCCAGAGGGTGAGCCAGCTTCCCTTGAACCCGGTATGCCCGGTCACCAGCACCTTTTGGCCCGACCAGAACGAACGGCTTGGCTTCACGTGTCACCCGTCCCTTTTCCAGGAGGCATTGCCCGTTTTCCACAGTTCCTCCAGATAAATTTTGTCGCGCAGCGTGTCCATCGGATGCCAGAAGCCCGTATGCCGGTAGGCCATCAGCTGACCGGACCGTGCCAGCGATTCCAGCGGCTCCTTCTCCCACACCGCATGGTCCCCTTCGATCAAGTCAAGCACTTCCGGCTGCAGAACAAAAAATCCGCCGTTCACCCAGCCGCCGTCGCCCTGCGGTTTTTCCTGAAAGCCCAGCACCTCGCGTTCCTCCGAAAGCCGCAGCGCGCCGAAGCGGCCGATCGGCTGAGTGGCCGTGACCGTCGCCAAGCGCCCGTGTCCGGTATGAAACGCGACCAGCTTCCCGATATCGACATCGGAGAGCCCGTCCCCGTACGTCAGCATAAAGGGCTGCTCGCCCAAATAATTGCGGATACGCTTCAAGCGGCCGCCGGTCATCGTATCCTGTCCCGTATCGACCAGCGTCACCTTCCAAGGGTCCAAATACCGATTGTGAACCGTCACTTTATTGGTGTCGCCGCTGAAATCAAATGTCACATCAGAGCCGTACAGGTGGTAATGGGCGAAATATTCCTTAATGACATTGCCTTTGTAGCCAAGACATAACACAAACTCCCGGAAGCCATGCTTCGAATAAATATTCATGATATGCCATAGCAAAGGCTTGTCGCCGATCTCAATCATCGGCTTCGGCTTCAGATGCGTTTCCTCGCTGATTCGAGTGCCGTAGCCGCCAGCCAAAATGACTACCTTCACGTTGATCCGCCCCCTCCCAGCAGCTCGTGCAGCACATCGGCTACATACTGCAGCATCTCGGGCGTCAGCCCCGGATACAGCCCGATCCAGAACGTCCGGTTCATAATCCGGTCTGTATTCGGCAGCTCGCCCTCGGTGCGGCAGGTTATATGCCGGTAAGCCGGCTGACGCAGCAAATTGCCTGCAAACAGCAGCCGGGTACCGATCCGGCGTTTCTCCAGCGCCCGCACAAGCTCGTTGCGTGAAAGCGGAGCCCCCTCCCGCAGCGTCAGCGGGAATCCGAACCAGCTCGGCTCGCTCCCCTTCGTCGCCTCAGGCAGCAGCAGCCGATCCTTCAGCGGCTGCAGCGCCGCCTGCAAATAGGCAAAATTGCTTTTGCGGCTCGCAATAAATCCATCCAGCTTCTGTAGCTGCGCCACACCCAGCGCCGCCTGCATGTCCGTTACCTTCAGATTGTATCCGATATGGCTGTACGTGTACTTGTGATCATAACCGAGCGGCAGCTCGCCGTGCTGCCAGTCAAACCGTTTTCCGCAGGAATTGTCCTTGCCCGGCTCACACCAGCAGTCCCTCCCCCAATCGCGAAAGGACTCCACAATTTTCCGCAGCTTGGGCGAAGACGTCAGCACAGCTCCCCCCTCGCCCATCGTCAGATGATGCGCCGGATAAAAGCTGACGGTTGCCAGATCACCGAAGGAGCCGACCTTGCGCCCTTCATATAACGCGCCAACAGCATCACACGTATCTTCGATCAGCCACAGCCCGTGCTGGTCAGCGATCCGCTTGACCTCCTTCAGATCAAATGGATTGCCCAGCGTATGCGCGAGGATGATGGCTTTCGTTTTCGGACCGACAGCCGCTTCCAGCTGTGCCGTATCCACGTTGTACGTCGGCAGAGCTATGTCCACAAATACGGGAATGAGGCCGTATTGCAGCAGCGGGTTCACCGTTGTCGGAAATCCGGCGGCCACGGTGATGACCTCATCGCCGGGAAGCAGCCTGCGTTCGCCCAGCTGCGGGGACGTAAGCGCAGCAAGCGCGAGCAAATTGGCGCTGGAGCCGGAATTGGTCAGCAGCGCAAACCGGACCTCCATAAATCTGGCGAATTCACGCTCGAACTGGCGCGCATAACGATCAGCCGTCAGCGTAAAATCCAGCGAGGCGTCGACCAGCCGCACAACCTCCTCCTGATCAAACACTTTGCCGCTGACAGGAATATAGTCCATGCCCGGCTGAAACGTTTTGTCCGGCCATTGCTGGTCGTAATAGGCGGCCGTCAGCTCCAGAATTTGCTTTCTCAGTTGTTGTGCAAGACTAACGCTCATCCGCATGAATCCCCCTACCGTCACTTCATAATTACAGGTATATGCGGTTGTAAAAAATTGTTTAACCTATTTTTTCGAATAGGCAGCGCTGCTGAACATAATTGTGTCGGTACCTTATATACTAATCGTGTCGAAATGAACAGGAGGCTGGCATTTACGGGAGGAGGTACGTCTGTTGACAACCTACATCACATCGGAGCTCGCCGCACGGTTTTACCGGTTCGGAAGCCATACCTATGTGCAAGCAGGCGGAGAGCTTCATTCGCCCGAGCAGATGGCCATCGGCGACGGCGTATTTATCCGCGCCCCCTATGAGCTGCGGGCAGAGAAGCAAAGTGACGGCACTCCGACACTTCGGCTCGGAGACGGCTGCCAGATCAATCCGGGGCTGACGATTACAGCTCATCGACTGGTGACGATCGAACGGCATACCTTGATCGGTCCCTATGTGCGCATCAGCGACCAACAGCGCGTCGGGACGCATCCGGCTACAGGCCTGTCGCTGCCATCTCCTTCCGAGACAAACGAGGCTGCGCAGGTTCATATCGGAGAAGGCGCCTGGCTTGGCGCCCATGCCGTCATCCAGGGGCCGGTGCGGATCGGCACGGGAAGCGTGGTGCGGCCGCACAGCGTCGTTACCCGCGATATCCCCGATTATTGTACGGCCGCAGGCAGTCCGGCCGAAGTCATAGAGGTTTACGACGCTGCCTCCGGCGCCTGGGTGCAGACGGACAGTCCGGCCCGTACGGCCGAGCTGCTGGCGGAGCGCCGCCGCCATCCGCTGCTGTCCATTTGCATCCCTACGTACAACCGGGCCTCCTGTCTGGAGCACTGTCTGCACACAATTTTTTCGCAAATCGGGGATAACGGGCTGATCGAGGTCATTGTATCGGACAACGCCTCGACAGACGGGACGCCGGACATTATACAGCGGTACGCAGCCCGCTACCCAAACCTGAGAAGCGTCCGCAATGACGCGAATCTAGGGGCGGACCCGAACATCTTTCAGGTTATAAACCTGGCTCGGGGCAAATTTATCAAGCTGCAGGGCGACGACGATTTTTTCGTGGACGGCACGCTGTACCCGCTGCTGCACGTGCTGCATCGCTATGGCGACTGCGGCGTTATCCAAATTTACGTTCGCAATGGCGACGGCTCGATCCGAACAGGCTCCGGAATGAGCGCCTATCTCGAAGCAACGTCCATCTACGCAACCTTCATCTCCTCCATCATCCTGCGACGCGCAGAGCTGGAGCAGCTGGAGCGGCCTGACTTGTTTTTGGACTCCTCCTTTAACCAGCTATATCTCCAATATGCCATTCTGGAAAAAAATCCGCGGTTTTGCATCCTGAACAGCAGCATGTTTACGTATGCCGGCCTTTCCTCGGACGACTATAACTTCGGCGAAGTCATCTTCCGCAGCTATCCGTCCATTTTGCAGCACTTTGTCGGAAGAGGATTAACCCCGGAAGAAATAAACCATGAAAAAAAACGAACGTTTTACGGCTACGCCATCCCCTGGTTCAAGCACATCATGGAGACCGGAAGCAAGGCGGACACAAGCCGCCTGGAGGACATTTTTGCCGAGCAATACCATGAGGAGCCTTATTTTGAAGAAGGGCTGGCCCTGCTTTCCTCCATCCGGCAGCCGCAGCCGTAAGTCGTGCAGTTCAGAAAGGAGAATTTGAATGTCCGCATCCATTGATCAACAGCTGGCCGCTGCCTTCCACCACTTCGGGGAGCGGTCCTTTCTCGATGCCTCCGGGCATGCTCCACAGCCGAAGCATATTGCCATCGGGGCCGGTGTAGCGCTGCATGGCCGGTATTGGCTGAACATCATCGACCCGACGAAGGGACCGAGTCCCAAAATTATCGTCGGCGATGGCTCCCACAGTGAAGACGGCCTGATCATCTCCGCTTTGAATCGTGTCGAGCTGGGGCGAAACGTCCGGCTTGGCCCGCGCGTGCTCCTGTCGGACACCGACCATGAATACCGTCGGCTCGGCATACCGCCAGCGGCCCAAGGACTGGCGATGACCGACGGAGAGGTCGTCATCGGGGATGGCGTATTTATCGGCGCCGGCTCTGTCATTTCGGGCAGTGTGCGCATCGGTCGAGGCAGCATCGTACAGCCGGGCAGCGTCGTCGGAGAGCATGTCCCGGAGTGGAGCATCGTCGGCGGCGCGCCTGCCCGGCTTTTACAAGCTTACGATCACACGTTGAACAAATGGGTAGCGGTCGACGAAACAGCCGCCCCCACTGAAGATTCCGCTTCTCCCCGCCGCACTCCCCCGCTGCTGTCGATCTGCATTCCGACCTACAACCGGGCCGCTAATCTGGACCGCTGTCTGCAAGCCATCTTGTCCCAAATTCCCGAGCATGCGCCTGTTGAAGTCATCGTCGCAGATAATGCCTCTACCGACGATACGCCCGCCGTGCTCCAGCGGTATGCCGAGCGGTATGCTTGCCTGACCTGCTATCGCAACAGCTCCAACATCGGCGCCGACCGCAACATTTACCATGTCATGCGGCTGGCCAAAGGAACGTTCGTCAAGCTGCAGGGCGATGACGACTATTGGGTCGAGGGTACGCTGATGCATTTTGTAGATGTTGTGCAGCGGCATCAGGATTGCGGCATTATTCATCTGCATGTTCACAACAACGACAGACGCGTGTATACCGGGGAAGGCGCTCCGGCTTTTCTGGCGGCGACTACGATGATGTCCACCTTTATTTCGGGTATGACGCTGCGGCGCGAGGATCTGGAGCAGGTCGAGGAGCCGGATTTGTTTCTGGACTCCTCCTTTAACCAGATGTATCTGCAATACAAAATCTTAATGAGCAACCCGCGGTTCTGCATCCTGAACTGGAGCATGTTTTATTTCGCGGCCAACGAGCCGGGCGGCTATAATTACGGTGAAGTGGTGTTTCGGAGCTATCAGGCCATCTTGCGGCATTTTGTCGGCAAGGGGCTGACAGAGGAGCACGTGCGGGCCGAGAAGCACCGGTCACTCTTTACTTATATTTTGCCCTGGTATCGGGGGATCGTCGCGAATCGTTACAAGACCGATATTTCTCGCTTCGAAGATATTTTTCAGGAGCATTACTGCGATGAGCCATATTATGAGCAGGTGGCCGGCGAGCTTCGCGCCCTGCGGGCTGCTCGCGACGCTTCTACGTAAGACCGGCAGTCGTTGACGAGCCGACAGAGCCGAGCCAGGCCGGGTGCAGCTATTTCTGTAAATGCCGGCAATGCCGCAACCCGAAGGCCGCGCTCTGTATGGCGGCAGCGTTAGATTCGCGGGTCTTTCTAGTAGACTGCTCCAGAAGTACCGTTACTTTCAGTAAAGCTCAAGATCACTGGCTAACACGCCTTTCATAGTGACGGTACATGGGGATCTATCTACTAGTACGTATAAGAACGGCATCGGCGGCATCGGCAATTCGAATGCTGCGGCTTGCATCTTTTGGACGCACTGGTTTTGCGCGCGCCCCCGCATTTGGGCTTGTGGCTATGACGCGTTCTACAGGTGCAGCTGCGAAACTGCTCGGTAACCACGATGACCTTAATTTTCGGACACATCCCATTCCCCTCCTCGTTCCAGATTCATTCATCCTATGCAGCGTTAGCGTTTTCGTATAGGCCCCCTTTGCCTCACATCGGTCATGACGGCTCCCAAGCTTGCGTAAATCCAAGGCAGGCCTCTACCTATCACGTCTAGCAACAGTGCGTTCACTCTCATTTTCTTAAAAATTTGGGTGAACTTACGTTTCATTCGAAACATAAGATATTACGCAATTCAAGTCTGACCAAAAGGGGTGATTTCCTTTGTCGCAAGCCAATGTTCCTAACATTACACCTAGTATTACGATCACCAGAGACGATGCCTTAAATCTGCTGCTGGCTTCGATCGCCATCGAAGAGTTAGGACTAGGACATGTCATTAATGCGGAAGCCGAAAAAATTCAGTATGCGGTCGGTACATTGCCAGGCCTTACCGTACCGGCTACCATCAGCGACCTGCTCGCTGTTGACGCGAGCGTCAAAAGCACGATGCAGGAGCTGATTAAGAAAGAGATGCTGCTGACCAGCAAGCTGGAAAGCATTTTGGCGGCGCCTTCGTTAGTAGGACCAACCGGACCGACCGGCGCCACAGGCTCGGGTAGCGGAGTAGCGGGGCCAACTGGCCCTACTGGCGTAGGAGTCACGGGCGCTACCGGCGCTACGGGCTCTTCGGGCGCTACCGGCGCTACGGGCTCTTCGGGCGCTACCGGCGCCACGGGCTCTTCGGGCGCCACCGGCGCCACGGGCTCTTCGGGCGCTACCGGCGCCACGGGCTCTTCGGGCGCTACCGGCGCCACGGGCTCTTCGGGCGCTACCGGCGCCACGGGCTCTTCGGGCGCTACCGGCGCCACGGGCTCTTCGGGCGCTACCGGCGCCACGGGCTCTTCGGGCGCTACCGGCGCCACGGGCTCTTCGGGCGCTACCGGCGCCACGGGCTCTTCGGGCGCTACCGGCGCCACGGGCTCTTCGGGCGCTACCGGCGCCACGGGCTCTTCGGGCGCTACCGGCGCCACGGGCTCTTCGGGCGCTACCGGCGCCACGGGCTCTTCGGGCGCTACCGGCGCCACGGGCTCTTCGGGCGCTACCGGCGCCACGGGCTCTTCGGGCGCTACCGGCGCCACGGGCTCTTCGGGCGCTACCGGCGCCACGGGCTCTTCGGGCGCTACCGGCGCCACGGGCTCTTCGGGCGCTACCGGCGCCACGGGCTCTTCGGGCGCTACCGGCGCCACGGGCTCTTCGGGCGCTACCGGCGCCACGGGCTCTTCGGGCGCTACCGGCGCCACGGGCTCTTCGGGCGCTACCGGCGCCACGGGCTCTTCGGGCGCTACCGGCGCCACGGGCTCTTCGGGCGCTACCGGCGCCACGGGCTCTTCGGGTGCCACTGGAGCTACCGGACTAACCGGACCGACGGGTTCTTTTGATCCGGGAGAGGCTTTGTTCACGGTATTCGGAACAACTGGAAGCGCAACGGTTGCTTGGAACGAAAATTTAACGTTCCTTTCCAATACGTTATCAATTGAAGTCACCCAAGGCTCGGCCAACGTAAGAATTGAAACCTTGTCTACACCAACCGGACCAACGGGGAGTACAGGGGCTACCGGTTTTACGGGTGCTACGGGGGCCACTGGCGCTACCGGCTCTACGGGTGACACTGGCGCTATCGGCGCTACGGGTACCACTGGTGCTACGGGGGCCACTGGCGCTACCGGCTCTACGGGTGACACTGGCGCTACCGGCGCTACGGGTACCACTGGTGCTACGGGGGACACTGGCGCTACGGGCGAAACTGGCGCTACCGGCGCTACGGGGGACACTGGCGCTACGGGCGCTACTGGTGCTACTGGCTCTACTGGCGCTACAGGCTCTACGGGTGCTACTGGCGCTACAGGTGCTACTGGCTCTACTGGCTCTACCGGCGCTACGGGTGCTACTGGCTCTACGGGTGAAACCGGGGCTACCGGCTCTACGGGTGACACTGGCGCTACCGGCGCTACAGGTGCTACTGGCTCTACGGGTGAAACCGGGGCTACTGGGGACACGGGCGCTACAGGTGCTACGGGGGCTACGGGTGAAACCGGTGCCACTGGCTCTACCGGCTCTACCGGCTCTACTGGCTCTACTGGCTCTACAGGTGCTACGGGGGCTACGGGTGAAACCGGTGCCACTGGCTCTACTGGCTCTACTGGTGCTACGGGTACTACGGGTACTACTGGCTCTACTGGCGAAACAGGCGCTACAGGTGCTACGGGTGCCACGGGCGTAACTGGCGCTACAGGTGCTACTGGCTCTACTGGCTCTACTGGCTCTACTGGCTCTACCGGCTCTACCGGCTCTACGGGTGCTACTGGCTCTACTGGTGCTACTGGCTCTACGGGCGCTACTGGCTCTACGGGTGCTACTGGCTCTACAGGTGCTACTGGCTCTACTGGCGCTACAGGCTCTACGGGTGCTACTGGCGCTACAGGGGCTACGGGCTCTACTGGCGCTACAGGTGCTACAGGTGCTACGGGTGAAACCGGGGCTACGGGTGCCACCGGCTCTACAGGTGCTACTGGCGCTACGGGCTCTACTGGCGCTACCGGCGCTACGGGTGCTACTGGCTCTACGGGTGCTACAGGTGCTACGGGTGAAACCGGGGCTACTGGCGCTACCGGCGCTACTGGCGCTACCGGCGCTACTGGCGCTACGGGTGCTACGGGTGCTACGGGTGAAACCGGGGCTACGGGCTCTACTGGTGCTACAGGTGCTACAGGTGCTACGGGTGAAACCGGAGCCACTGGCTCTACTGGCGCTACAGGTGCTACTGGCTCTACGGGTGAAACCGGGGCTACGGGCGCTACTGGCGCTACAGGTGCTATGGGTGCTACGGGTGAAACCGGAGCCACGGGCTCTACTGGCGCTACAGGTGCTACGGGGGCTACGGGTGAAACCGGAGCCACTGGCTCTACGGGCGATACAGGTGCTACTGGCTCTACCGGTGAGACCGGCGCTACGGGCTCTACTGGCGCTACAGGTGCTACGGGTGCTACGGGTGAAACCGGGGCTACGGGCGCTACCGGCGCTACAGGTGCTACAGGTGCTACGGGTGAAACCGGAGCCACTGGCTCTACTGGCGCTACAGGTGCTACTGGTGCTACGGGTGAAACCGGGGCTACAGGTGCCACGGGCGTAACTGGCGCTACTGGCGCTACGGGTGCTACGGGTGAAACCGGGGCTACGGGCTCTACTGGCGCTACAGGTGCTACAGGTGCTACGGGTGAAACCGGAGCCACTGGCTCTACTGGCGCTACAGGTGCTACTGGTGCTACGGGTGAAACCGGGGCTACAGGTGCCACGGGCGTAACTGGCGCTACTGGCGCTACGGGTGCTACGGGTGAAACCGGGGCTACGGGCTCTACTGGCGCTACAGGTGCTACAGGTGCTACGGGTGAAACCGGAGCCACTGGCTCTACTGGCGCTACAGGTGCTACTGGTGCTACAGGTGCTACGGGTGAAACCGGGGCTACAGGTGCCACGGGCGTAACTGGCGCTACGGGTGAAACTGGTGCCACCGGCTCTACGGGTGCTACGGGCTCTACTGGCGCTACCGGCTCTACGGGTGCTACGGGCTCTACGGGTGAAACCGGGGCTACAGGTGCCACGGGCGTAACTGGCGCTACGGGTGAAACTGGTGCCACCGGCTCTACGGGTGCTACGGGCTCTACTGGCGCTACCGGCTCTACGGGTGCTACGGGCTCTACGGGTGAAACCGGGGCTACGGGTGCCACGGGCGCTACCGGTGAAACTGGTGCCACCGGCTCTACCGGCGCTACGGGTGCTACGGGTGAAACCGGGGCTACGGGCTCTACAGGTGCTACGGGTGAAACCGGAGCCACTGGCTCTACTGGCGCTACCGGCGCTACCGGCGCTACAGGTACTACTGGCTCTACGGGTGAAACCGGGGCTACAGGTGCCACGGGCGTAACTGGCGCTACGGGTGAAACTGGTGCCACCGGCTCTACCGGCGCTACCGGCGCTACGGGTGCTACGGGTGAAACCGGGGCTACAGGTCTGTCCTGCGTAACTGGCGCTACGGGTGAAACTGGTGCCACCGGCTCTACCGGCGCTACCGGCGCTACGGGTGCTACGGGCGCTACTGGGGCCACCGGCGCTACCGGGGCCACCGGCGCTACTGGGGCCACCGGCGCTACTGGCGCTACGGGTGACACTGGCGCTACCGGCGCTACGGGTGACACTGGCGCTACCGGCTCTACGGGCGCTACTGGCGCTACTGGCGAAACTGGCGCTACTGGGGCCACCGGCGCTACTGGCGCTACCGGCGCTACTGGGGCTACAGGTGCTACCGGTGAAACCGGAGCCACTGGCGCTACTGGGGCCACCGGCGCTACTGGCGCTACGGGGGCCACTGGCGAAACTGGCGCTACCGGAGCCACTGGTGCAACCGGAGCTACGGGGGCCACCGGTGCTACGGGCTCTACCGGGGCCACCGGGGCCACCGGGGCCACCGGCGCTACGGGCTCTACCGGTGTCGCAGGCTCCAGCGCCATCATTCCATTTGCATCCGGCTTACCGGTCACCGTAACAACCATTGCCGGTGGTCTGGTCGGTACGACAAGTCTGGTGGGCTTCGGCAGCTCGGCTATCGGCCTCAGCTTGGCGGGCGGCATCCTGAACTTGACGGGATCGTCTGGTACGCTGGTCAACTTCGCCTTCTCCGTTCCTCGTGCCGGCACCATTACAAGCATTGCGGGTTATTTCAGCACAACGCTGGGAATTTCACTTATCGGCAGCTCCGTTACGGTTACAGCCGAGTTGTTCCGATCCACGACGCCCAACAACTCCTTTACCGCGATTCCCGGCGCTTTGGTGACTCTGGCTCCGTCATTCAGCGGAGTCGTAGGGATCGGCGCAATCAGTAACGGAATCACAACAGGCCTCAACATTACTGTATCGCCGCAGGATCGGTTGATCCTGGTTTTCTGGGCTACCGCTACGGGATTAAGCTTGGTGAACTCCCTCGAAGGCTACGCCAGCGGGGGCATCTCGATCAGCTAATCCGACCCCGCCTTGCAGAATCACCCTCTCTGAGCTGCGTCTCAGAGAGGGTATTTCGTATTATTAGGTCAACCAGAATGTTCTGGTTGGCCTTTCTTTATGGCCGTTATACGATGGCGGTAGCCGGGTGAACGTAGGGGCTTTAGGGGCATGTGACCCCGTCACAAAAGCTGTTCTCCCACTACCCCCAATGACCATGTTTGAGCTGGTAGAGGCAAAGACCTCGCATCACAAGCGAAGCTATGGGTTTGGAACCATCGTGGGAGTGCCGGCAATTCGATTAGGGAGGTTGTTATGCAGCCAGTCGTAGGTGTGGATGTAGCGAAAGGATCTAGCGTAGTACAAGCTTTTTGTGGGTAGGCTCATAATGCCAGCCGCTTTCATATAATGATCATGAAGCCTCCAGCGCAACGCCTAACCAAAGGAGATGATTGCAGTGCCTCTGCTTTCCGTATGTATGATTGTAAAAAACGAGGAGGAGCATATCGAACGCTGCCTGGCCAGCGTGAGTGAACTCGCCGATGAAATGATCGTCGTGGACACAGGCTCCACAGACCGCACGATTCCGCTATGCGAAGCTGCTGGCGCCAAGGTGCTTCCCTTTGCATGGAATGAACATTTTGCCGAAGCGCGGAATTATGGGCTGGAGCAAGCTGCCGGGGACTGGATCATGTGGCTGGATGCGGATGAAGTGCTTGAGCTGTCAGCGTCCTCCGTTGCGGATTTGCGGGAACGGCTAGCTGCAGAAACCGAGCCTGTGCTGAACGTCCATCTGATCAATTTTATCGGCGATGCTCCGGACCCGAACGAAGCGTTCCATATTGCCCATACCCGGCTGTTCCGCAACGGGATCGGCTTGAAGTTCCTTTATTCGATTCACGAGACATTGAATGTAGAGGAGCTGTTCCGGGAGGAGCAGGCGCTTACCGGAATCAAACAAATGGAAGGTTTGACCATCTACCATTACGGCTACCTGCAAGCCCGCACGGAGCAGAAAAATAAAAGCGAACGCAACCTGACGATGCTTGTCAACGAATTGCAGCAGGAAGCTCCCAACCCATGGACAGAATACCATTTGGCTAGCGAATATTACCGGTTAGGCCGCTTCGCGGACGCTTATGAGTGGGTGAATCTGTCCATCCGGCGTTTTTTGCTGCGCAACCAGCTTCCTCCCTCCTTGGTTTACAAGCTGAAATATTCCAGTCTGCTTGCGGCAGGCAGTGTTGAGGGGATTCCGGAAGCGATCGACAAAGCGATTGCGATGTACCCCGATTACGTTGATTTGTATTTTTTCAAAGGGATCGCCTTGTACCTGCTGGAGCAGTCTGAAGCCGCGCTGGACGTATGGGAGCAATGCCTGGAGCTGGGAGAAGCCAATATCCAGCATCTTACCTTGAAAGGCTCAGGCAGCTTCCATGCCTGGTATTACAAAGGCTTATGTCTGGATAAGCTCGGACGACGGGAGCTGGCTGCCGAAGCTTACGCCGAAGCGCTGCGACTGCACCCGAATTACCAATTTGCGGCTGATGCGTTATCCAGGCAGCAGGCGGAGACACAAACGGAGACGACCGGAACGCCTTGACCGGGCAGCAAGCGGAAGGCGGGTCAGGCCCTGCAAAATCTTGATCATAATCGGGGGAAAGACTCATATTCTCTCATGAATGATCTGCATCTGCACGGGAGCCCGCACGCGAGGTCCTGTCGGGAGCGTATCATGGACCAATATAAGGAGGTGATCACATGTCTCAAGCATCCATTCCGAATATTACGCCCGTCATTTCCATTACAACCGGCCAGACGATAACGCTGCTGCTGGCTTCCATAGCTTTGGAGGAATTGGCACTCGCTCACATTCTCAATGCAGAAGCGGAGAAAATTCAATTTGTGCTGGGTACGCTGGGTGGGGTAACTCCACCGGTTGCGCCGACGATTTCGAACGTGCTGGCGATCAACGCCAGTGTCAAATCCACGATGCAGGATGTCATCAAGACGGAAATTTTACTGCAGTTCAAGCTGGAGAACATCCTGAATCTCCAGTAACGGGTACAAATGAGCCTTCGGGCGGCTGATCTGCCGGTTAGCCGCCCCTCCCTGCCCGATACATATTCCGGCTCTTGTCTACATATAAATGAAAGAAGAGCGGTCCCTGTCCGGAACGCATGAACACCCTCACATGGATCACAACCGTCAAGGAAAGAGGTGAACGCCAATGTCCATGCCGAATGTACCCGATATTAAACCTGAAATTACACTCAAACGTCACGAAGCCATCAATCTGCTGCTGACCTCAATCGCTTTGGAGGAAATCGGGCTATCGCATATTATTAATGCCGAAGGGGAAAAAATCCAGCGTTTCGTCAAGGATCACTGTATCGAGCTGAATGATGTACTGCGAATTAATCGAAGCGTCGAGATGATGCTGCGTAATGTCGTCAAAAACCAGATGATGCTGCAGTTTAAAATGGAGGATGTTATCCGGCTGGAAGAACTGTCGCACCACGGGGAGTATGAAGAATGCTATGAGGAGTAGCCGGACAGCATGATTCACGAGGCCATGCCACGGAGGTAACCAGATGCAGGATCACAGTCTACTGAACCATCCCAGGTCTCTGGATGAAGCGCTGATTCAGCTGGTCAAGTCCATTGCGGTCGAGGAAGAAGCGCTGGCCAGCCTGATGAAGGCAGAGGCGGATAAAACACTTGCATTCGTAGGCAAGGATCGGGAGCTTCCTACGAACCCCTCCAATCTTGAGTTCATTCAATTCAACCAGTCGGTTACCAAAATTCTCGACTCGATTCTCATGGCCGAATGGATGCTGATGAAAAAAATGGACGCCGTGATGCATTTCCAGCTGATGGCTCAATCCCCCAGCTCCTCTGCGCCCGGTAAAGCAGCGGCGTCTTCGAGCTCAAGCAGCGATGAAGCGACCCGAGAACCGTACGATGAACGGGACACGTTTGACTTTTAACCGCCAGACGCCGCTCCGGCGAAACGGATTGTGCAGGCCTGTAAACTGGACCTATGATCGAGGTGACCGGGTATGTCTTCTGGAGAAATGACGAATAGTCAGCACAGCCTGCGCACGCTCACCGGCGCTGTTCTTCATTTGATCCAGGCCTCCTCGGACTTTACGCTGGAACCGGGGCTTCGACAAGAATCCGCGCTGCTCGCTTACCATAGACTAAGACAAACCGAGCTGCTGAATGAGCTGCACGAGCTTATTTTTTTGCGTCTGCCCGCGCTGGCTGCTCTGGGCTCACTGGCCGATGATGAGGAATTGCCGGGCTCTGCGCCGGAAGCTCCCGGTGGACGTAGTTCCAGCGCTCCCTCCGCTGCCCGGAACGCCGCCCTGACGACTGCGGACAGCTCAAGCTTTCCGTCCCGTGAGACTCACATTCGGGCTTTAGAGCGATTACGGGACTACGAATCATGGCTGCCGCTATACAAGACGCTTAGGGAAGCCGAGACGAATGCCCTAGCCTCCGTAAGGGCCGAAGCACGCTCAACGGAGACTGCGGAAGCCATACCTGCACCTGCCGTCGCCAGGATTGCATCGGAGCCTGCCGCGCCCGTTGCTCCCATGCCGAGCTCCCATGCCCCTCCCGCCGCAAGCCCGTTGACGATCAGGGCGAAAAACGATCCCAAAACCGCCGCTACCTTCAAGCCGCAAAAGCGGGGAGACACGTTTCAAATCCAGCTCGGCTCCAAGAAGTACCAAGGGTTTTTCTAACCTGCGGCGAGAACAAGCGAGAAGGAGAACATCACATGTCGATTGATACGCTTCTGCATGTTGCGGGCCGCAGCTACGCCTGGTCGGGAAAATATGGAGTCGGCGCTTACTTGCACGAGGAGACGAAACGGGCTTATTTGCTGGATAGCGGACCGGGCGAACGAACCGCAGGACGGCTGAACCGCGAGATCATGAAGCACGGCTACGAGGTTGCCGCGATTATTTACACGCATGCTCACGAGGTCAACACGGGCGGAAGCGCCTACTTCCGCAAGCATTACCCCGGCTTGAAGGGCTATGCCTCCGCAGCAGCCGCGCTCTTCATTCAGCATCCTTCCCTTCTGATGCCTCCCCATCCGGTTTATGCCATGTCCGGCCCCGTCAGTGAACCGGCCAAGACGGCCGACAACCTCGCCATTACCCAGACGATTCCTTACCAGGACGGCAGCTTCGACATTGATGGCATTCCTTTCACCATCCATACGATGCCCGGTCACGCTCCCGGTATGATCGGCATCCGGACGCCGGATCAGATTTTGTATTGCGCGGACGCCGTTTTCGGAGATCCCACGTTGTCCCGCCAGAAGCTGCTGCTGTTCACCGATCCGGGCGAAGCGCGGCTTACGCTGGAGAAGCTGAATACGATCGACGCGCGGCAATTCGTGCTGTATCACGGGGGGATCTACCGCAGCATCTCCCGGCTTATCGAGGAAAATATGAAGCGGCTTGATGAAGGGTACGCGTATGTGCTGGCCTCCATCGGACCGCATGGTCAAACGATGGAAGGGCTGATCCAGCGGCTGATGACCGCCTACGAGTTTGACAATACCGACAAGCAATACGACCTCGCGCAGGTCATCGTCCAGTCTTACGTCAGGCTGCTGCTGCGGGAGGGGAAGATTTCCCGGAGCATCCGCAACGGGATGCTCGTGTATTCACGCTCCGCTGATCGGCTGTAGCCCGCTCAGCCCTTGACCGCCCCGGCCGCAATCCCGTCAACGATCCGGTTGCTGAGGATGACGTACACAAGCAGCACCGGCACAATGCTGATCATCAGAGTCGCGCCGATTGCGCCCCAGTCTGACGTATATTGGCCGACGAAATTTTGCACGCCGACCGTTAACGTCTTGAGCTTGTCGGAATTCAGAAACGTATTGACGAAAATAAAGTCATTCCAATTATAAATCATGTTGATAATCGCCGCCGTCATCATTACCGGCAAGGTCATCGGCAAAATCATGGAGCCAAACATCCGGCCGACGGAGCAGCCGTCCATCACGGCCGCCTCTTCGATCTCACGCGGCAGCGCGTAATAAAATCCGAGCAGGATCATCATCGTCACCGGCAAATTAAACGAGGTGTACAGCAAAATAATACCGAGCGGATTATCCAGCAGACGGATGCTCTGAAACAAACTGAACAGTGGAATAAGCGTCGCATGCACGGGAATCATCAGCGCGACCATAAACAGACCAAGCGTCAGCGAGCTCCACTTCCACTTCATTCGGGTCACGGCAAAGGTCACGCAGCTGGCCAGCAAAATTGTCGAAACGATCGAAACGGCCGTCAGCCAAACGCTGTTGAAAAAATAAAGTCCCAGATTACTCTGCGTCCATACCTTGACATAATTGTCCCACTTGGGCTGCGTCGGCAGCGCTAGCGGCGACAAGTTAAACACATCCTGATTGGACTTGAGCGAAAACAGCAGCAGCCAGATCAACGGCAGCACCTGGATAATCGCCACGGCGATCAGGATCACATACAGCAACCCATAGCCGGTCCGCCCTGCGGGGGAGCGGGATCCCCCGCTCAGCTGCGCCGGTACGGCCTTCGATGATGAATTCAAGCGACTCTCCCCCCAGCTTACGAATATTCGATACGCTCCTTCGACGCCGTCAGCCTGCGAATGCCCCATGTTGTCAGCAGGCAGATCAGCAGCAGCAGAAAACCGATGGCGCTGCCATAGCCGAAGTCGAAGCTCTTGAACGCCTTCTGGTACATATAGGACGCCATCACCTCACTTGCTCCGTTTGGCCCCCCGCCCGTCATCACATAGATCAGATCGAAATATTTGAGCGAACCGACGACCGACAGCACGACGGTTACCTTGATGATTTCCGCCATCAGCGGCAGCTTGATCAGCAGCGCAATTTGCCAGCCGCGCGCCCCGTCGATCCGGGCGGCTTCCACCAGGGATGGAGGAATATTTTTCACCGCCGCGTAGTAGATCAAAATGTTGAACCCCGCATATTGCCACAGAATCGGCAGAAAAATCGCCCCCAGCACAAGCTGCGGATCAGCCAGCCAATCCGGCGTCTGCTGAACGCCCAAGGCGCTCAGCAAGCTGTTCAACATACCGTTCGACGGATGGTACACCTTCAGCCACAGCTGCGCAATCGCCACCGAGGACAGCAGCATCGGAATGAGATACAGCTTGCGGAACAAGTCCGCCCCCTTGATCCGGCTGGACAGCAGCAGCGCGATCACCAGGTAAAGCGCCAGGCTAACGGTGGACAGCAGCGCGAATAAAAATGAGTGGACCACGCTGTCCCAGAACATCGGGTCCTGGAGCAGCGCCCGGTAGTGCGCAAGCCCGGCGAAGGTCATTTCGCCCACGCCATCCCAGTTCATCAGGCCATAATATCCGGTGAAGACAATCGGCATATAAATCATGCCAAGCATCAGCAGTAAGGACGGCCCTACAAATAATACAATCATCCGTTTGTTGGACATGACCGCATCCATAACCTGGGTCTCCTCCCTGTCCGCGTCTTATTTGCCGAGCTTCAACGCGTCCTCAAGCTGCTTGGCGAATTCTTCCGGCTTGGCGACATTGCCGTACAGCGCCTGGATCAGCTTGTCGTGCACCTGGGAAGCGCCCGGCTTCATCTGGACGTTGATATACAGCGTAATTTTGCTCGCTTTGTTCAGCTCGGTTAACAGGTCGGCATACAGCGCCGGCAGCTTCACATTCGCCGTATCCACCTTCGTCGCCGGGATGACTCCGGCTTCCGATACCGACTGCTCGCTCCATTTGCTGACGAAATATTTGACGAATTTCTTCGCCTCCTCCTTCACCTTGGAGTTTTCGGCGACAAACAAGCCCATGCCCGGCCCGCCTATCCAGCTGTCCATCGTGCCTTTGCCGCCTTCGACCGTCGGAAACTTGAAGAAGCCAACCTTGTCCTTGAACGCCTGCGGCGTATCCGGGCTCGTTGAGAAGGTCGGCACCTCCCACGTTCCCATCAAATACATGGCCGCTTTTTCGCCCAAAAACTGCGCCTTCGCTTCATCATTGGACAAGCCGTTGAACCCCTTGATGAAGCCGCTTTGCTTCACCAGCTCCTGCAGCTTGCGCCCGGCCTCGACCAGACTCGGGTCCTGGAACGCATTGCCTGCAATCGACTTATCCAGCAAGTCGGCTCCGCCGATCCGGTCCGCCAAATACATGTACCACAGGGACCCGGTCCAGGCGTCCTTGTTGCCAAGCGCAATCGGAGCAACGCCGTTGTCATTAAGCGTTTTCAAAACGGCTTTGAATTCCTCGAACGTTTTCGGTACCTGCAGCTGATACTTGTCGAAAATCGCTTTGTTGTAGTAAATCGGCGCAATGTTGAGCTCAACTGGCAGCGCGTAGGTTTTGCCGTCGAACGCATACGCTTCGGTGGTACCCGGCACAAACTTGCTTTTTAACCCGTCGTCCAGCAAATCGTCCAGCGTGGCAAACAGGCGGCCCTTCACAAACGGCTCCATATAACCGGCGGCCGACGTCATGCCAATATCCGGGAGACTGTTCGAGGCGGACTGTACCTTCAGCTTCGTACCGTATTGCGCCGTGTCCAAAATTTCCGTTTCAATCGTCACATTCGGATGTTCCTTCTGGTACGACTGAATGATGCCGTTGACGATTTTGTTTTGACCCATCCCCTGCGGCCACAGATGACTGAACTTGATCGTCACCTTCTTGGCCGGCGCACCCGCGTCAGCCGGGGAGGCGGCCGGCGCAGGAGCAGCTTGCTCCGACTTTGCTCCGGTTTCCGTGCTCTCTGCTCCGGCTCCCCCGCAGCCTGCGAGCGTCATCGTGAATGCCGAAGCGAGCAATATGCTTGTAAGCGCTTTATGCTTGATCATTAACAAACCCCTCCATTCTGGTCCGAAGGCTGCTCAACTGCCCTTCCGCTCCCATTGTAGCATCCGTGCTTGCCGGACATAAGGGAACGGCTTCGAGGAAAACTTCCACGATTTTTAGGTCATAAGCTGCTGGCTGCGACGGCAGGCTCCCTGCCAGCGAAGCGGAATGCCGGGCTGCGGCGCACATTCCGCCTGCATGGGCTGTCGCAGGCTACACCTCCGCGTCGTCCTCCCGCCAGCCGGACCGGTAATGGCCGGGGCTATGGCCTTCATAGGCTTTGAACTGCTTATTGAAATATTTGGCCGTCTGGTAGCCGACGCGTTCGGCGACTTCCGACACGGGCAGCCGCGTATGCAGCAGCAGCTCCTTCGCCTTCTGCATCCGGCGCCGGGCGACATATTCGCTGAACGTCATCTTCAGCTGCTCCTTGAACAGCGCGCTGAAGTAGCTGGCGTTCAGGTGAATATGCCCGGCGACCTCGCGCAGCCCAAACGGCGTCGCCAGATGCACGTCGATATATCGCAGCGCCTCCTGCAGCGGCTCGCTAAGCGCAGGCTCGTCCCCGGTGACCTCGACGAGGCGCGCATCGACAAACTTCTGCAGTCTGGCGACCCGCGTCTGCTCCTCCTGCAGCGCAAGCGCCTTTTCGACCGTGGCAACGAGCTTTTCCTTGGTCAGCGGCTTGAGCAGGAAGTTGACCACCCCCAGCTCAATTGCGCGCTGGGCATAATCAAATTGCGGGTAACCGGAGATGATAATGACCGGCGGCCGGGTCAGCTGCGTTTCCCCGCTGAGCGCATCGACCAAGCCGAGGCCGCTCAGCTCCGGCATCCGAATGTCCGAGATCAGCAGATGAACCGTCTGCTCCCTAACCGTACGCAGCGCCTCCTGCCCGTTCTGCGCGAGGAGCAGCTGCACGCCGTCGCCGCCCCAGCGCTCCAGCGTACGTACGATGCCTTCGCGGGTTCTCGGCTCATCATCGACAACCAAAATCGTTTTGGACCGAATCATTCGGATCGCTCCCCTTTCACTGGAATGGCAATGCTTACCTTCGTCCCCGCGCCCGGCTCGCTCCGAACCGCGACAGGCTCGATGCCTGGCGGAATATGCTCGCCGAAGGTCAGGCGAATGCGCTGCAGCACGTTGGCCATGCCCATGCCTTTGCCCCGCGCTCCGGCAGGCACATGTCCGGCGTGCCACGAATCCAGCACCGCCCGCAGCCGCGCCGGCTCCATCCCCGGCCCATCGTCCTCGATGTCCAGCACCAAGCAATCCGGACATTCCTTGCCCTCGGCCTGCCGCAGATCAATGCGAACCGTACCCGGCTCGCTGCGGCTTTCGATCCCGTGTAAAATGGCGTTTTCCACAAACGGCTGAATAAGCAGACGCGGCAGCTGCAGCTCAGGCAGCGGCACGTGCAGCGTAATATTCCAGGTCAGCCGGTCCCCCAGCCGCATTTTCATAATAAGCAGGTAACGTTCGATATGGTTCAGCTCCTCGCCAAGCGTAACGGCTTCGTCTTGCCCCGGAATTGTAATCGTATAGCGGAACAGCTCCGACATGGCGATCACGAAGGCGGCCAGCTCCTCTTCCTCCTTTTCCTGCAACGACCAGTACAGCGCATCGAGCGTGTTGAACAGAAAATGAGGATGAATTTGCGCCTGCAGCGCGCGCAGCTCCATCCGGCTTTGCAGCAGCTCCTTCTCATACACAAGCTGGATCAGGTCATTCATATGCTCCACCAGCCGGTTGTAGCTGTAGTTCAACTCCTGGATTTCCCGCGTCGATGACCCGGCTTCATTCGGCTTCATGATCCCGAGCCGCGAGCTGCGCATCGTCTTGATCAGCTTGAAGACCGGTCGGGTGATCGCCGTGGACAGGAAAAAGGAGAACATTACAAATAGCCCGGTCCCCAGCGCCGCCGACACGACAATCGCCGTGCGAAGCACCTGAATGCCTTCCGTAATCGCATGGACCGGCGTCAACAGGATCAGGCGCCACCCGGTAATCGCCGAGCGCTGCCGGACCATGACATACTCCTGGCCGCGCATTGTAATCGCTTGCAATTCACTTTGCAGCAGCGCTTCAACCTCCTGTCCTGTCCACGTCTCCTGACTGGATGCAATCAGCCGGCGGTCATCGCCGACGAGCAGCGTGATTTCGCGGGGATCTCTGTCCGGCGTCGAGCCTGCCAGCGCAAACATGCTGCTGCTGAAGCGGATCAGCATATACCCGCCCGTCGCATACCATTGATCGACAAGGCTGATCTGGCGAATCGCCAGCACCGTCTTGTCATCGGCCGGGTCAAGCCCCGACCAGACGATCGCTCCCTTGCCGGAGGTAGCTGCTGCGATCAGCTGCGGGCTGACCTGTCCGGACAGCTCGCTGCCATCGAGCGGATACAATCTTCGTCCGTCCGCGCTGTACAACTCGACGGAGCTGACGCCGCTCGCGTAGATTTGCACGAGATCAACGCTGACCTTCAGTGCCTGCCGTTCGCTGAACGACGCCGGAGAGCCGTTAGCCTCCCTCAGCAGCAGCCGCTGCAGCTCCTCGCCCGTCGCCACCTGCGAGGTCAGCAGATCAATTTGCTGCAGAAGCGCTTCCAGCCGTCCGTTCGTCTGCACCGCTGTCTGCTGGATGGTCGTTTCTGCGTTATTTTTCAGCAGCGTTGCCACCGCATCGAAGGTCATGATTCCGACAAGCATCAGCACAATGAGCATGATGAGCAGAAATCCGGCCAGCATCTGCGTACGCAATGTATTAAACCGGTGTAAGCCCGTACGCATGCATCCTTCTCCTTCCCTGCTCCGAGCATGGTGATACGTTCAAAAAACGGGCGAAGGCTTCCAAAAAATAGCATCCGCTCGTTAATGCTAAACGAACGGGCCGCTATTCGTCAATATCCACTGCTGGCGTGGATTCCGCAGCAGGCGGGCCCGGCTTCTTCCGCTGCCTGAACCGGTAAACGAGATACGCCAGCAGGGAAATGCCAGGCACATATGTAAAATCCCATAAAACCCAATATTTGTTAATTGAATTGAAGTACACAATGTTCGGATAAAGCATCGAAGCATACCCGAACAGCGTGACGGCAAACGGAATCGTCAGCTTGCGATAATCACGCAGTTGAAACAACCCCTCTACGCCCCGGAGAAAAGCATAGCTGTACAGCATGCTGCGGAGCAAGGTCGAGAAAATCCAGACAATCGCCATAATGGCCTCCAGCCGCTGCACAAAATCGCCGATATTGATTTTTTTCGCCAAGGTGTAGGTGGCATACATCTGATGGCCGGTCAGATACGGGCCGAGGACGAGCAGACACACCAGAATAATGCCGAAAATAACCAAGCCGGCAAACGCTACACTCCACATATAATCGCGAAAAAAATGCGGACCGCGAGCGATGCTGGGGAAAATCATCCAGAACATAAACAATTCTACAAATGGAAAGGCCACAAATATTGCGCTTCCCGCTGCAATGCTGCGGATACTGTTTTCCATCACAGGCAGCAGCCTGGAAAGCTGGGCATCCGGCAGCAGGAAGATCACCATAAAGCCCAGCAGCATCAGATACGGGAGAAACAGCAGCTCGGCCGAACGCGCGATATTTTCCAGTCCGCTGCGGGTGGCAAATAAGCCCAGTGTAACCATAATCAGACAAATGACCCGCATTGGCGTATCCACCATCATCTGGGTAACAATAAAATCGCCAATCTCCCGAACATGGAGCGCAGTTATTGTAAAGAAGTAGAACAAATAAAGGCAGGACACCGCTCCGCCGATCCAGCGGCCGAGCGCTAGCCGATTGATTTCAATTAGATTGAGTCCGGGAAATCGCTGACTGTACCAGTAAATGTACCAAGCGACCCCAAGAGCGACCAGCAGTCCGAGCAGTGCCGAAATCCAGGCGTCCTGCCGGGCGATGAACGACAAGCTGGATGGCAAAATCAGCAGCATATCGCCAATCACGAAATAAATAAGCAAAATAGATGCCTGCTTGGTGGCAATCTGCTCCCTCGCTCGCACGGTGAATTCACTCCTTTGCCATTACTTTGTCCATATCCGCTGCCTGTTGGGCTTCAGGATTGTGCGTTTTTCGCTGCCTGAAGCGATAGATGAGATACACCAGAAAGGAAATACCCGGCACATACGTAAAATCCCAGACAATCCACGCCGTATTGATGGAATTCAAATAAACAACATTCGGATACAGCAGCGACGCGTAACCAAACATCAGCACGCCCAGCGGAATCGTCAGCTTGCGGTAATCGTGCAGGTGAAACAAAGCCGCTATTCCTTTGATAAACGCATAGCTGTAGACCAGGCAGCGCATTAAGGTGGAGATGATCCATACAATCGCCAGGATCGCTTCCAGCCGCTGGATGAAATCGCCGATATTGATTTTCTTTGCCAGCGTGTAGGTGGAATACATCTGGTGGCTGGTCAAGTATGGACCGAGGACCACCAGACACAAAAAGATAATGCTGAAAATGATGAAGCCGCCCATGACTGCACTCCACATATAATCGCGGAAAAAGTGCGGCCCGCGGACAATATGCGGAAAGATCATCCAGAAGGCGAACAGCTCGGCAAACGGGAAGGCCACATAAAAGACAACGCCTTGCGCAATGCTGCGGCCGCTGTTTTCCATCACAGGCAGCAGCTTCGATACCTGCATATCCGGCAGCAGCAACAGGACCATACAGCCCAGCAGCAGGATATACGGAACAAACAGCAGTTCGGCCGAGCGCGCAATATTTTCCAGTCCGCTGCGGATGACAAGCACGCCCAAAATAATCATAATCAGACAAATGATCCTCATCGGCGTATCAGTCATCATCTGGGTCACGGCAAAATCGCCGATCTCCCTAACCTGGGTAGCGCCATTATTGAAGAAAGCGAACAGATACAGGCACGACACCGCATCGCCTGCCCATCTGCCAAGCGCAAGCCGGTTGATCTCAATCAGATTCCGGCTCGCAAACTGCTCGCTGTACCAATAAATATACCAAGCGATGCTCACTCCGATCGGCAAGCCGATCAGCGCCGAAATCCAGGCGTCCTGATGCGTAACCGCCGACATACTGGAGGGCAGAAACAGCAGCATGTCGCCAATAATAAAATAAATCAGTAAAATCGACGCCTGTCTGGTGCCGATTTGTTCTTTGACTCGCATAGCGCCTTCACTCCTTGGCAGGAAATAACGCATCCAGCAGATCAAGCACCGGATCATAAATAAACGGCAAAAACTGCAGCGGCCCTGTAATGTTCGCCTTGGCGCCGATGTACAAACTAAACGCCACGCCCGGCAGCAGCAGCCCGATGTACACGAGCAGCTCCTTGATCCAGCCTCTGCGGGCCAGCAGCCGAATTTCCCACACAGCAGCCAGTGCCGCGATGATCAGCACCACCCAGGATACGCCTTCGAGCATGCGACCTACTCCTTTATACCATTTTTGACCGGATCAACGGTCGTCCCGATTCGCCGAATGACGACATCGATATCGTATTCCACCATTACCTGCTGGAGCAGCTCCGGCCATTGCTGCTTCAACGACGTGTTCCACGCCTTGGGAGCGGCCCGGTGGATCGCTTGGCCGAAGCCAAAAATGTCTACCTTATATTTTTTGCGCACATTGTCGACGCTCGTCTGGAGCAGCGCCTTAAGCTCCTTCCGGGAACGTCTCTCCAGTTCGCTAATTGTCTGCGGGTCGGTTAAATCCAGCTTACATTCCGCATCGGCGATATTCATATGGCTATACATGGACAGCTTGATGACAGGCTTCCCTTCCACAAGCTTCCCGCGAAGCTTTGTCCCTGTCCGGATTGTCTCCATCGTAATGATTCCGCTACCGTCAGGACAAGCTACATGGCCAGCGGAGCTGGTGACATTGTTGTCGATATAATTGTAGCCGCGGCTTTCATCCTGGCTTAGCCAGCCAACCATCTTATCCTTGCGAAAGGCCGCCAGACCGATATTGCGCAGATGCGCTTCCGGCTCTATCTGCTCCACGCTTTCCTTCCGCTCTCCCTCCTTGGCGTCGCCGATCAGCCGGACGCCGGTCAGCACTGGACTCGTGCCCTCCGAAGCCAGCTTCTCCAGCAGCTGGTCCATCGTCACCGTCGTCGTAGGGGACCATGCCTTGGCCGACGTATCAAGGGAATAAAACAAATTGTGCGCCGGTATTTTTTCCAGACTCGTCATGATACTGAGCACTTTATAGGCAGGCGTATCCCGCGCAACCATAATATAGAAGTCGGTGCGGGCCTCCGGGTTGCGCGAGAACATATCCAGCACTTTGGCAATTCCCTCGCGGGCCAGTGATTCGCCGAGCACCAGCACCCGAATATGGGCCGAATAAATTTTGCGCGGACTCGTCTCCGTCAGCTTGCGGAACGCCTCGAAGACGGTCGGAGCCGTCGCCTTGTACATCGTGACTGCCGCAGCGCCGTCGGCTCTGCGGGTGGATACGTTCCCCGGCACGACGACCTGAACGGCCACCTGATATTCATTGCCGACCTTGTCGATGGCCGTTCCCATCTGAATGCCCAGCTCATCCAGCTCTGTACGGCTCCAGCAGCCGCCGAGCAGGACGGCGAGCAGCAGCCAGCCAACAAATAAACGCCAGCAAGAACGTAAGCTATGGCGGTTAATCATGGAAATCACTCCTTATCCGAGGCATTCGCCTAAAGCGGAACCGGTTGGCAAACGGGTACGCTCCGAAAGCTCCGGCTCTTGGTTATCTTCTCCGCTTGACCGGCGCTTGCCGAACCGGATTCCGATTATCCGTTGCCATCGGCCTTGTCCGCATCAGCGGCCACGGCACCCGGAACAACGTATCCTTCTGGTTACTCATCACATAAGGAGCAAACGAGTACATATAGGGCACCCCGAACGACCGCAAGCTGTTCAAATGAAAAATAAGCGCCAGCAGACCGGCCATAATACCGACCAGGCCAAAGGAAGCGGCCAGCCCCATCAGCAAAAACCGGATCATCCTTACCGCAATCCCCATGCCATTGGACGGGATGACGAAGCTGGAGATCGCGGTAATCGCCACGATGATGACCATAACTGCCGACACGACCCCGGCCTCGACCGCAGATTGGCCGATAACAAGCGTGCCGACGATCGACACGGCTTGTCCGACCGTCTTCGGCATACGCACGCCCGCCTCACGTAAAATTTCAAAGGTCAGCTCCATCAGCAGCGCTTCGATGAACGCCGGGAAGGGCACCCCCTCGCGCTGCGCCGCCAGATTGATCAGCAGATTCGTCGGCAGCATTTCCTGGTGGAAGGTGGTTACTGCGACATACAAGGAAGGCGCCAGCAACGCGATCAGAAACGCAATGTAGCGCAGCATCCGCAGCAGGGTGCTGATGTCGGCGCGCTGGTAGTAGTCCTCGGGCGACTGCAGAAACTGGACAAATAACGCAGGCACGGTCAGCACAAACGGCGTGCCGTCAATCAGAATCGCTATTTTCCCCTCCAGCAGCCCGGCGGCAACGGCGTCTGGCCGTTCCGTGTTTTGTACAGTCGGAAACGGCGTCCACGCCGTATCCTGGATGAACTCCTCAATGTAGCCACCCTCCAGAATACCGTCAATCTGAATGCTGTCCAGCCGACGAAACACCTCCTGGACCAGACTTTCCTCGGCCAGATGCTGCATGTACATGACGCCGACTATCGTCTTCGTGATCGTTCCGATCTGTCGCGTCTCCAGCCACAGCCGCGGGTCCTTGATCTTGCGGCGAATCAAGGCCGTATTGGTCCGCATGTTTTCCGTGAACGACTCCATCGGTCCGCGGACGACGGATTGCGTTGTCGGCTCGGTGACGCTGCGGTCCTCCCAGCCCTCGGCTGCAATATGCAGCGCTTCGGCACACCCGTCCAGCAGTAAAATGACCTGCCCGGACAGCAGATGCGTAAACAAACTGCCCATGTCCTGCAGCAGCCCGATTCCGCCGGCCGTCAATACCTCATCGCGCAAAAAAACGAGCGGATTCGGCAGCCTGCGGGTTCGCTCGGCCAGCTCCTCGCGGTCGCGGGAGAGCAACGAATGCAGCACCGCCTGGTTGACCACCTGCGTGTCCACAAGCCCTTCGATAAAGATGATGGAAATCCGGGCGTCAGCGCCGTAGGACATCGACTTGATGACCAGGTCCTTGCTGTGGCCCAGCTGCTCCTGAATGTGCCGGATCGTAGCGTCGGCGCATGCGGTTATCGGAATTTGTTGGTTGTTCGTGTCGGTGTTGGCGATCATGCCGGGACCTCCCCATTCCATGCCTACCCGTTATCCTTCCATCCGATTGGGATCTTCATACATAAGCTGCACAGACTGGTCTGCATGGCAGCAAACGCAAACCGCGACCCTTATGCAGCCCTGTATCCCAGGCTTGCCGTTCGGATCGCGGTTTGCGGAAACGGTTCGCTGCGATCAAGCCGCCGACCGTCCCGGTCCAGACCGACTATGCGCTGACCGGATAACGAGGGGTCACACAAAGCTCGCCTGTAATATTCGGACTGACCGCAGCGCCGGCAGCAACGACCAGTTGAATCGTGTCGAAGCCGGTTTTCGTGAAGGCAAGCGCCGTCCCCGGCGTAATCGTATCGGTCTCGACAAGCGTACCGGCAGGTCCGCCCAGCAGGAAGTTGACCGTCAAGGTACGCCCGGCGGGGGCAGCGCCGATCAGCAGGCTGCCGGATACGTAGACGCTTCCGGGATTCACATTCAGACGATAAAGGTCCTGGGTAATTTCCGTAGCAACCGGTGTAATGTTAATAGCGAAGCAAACCTGGTCCTGCACAAAGGTAACCTGGTTGCAGCAGGAAAAATTGCTGTCGGCAACCATTGGCGCGCGGCCGGATGCACCACGACAACTCATAGCTGATCCCTTCTTTCTTGGCATTGGATGTACCACGTGATCAGCATATTAGCGGACGGGCTGTCTTGTCTGTGCGCTTTCATCAGCCCCATCCACACATTTTCCATAAAATGTGTCGGCCTGCTGATGCTTACTGCTTGCATAATCGAAAGTTGTGCGTTTGTCCGGTTACATTTACGCGTGTGGAAAGTACAATGGGATATAACCTAATTTCAGGCAGATGGATCGGAGGTGGATCAACAAGATGACATGCAGACGGACTTCCCGACAAACAACCATCGTGACTGTCACGGCCTCCTGCGGCTCCCCCTCGCCCAAAAAGAAAAAATGCCCCGCTCGCAGACCTGCATCTGCCTGCGAGCGCATATGCGGCTCTATTTTCCAGAAATGTGACTCGACGACTCATCTGTATTTCACGGCAGTTGATGTGCAGCTGAGCGCAACCTTGATGGTACAGAATGATACGAACTGTGAGATGCACATTCATGTCCGCACCCGAACAAAGGAGATTGTGCAAACCGTCCGGCAATCCCAGCAGGTGTCGCTTGTGCTTCCCTCGCTTGAAAGCCTGTCTGTCCAATGCAGCGGCGATCAGGCGACGGTAGCCCGGGGCAGCTACGCGATCACCTACCGGCGGCTCGGCGCCCGCTAAACCTCAGCTTAGCCGGATAATCGTCAAGGCCGCTCCGGCGCCGCTGCCCGCCAGCGTTGCAGCGCCCAGCAAGCCGAACAGCTGAATGGATACGGTCGAGTTGGCCGCCAGCGTCACGATCACATCATTATTAAGCGTAGACACCGACAGCCCCGGGGATAGCGTACCTGCCAGCACGGCCGCGCCATTCACCACAAGCCGGGAGCTGATCAGCAGACCCGCCGTCAGGTTGATCTGGTAAGTAATATAATATCTTCCGGCAATCGCGACAGTAATCGTGTCGTTGGCCCCGTTGATCGAGAAGCCTGCGCCAAAGTTTTGCGCATTGGGCAGCGGGATATTGGTGCCGCCCAAAATAACGGCGATCACCGATCCCGACGTATTGGCCGCAAACGCCGAGTTGGCGGTTGTGTTTGTTCCTGTTGCGCCTGTAGCTCCTGTCTCTCCCGTAGCTCCTGTGGCTCCCGTGGCTCCCGTTGCGCCTGTCGCGCCTGTGACACCTGTTACACCCGTTGCACCTGTTGCTCCTGTTGCTCCTGTTGCTCCTGTTGCTCCTGTCGCTCCTGTTGCTCCCGTTGCTCCCGTTGCGCCTGTAGCTCCTGTTGCTCCCGTTGCGCCTGTAGCTCCTGTTGCTCCTGTTGCTCCTGTTGCTCCTGTTGCTCCTGTTGCTCCCGTCGCCCCTGTGGCTCCCGTGGCACCTGTCGCTCCCGTGGCACCTGTCGCTCCCGTGGCACCTGTCGCCCCCGTTGCGCCTGTAGCTCCTGTTGCTCCCGTTGCACCTGTTGCTCCCGTCGCTCCTGTGGCACCCGTTGCTCCCGTTGCGCCTGTTGCACCCGTTTCACCTGTCGCCCCTGTAGCTCCCGTCGCTCCCGTTTCACCCGTCGCCCCTGTCTCTCCCGTTGGCCCGGTCGGCCCTGTAATTCCGTCCTGACAGTGACAGCATGAAAAGTGCGAGTCGATCACTTGTATCGGTCGTGCCATCTTCATCTCCCCCGTCATCGTCCAGCCTCTCTACTATTGAATGCAGCGCAGGAGAATTCGGGACACGCGTTCGTCCGTAGTTATTCGCACATTTTGGCCGGAATGTCCTTGGACAAGCCCGCGGCCAGCCCGTAACCAGCTCCGATCCCCGGCCAGACCGTCCTCCGTTCACCCATCGAATCTGCGCCAAATGAACTTTTATTGCGCCGGTGCATAGATTAGGTACAGCGGATTTCATCAACCTGATTTTCAAAATCCTGGAGAGTGAGGAGACAGCCCATGCACCGTTTCTGGGAAAAGGTAATCAAACCGGTGATCATCGCGACCCAGCCGCGCGTGATCATAGAGATCGGTTCACTGACCGGGCTCAACACCTTCAAGCTGTTGGATTACTGCAAGCACTGCGATGCGCAATGCATCATCATCGACCCGCAGCCGCAGTATAATATCGAGCTGCTTCAAGCGTATTACGGGGAGCATGCCTCGTTCCGGCTGTCGTTTAGTCTGGAGGCGCTGCCAACCATTCCGCAATGCGACCTGCTCCTGATCGACGGTGACCATAACTGGTATACCGTCTACCATGAGCTCAAGCAAGCGGAGCGGATGGCGCAGCAATCCGGCCAGTTCCCGGTTATTTTATTTCATGACACAGGCTGGCCGTACGGGCGGCGGGATATGTATTATTTCCCGGACTCGATCCCCGAGCAATTCCGCAAGCCGTATGCGCGCAAAGGGATGACGCCGGGTACGTCCGGGCTGCTGGACACGGGAGGATTTAATGATACGGTGTGTAACGCAATGGATGAATACGGGGAACGCAACGGCGTGTTGACGGCCATTGAAGATTTTATGCGGGAATCGGCGTTCGAGCTGTACTATGCGGAGCTGGCCTCCCACAACGGGCTTGGCCTCATCGTACCGGCGAAGTCGCAGCTCCGTCCAGTGCTTCCGTATATTTTGGCTTCCTCGGGGCTGTAAACAAACGGAATGAGCCTGCATCAGAAAGGGGATTGAAGCATGGGGCTGACGTCAATCGTGATTTTGACGCGAAACGGACTGGAGTTGACCCGGCGCTGCGTGGACAGCATCCTGCGGCATACGCCGGAGCCGATTGAATTCATCTTTGTGGACAATGGCTCCACCGACGACACCTTGGCTTACCTGGAGTCGCTGGCGGATGCCACCGTTATTTCGAATACGGACAATAAAGGGTTCGCTGCGGGCAGTAACCAAGGGTTGGCCGCAGCCAGAGGAGACCACATCCTGCTGCTAAACAATGATGTGGTCGTCACGCCGTCCTGGCTGAGCGGTCTGCACAGCTGGCTGCAAAAGGACGCGTCGCTCGGCATGGTAGGCCCTGTGTCCAACCATGTGGCTCCGATTCAACGCGTGAATGCTTATCCTTTTGAAAACCTGGACCAGTTGGATGCGGCCGCTCATTTATGGAGGCTGCATCACCTGAATGCAGGCTTCTATGCCCACAAGCTGATCGGATTTTGCCTGCTCTTCCCGCGCAGCCTGTTGGAGCGTGTCGGCGGGCTGGACGAACGATTTTATCCGGGCAACTATGAAGATGACGATTTCAGCCTGCGCGTACGCATCAGCGGCCTGAACCTGTGGGTTGCGCAGGATGTGTTCGTGCACCATGAAGGCCACGGCACCTTCCGGAGCAACCAGCTCGACTACCAGCTTTCCTCGCTGCAAAATGCCGAACGGTTCCGCGACAAGTGGAATATCGGACTTTCTCCGTTCGAAATCGACCAGCTCGGCTACAACCCGTCCGATATCGTGGCGCGTGAAAGCCTGTTTATTCCGGAGCGCCATGTCGTTCCGCTGCAGCATGGATAGGCGAATGCGCCGGACCCCAGGCGGCTCAAAAGCTACAGCACAGCGGCAAAGCCGCCGTCAATATTAACCGATGTGCCGGTTACGAAGGAAGCTGCGCCGGATACGAGAAATGTAATCACATTCGCCGCCTCCTGCGCTTCGCCGATCCGGCCGAGCGGAACCTGGTGACGCGGATCGCGGGAAAATTGCTCCCAGGTTTGGTCTGGAGCTGACCGCTGCCACATCCGCTCGATCTGATCGCTGCGGATTAAGCCGATGCACACCGCATTGACGCGAATCCCGTCTTTGGCGAGGTCCTTGCTCATCGCTTTCGTCAGCGCCAGACCGGCGGCCCGGCTGACCGACGTCGGCAGCGAGGAAGCGCCCGGCGTTTTGCCGCCGACAGCCGTCACGTTGACAACCGCGCCGCCGCCCGCTTGACGCATATAGGGCAGCGCGGCACGGGCAAAGTGAACGGCGCCGAACAGCTTGAGATTCAGATCGGCCGTCCAGACGTCCGTCTCGACCTCTGCAAACGGCCGCGCCGCCGCTGTTCCGGCGTTGTTCACAAGAATATCCAGGCCGCCCAGCCGTTCGGCCGCTTCAGCTACCGCCCGCTGCGCTTCGGCTTCTACCGCGACATCCGCCGAAATCCATACCGGCTCCGTCCCGGTTTGCTCGCGAATACGCGCAGCGGCCCGCTGCAATGCCTCGCTTCCCCTCGCCACAATCGCCACCTGTGCCCCTTCGGCTGACAGCGCCAACGCCGTAGCCAAACCGATGCCCTTGCTGCCGCCGGTAATCAATGCTTTTTTATTGCGTAAGCCCAACTCCATCCCAAATTCCTCCCCGTCGCTTGCGTTTCTCCCTGATTATACCATGCAGGCACAGGCGTTCAAGCGTCGGGGCATGCTTCCCTTCTTCGTTTCCTCCTATAGCCCGGCCACTTACGCTTAGCGCCGATGCAGCGTTACCGGCCCAAGCAAACCGCTCGGCTCCTGCTGCATAAACCGGGAGAAAAAGTCCCGCTCCTGCTTGACGAGCGTATTCGTCACCTCAACAGTCAGGACGTTACGCCCCGGCCGGACCGCTGCCGTCAAGTCCACCCGGTACGGCGGACATATGCGCGCACCCGCCCGTTTACCGTTCACCCATACCTCCGCCGTCTCGTACACTTCGCCGAGATCAAGCAGCACCGGCTCGCCGACCGCTGCAAGCTCAAACTCCGTCTCATAGCGGAACGTTCCGCTGAAGCGCGGCAACCGGTCCGCCTCTGCCAAATTAACCAGCGACGCCAGCGGAGCAGGCGCTCCGAAGTCCGGATACTGCGCAGCGCTTGCTGCGGCAAACGTCCACGGCCCCGTCAGCTCCTCCGACTGGAATTCGCCGTCGGCCAGCTGCTGCCAGGAGCCGTGCGCCGCAGACAAAGACGCGAACGCAGCCCGGGTCCCGACGCTGCCTTCCGCATGTACGCCCGACACAAAGACGATGGACTCAAACGGACTGAGCGCCAGCCGAACATCCCCACCCGGCTGCGGCTCCGCACCAAGCGCAGGCTCTCCGCCAGGCACATGCGCCGCACCAGCCGCAGGCTTTCCGCCAGCCGCATGCGCAGCATCAGCAGCGAGCCCGCCTGCGGCTGCGGCAAACAGCTCATTGTGCAGCGCGTCATAAGCAAATACCGGTCCGTCAACCGGGAGCCGCACCTGTGTATGAATCGCCAGCGTCGGATGCTCATTAACAAAGACAAACAGCTCCAGTTCCCCGTGCGCGTACCGGTAGTACCGCAAGTACGGCTCCGGTGAAGCAACCGTCACATCTGCTAGTCCTTGCATTCGAATCAGCTCCGCCAGGACGCTGAGCGCGACAACCCGCACCTCGTTGTCCGCGCCGGGCGACAAGGCGCGCAGCACAGCGGAAGCGTTGCTGCCCTCGCTGGAACGGCGCGGCAAGCCGTCCACAAAGAAAATCGGCAAGCCGGCGGCTGCCAGCTCCGCCAGGCGCTGCAGCAGCGGCTGCGGAAGCGCCTCGGCAAACGGCACGACGAGACAGCGATACGTTTCCGTCCCGGCGACCAGTTGGCCGTCCATAACGGTCGCTTGCTTTAACAGCGTATCGGCCGGCAGCACATCGCAATCGACTTGACTGCGGAGCAGCTGCTTGACCGGCAGGTGAAACGGCATATAAGCGCCCGACCATTCCGCTTCCGCATGATACAGCACGACGGCCGTCGCCCGGTGCTCGCCTTCAGAGAGCAGATGACTCATCCGGTTCGTATAATCGTTTAAGATCCGGTAATACCGGTATTGCGGGTTTTGCCCGCGGGCGTACAGATGCGGCGGGCAGTCCGTATCCGGAAACTTTTGCGAAAACGCATGCGGTACAAAAACATTCACTCCGCGCACCAGCATATGATCGGTCAGCCATTTCATCAGCTTGAGCCCTTCCGCCCAGCCGTAAGCGCCGAATACCTCGGCCATCGTCCTGCCGCGTTTCTTCGGATCGAGATGACCGAGCGAGGAGCCCAGCTTGGCAAGTCCGTAATGAAAAAACTCGCTGTCCGTCTCCCCGGCAATCCATGTGACAGGCAGCTCATCGAAGCCGGGCAGCAGCTGATGCAGCACCACGTCGATCCCGGCCATATGCTGTCCCTGCATCGACCGGAAAAAATGACCCGGTCCGCAGCCCAGCCGCGCATGAACGTTGTTATCTTCAATCACATGGCCGATATGCTCAACCCCGCGCTCCTGACACCAAGCGCCGAGCTGATCGGAGAAGCAAGCTCCGTACAGGCGGCTGACAACATTCATATACGTATAGCGGATCGCCCCGGCCAGCTCGCCTCCCGCCTCATGCCAGAGCAGCGGCAGATGCAGCCGGTAGGAAGGGCCGGCGAATTCCGCCTCCAGCAGCTCCAGCAGCTCCGGCGACCACGGCAGCGACACGTTTTTTTTACCTGGCTTGGACTGAAAATCATAGATCGCCGCATCGTTGTAGAAGCCCGGCTCGTCCGTAAAAAATCCGGCGAATACGCCGCCGAAATCCGCCCCGTACCGTTCATAATACGGAGCGTAGCACGCGTCGATCAGCCTGCGCACCGACCCCGCCACCAGCGGGTTGATATAATCCGCGAACTTGCTGTCCGGCCCCGCCGTCGTCTGGATGAGCATGAAGATCCGCCACATGCCGTCCGGCATATCCCAGCTGAGCACATCCCCCCGCACATAGGCGGTCACATCGACCAGCTCGCCGGTTAAGGCCCCGCTTGCTGCATCGCGCTTCGCCGCTACGACGGCTTCCAGCCTTTCCCCCGGCTGCAGCCACGGCGCGAGCAAAAACGAAGCGCCGCGCGCCGGTCCAAGCGCATCGACATGCCGCTCGGCAATAAAGCTTCGCCGCAGCTCAGGCGGAGCGTCCTTCAGCTTGCCGTTCGCATGCCCCGTCGGAAAGTGATCGTCATCGAACACCCACACCCGCATGCCCCGCTGCCGCGCCTCGTCCATGATGATATCCAGATCGGCCCACCACCCCGGGCCGAAGAAATCCGGATGCGGCCGGGACTCGACGATCAGCGCCTTGATGCCTGCCTCGTCGATCCGCGCCATCTCATCGCGAATGACCGCTTCGCCTTCGCCGCGCTGCCAGACCAGCGGAATAATGTAGTTGCCTTGCTTGCCTTCCAGCACCTCGGTCAGCCTCGTATGCATCGTGTTCATCTATAGTCCCACCTTTGTCCATGTCATAGTGCTCCACCTGCAATCGAACGAACTAGCTTTACCCTGTATAGCTTCATCGCGCCCCGCGTCAACGCCGATCAGCCCTTCACGGCGCCGATCGTAATTCCTTTGACAAAATATTTCTGGAAAAACGGATACGCGATCAAAATCGGGATCACCCCGATGACGGCAATCGCCATCCGGAACGTTTCCGACGGCAGCGCGGCCAGCGCCTCACTGGATTGCGTCGCCATCGAGCTGTTGCTGGACAAAAACTGAATGTCCGACATGATCCGGTTCAGCATGCTTTGCAAACTGAACAGCTTCGGCTCCGTAATGTAAATGAGTCCGTTAAACCAGTCATTCCAGTAGGCGATGCCCTGGAACAAGCCAATCGTCGCCATAATCGGCAAGGACAGCGGCAATACGATGCTGTAGAAGGTGCGGAATACCCCGGCTCCGTCCATATTGGCCGACTCCAGCACCGGCGTCGGAATCGTCGTCATGAAAAACGTCCGCATCAGCAGCACATTAAAGCCGTTCATCAGCAAGCCGGGAATAATAAGCGCCTGAATCGTATTTTTGATCTCAAACACTTGGGTATAGATCAGATAAGTCGGAACGAGTCCCCCGTTAAACAGCAGCGTGAAAAATACAAAGAAAGCAAGCGGGTTGCGCAGCGGCAAATCGCTCCGCGAGATCGGATACGCCAGCAGCGACGTGAGGATCAGACTGCTGGCCGTGCCGATCACGGTTACGAGAATCGTAATGCCGTAGGCACGGAAAATACTGTCCGACTGCTCCCACAAATACACATAGGCCTTGAAGCCGAACTGCTCGGGGAAAAACGAATAGCCGTTTTGGACAATCGTCGTTTCATCCGTGATCGAGGAAACAAACAGCAAAATAAAGGGCAATATGCATGTCGCCGCATAAACGAGCAGGATCAGATGCCCGCCCCACTGCCAGGCGCGATTTTCTTGATTCATCATGACGAATTCCCTCCTAGAACAGCGCGTTTTCTTTGTTTATTTTGCGGACGACATAATTCGAAAGCAGCACCAGAACGAAGCCGACAAGCGACTGGTACAGGCCTGCCGCCGAGGACATGCCGATATCGCCCAGCTGCATTAACCCGCGGTACACATAAGTATCAATCACGTTGGTCGTATCAAACAGTGCGCCCGAATCCATCGGCACCTGGTAAAACAGCCCGAAGTCGGAGTAAAAAATACGCCCGATTGCGAGCAGCGTCATCATAGTAATGACCGGCGCAATAAGCGGAAGCGTGATTTGACGGATTTGCTGCCACTTGCTTGCGCCGTCCAGCGTCGCAGCCTCGTAATACTCCTGGTCGATTCCGATAATCGCAGCCAGGTAGACGATACACAAATAACCGGCGCCCTTCCAGGTATGGATAAAGGTCAAAATGTACGGCCACACGCCCGGCTCGTTGTACCACGACAGCGGGTCCATGCCCAGCATCGGCAGCACGGTCTTGTTCATGAAACCGTTATCCATGCTCAGCATGGCGAACACCAGATAGCTGACAATAACCGTCGAAATCAGGTACGGCAGCAAAATGACACTTTGATAAAACCGCGACATCAGCTTGTTTTTAATCTCATTGAGCAGAATCGCCACCCCGACGGCCACGATCAGATTCAGCACAATAAATACGGCGTTGTACAAAATCGTGTTGCGCGTAATGATATACGCATCCGCCGTGCGGAACAAATACTCGAAATTTTTCAATCCAACCCAATCGCTGCCCCAAATCCCCTTGGCAAAGTTCACTTCCTTAAACGCAATGACAAGTCCAAACATCGGCATATAATTGTTAATGAGCAAGTAAACAATTCCCGGAATCATCATCACATAATACGGCCAATATTGCTTGAGCAAGCGTTTCTTTCTCCCAGATGCCAGTGCGCTCACCTTGACTACCCTCTTTCCATTCGTGTAAGTGATATCTTTATTGTAGGGAATCCCGGTAAAGCTCACTACGAGTCATTCGACTTTTCACTTATCCTTTTTCGACTTCCCGCGGCTGAGCCGCGTAAAAAAAAGACCGTTTCCCCGAAGGAGAAACGGCCCCGTGCGAACGAATCGGTATACTTGCTGCCTAGCATCTTATTTTGCCGTTTTCGCCCATTCGTCAAGCTGCTTTTGCTTCTCCGCGATAATTTTGTCCAGACCGGCCGATTTCAGCTTCGTAACAAACTCCGGCAGCACTTTGTCAGGGTCTACACTGCCCGTCTCCAGCGCCATCTTGTATTGGGTGATGACGTTGGTTACAGCAGCGTATTCGGTTTTCACCGCATCCGGGTTGAAGGAGAAGCCAAGTGCTTTGGATTTCACTGCAGTTTGATTGAACTCGGCCATTTTATCCCAAATTTTAGGGTCATCGCCCTTGAACACATACGACAGGAACTGATTGCCGAACATCCAGCCCTGATTCAGCGTATACGCCACGCTTTTTGCGTCCACGCCTGCCGGATATTCAATCACATTGCCATCCTTCTTCACATAATCCTTGCCTTCGATTCCCCAGTCCAGCAGGTTGACAATCTGGGCGTCGCTGTACATCAGGTTCAGAAACTCCATCGACTTTTGCTGATTTTTCGCATTGATCGGAATGCCCCACATAATGCTGGCCACCGTAGATGTCGTAGCGTAAGCCGGCGTCAGCGGCACCGTCACAATCGGCATGCCGGCGGAACGGCTGTCCTGCAGCTCCATGCCCGGCTTCTGGTTAACCATGTACGCCATCCCTTTATTCGCCTTGAGCAGCGCTGTGTTCGTATCCTTGGTCGTGGCTGCATCCTTCAAAATATATCCTGCTGTATACCAGGCTCTGAGCCTTTTAAGAAAAGCGGCGTATTCCGGCGTCTCATACAAATTGACAACCTTGAGTCCATTGTCGTAGCCCGGCAGCACGCCAAGGGTGTCCCCAAGCTGGTCGTACCAGCGATAGCTGTCGGCGAAGGACGTGCCCGCAGCCTGCGTCACCAGCGGCGTCATGTCCGGCTCGCCCGCCTTGACTGTCTTCCACACCTCGTCCAGATCGTCCAGCGTCTTGATTTTCGTCACATCAATGTTATATTTGTCCAGCAGATCCTTGCGAAAGTTGACGCCAAAATTCACGGCGAGGTCGCGGTTCGAAGGAATGCCGTAGATCGCCCCGTTGACCTTCGTCGCGTTCAGATAGCTGGCATCGAACGCCTTCTTGATGCCCTGACCGTGCTGGTCGAGCAGCGTGTCCAGCTTGACCAGCTGGCCCTTGGCGATATAGCTGGCGTAGTTGCGGCCGGATACAAACATCAGGTCCAGCTTCTCGTTGCTTGACAGCATCAGGTTCGACTGCTGCGTCCAGGAGCCGGCGTTGATCGGCGTCAGCTTCACCTTGACGTTGATTTTCTCGATGGCGATTTTGTTGATTGCATCCTGCACTTCCTGCATATTGCTCGAAATCTGGTTGTAGGCGGCAAACGCCACATTCAGCTCATACGGCGCTTCCTTGCCATCACTGCCGGCAGGCTGTGACGTCTTGCCTGCATCCCCGCTTTGACCCCCACATGCTGTAAGCGTTATCAAACTACCTGCAAGCGCTGCCCCGAGCAGCTTTTTCGTTGTTTTCATCTCGATTCCCCCACTTACGCTGGTTTTTGAAGCTATCTTGATTGTACGAAATCCGGCGGGGAACCCACTAGGCGCAATTCGACTTTTCATTTGCACGTTTTCGACTTCGGGCTTCGGACACAGCTCCCCGCTCACACCCTGCGGCCGTGCCGATAGTCGCTTGGACTGGCGCCGGTATGCTTGCGGAACACCTTCGTAAAATGCGACAGGTTGTTAAAGCCGACATGCGTCGCGACCTGCGTCACCGGCGTATCCGTCTTGTCCAGCAGCTCTTGGGCTGTCCGCAGCCGCTCATGCAGCAGAAATTCCTTCATCGACATGCCCGTTTCCTTCTTCATCATCCGGTCCAAATAATCCGGGTGCAAAAAAAACGGGCTGGCGATTTGCTCGCGGCTTAAATCCTGATCGAAGTGGCGGGCAATGTACAGCTTAACCTTTTCGACCACAGAATGCGATTCCGTGAGCTGTCTGACCTGATTCGACGAGCGCTCCAGCATATGGCTGACCCAGGCCAGCAAATCGGTCACGGAGCGGACGGCCTGCGCGGACAGCTCGATGGAACGGGGATCGTTAAACAGCTCCTGCGCCTGCACCCCCTTCTCCTGCAGCACGGCATACACAATCTGCATGAAGTTATGATGGAACCGGTGCAAAAACGACGCGTCCAGACTGGAATTATGAACCAGCTTCATCAAGTAGTCTTTCACCTCCGCCTCCACCTGATCCTTGGCATCTTCAGCCAGCAGCACCGACCAAAGCTTCATATCCGGAATAGCTGCCGATACAGCAAGCTCCGGCGTGCCGTCATGCAGCAGGACACGGTTGCTGAACGCCACATTGTTTTTTTTCCGGGCATACAGGTTCGCTACGGCCGCAGGCAGCCGGTGAATGGCAAGCGGCTCTCCGACGTAACAGCTCAGGTCGCAATAGAAATACCGGTAGCAGGAGGAGATAAACGTCTCCAGCTTATGGCGCGCCTGTGCGAAATCGACGTGAACGCCGGACGGAATCAGCAGTGCCGCCAGCAATTCATTGCGGTCCAGCGTCATCAGCTGCGCATCCAGACCCAGCTCGCGCACCGTCTCCAGCGCTGCATTTTTCAGCCCGTACTCCAAAATCTTCTCATCCCGCTGGGTCAGCAGCTTATGCCAGCGCTGGATATCAATGAGCACCGGCAGCACGCGGATGCCGTCTGGATACGCAATTCGCCGCTCCTCCATCGCCTTCGCAGCCGCCTCGGCATGCGGAGGGATGACCTGATGCACTATATCCAGCCAGAACCGCTCGATAAACAACGGATGATGCTGCTTCCAGGAGCGGCTGTGCTGGGTCAGCTCGCGTGTCTTGCTCAGCTTGTCGATAACCTTAGCCATCACAGCCTCCAGCTCCTCGGGCGGGATCGGCTTGAGCAAGTAATCGAAGCTGCCGAGCTGAATCGCCTGCTTCGCGAACCCGAAGTCCGCGTGGCACGTTAAAAATACCGTTTCGGTATCCGGCGAGCTTTCCTTCACCCAGTTCAGCAAATCAAGGCCGCTCTCCTGCGGCATCTCAATGTCGCATAACAGAATGTCGATCCTGTGCTGCCGAAGCAGCTCCTTGGCTTGCACGGCGTGATTGGCCGTAAATAGTCCGGTTACGCCCAGCTTTTCCCACGGTATGGCGCTTTGCACCCCGCGGATGGCAAGCGGCTCGTCGTCTACGATCAGCAAATTATACATGTGATTGTCCCCCTGTTGCGGTATTGGCGATGGTGATGACGCCTCCGGCTACGGATGCGGTCGCGGTCGCGGTCGCGGTCGCGGCTCCGGCTACGGCTACGGCTACGGATGCGGTTGCGGTTGCGGATGCGGTCGCGGTTGCGGTTGCGGTTACGAGGGCGGCTCCGGCTCCAGCGGCAGCTTCAGCTCGATGACCGCGCCCGACGGCTCCCCGTTGGCAAATGCAATCTCCGCCCGCTGTCCATACAGCAGCCGCAGCCTGTGCCAGACGTTCCAGATGCCGATATGCTCGCCCTGCTCGTCGATAATTCGACGCCCGGCCCGCAGCTCGTCCAGCACAGCTTCCGGGAAGCCTTGGCCGTTGTCTCCAATCCGGATGCGGATATGCGGATCAGCCTCCGAATCGTCCAGCTCGATGACAATGTACAGCGACAACGGCGTATCCAGCCGCTTCGCGTGCTTGATCGCATTTTCAATAAACGTCTGGATGACCAGCGGCGGCACATAAACGACCGACAGCGTGTCAGGCGCCGAAATGCGGCAATCGAGCGTTTGCTGAAAGCGCAGCTCGTGAATGCGAATATAATTGCTGACGTGCTCCAGCTCCTCCTGCAGCGGCAGAAACGTCAGGTTGCTCTTGAGCATATACCGGAAGTACCGGACTAGCCGCAGCGTCATCTCCTTGATCAGCTCGTAGTCCTGCACCAGCGCCAGATTGTATAAAATGTTCAGCGTATTCAGGAAAAAATGCGGATTAATTTGCAGCTGCAAATATTGCAGCTCCGCCCTCTGCTTGCTCAGCTGCTCCTCATACACATGCTTGTTCAGCTCCTCAATCTGCATCATCATGTCGTTGAAGGTCCGGTTGAGCAGCTGAAACTCGTCCGAGGTCGGGTACGGCACAATCCGCGCCTTTACCCCGCCGTCCCCGATCCGCTTCATCACCGCCACCATCCGCTGAAGCGGAATGAGCAGCGTTCTGCGCAGAAACAACAGAAATCCAGGAATCAGCAAAAGGCCGAGGAACGAGATCACATACACGATTTTGTTCAAGTAAGGCAAGTTGCGCAATATGGTTTCATTCGGAATCAGTGCGACCAAGCTAAAGCTGCCCTTGCGCGAGCTGTCTCCGGCGACCAGAAACTCATTCCCTTCCCCGGTCAAGTAATACTGATCCAGCGACTTGCTGAGATCAACGCCGCGGCCTCGCGCCTGCGGCAGCTGTGTCAAAGGCTCCCCCGCCTCGTTTACAAAAAAAGCGGCCCCCTTTTCGCCCAACTGAATCAGTCCCAGCGGCACCATCAGCGTCTTCACATTTACCCACGCCCCGGCATACGTCGTGCCAAGCTTCTGAATACGGAATAAATAATAGTTCTGGTTCAACTGCTTCACGGACCACCGACTGTCGGGCGCCCGGCCGGTCGCCTGTGTCTGCTCCAGCTCGGAGCGGATGTACGTGCGGACCTGCTCCCGCTCTCTGTCCGCTTCGCTTTGCAGCTTGCTTAGCTCCAGCAAATCCCGCTTGTCTGCGGCATAAACGAAAAACCCATCGACCTTGTACATCCACAGGTCGGCGGTCAGCTTGTCGGATACGTGCAGCTTGGCCAGCATATAGCCGTCCTCCGACGGAGGATTGCTCATGATTTGCAGATCGAAATTGGTGGAAAACAGCGCATTCAAATATTTATCCGCCTCGTCCAGTCCGTTGTCAATCTGCCCCATATACAGCGACATCATATTCGCATTGGATAAGGCGACCTGCTCCCGCACCACTTGCATGGCGTACACATTGTTATAAAACAGCAGCCCGATCAACGGTACCGTCACCGCCAAAAAGCTGACAACCAGCTTCACCCGGATGGAATTCCAGGCAATTTGCCGCACATTTACATTCATCGCTCGCACTCCTGTCTCGATCCGGGGTACACGACATACCTCCTGCCTTCACAATACGAAGCGTTCCCCCGATCCCGCTATGACAAATTCGACTTTGTACCGCGCCGCATTCGACTTTGTTTCCAGCATACCCGCAGCCGTCCGCGCTGTCGATCCTGCCATGCAAAGCCAGTCTCCAGGCATGAAAAAACATTCCTCTTGAAGCAGCAGGCCTCAAAGGAATGTTTGAAAGGTTGGATCAAGCTAGCGTTCCCCGCGCGTCTGCGCGTTATTCGGCTCTCAACAACCGTACCGCCATGTACGATTGGCCCGGCAGCTCGATGCGGAATGCTCTCTCATACGTGCCTGGCAGCCGTTCGATCGTCATATTCCACGTGTCAATCACATCTACCGTATAGCGGATGCCCGGCTTCATGCTGTAGGAACGGAAGCTCGGCTGGTTGAAGCCGTAATAAAACAAATAATACGTATCGGCGACGCCTGCGCACGGCACATCCCATTCGGACTTCAGCGGATTCAATCCGTCTGCCGGACCTTCCTCCATAATCCGCCGCAGAAACGCAATTCGGTCCGGGCTCGTCCCGTGCAGCTTGCCGCCCTTCGACCACCAGAGAATGTCGTCCGGGTGCAAATACGTCTCGCCATGGCCGACATAGCCGCCGCGCACCGCCCCTTCCCAGAAGCGCCGGGTCATTTCCTGACCGCTGATGTTGCCCCAGCCCAGATCAATGTTGCCCTCGTACGCGCACTCGTCAATGACGATCGGCTTATTCCACTGCTGCCGCCATTCCGTTGTATTTTCCGCTGTTCTGTACACATCAACGCGCTGAACGCTGCAATGCGTAATCCAGTCACGGGTGTAATCATAGAAGCCGAAGCAGTTATGGATCGAAATGAGCCGGCCGTACGCGTCCGCACCGGTGACAATTCGCGCGAAGCGCTCCCAGTCCTCAGGCTGCTTGGCCCACATCAGATCGTATTCATTCGCCAGCGACCACCATACATTGCGGTAAGCGGACAGCCGGGCCACCACGTACAGCAAGTACCGGTCATCCGCCGCCGCGCTCATCTCGGAAAATCCCCAGCGGTCATAAGCGTGGAACAAGATGAGGTCGGCTTCGATGCCTAACGCCAGCAGCTCGCCAATCCGGCGCTCCAGATGGCGGAAAAAGGCCGGATTAAACCGCGTCGTATCCCATCCGTCCTGTACCGAGCCTTCATAAGGATAAAGCTCCGGCTCATTGGCGTTAAACGCATACGATTTCGGGAACAGGCACATCCGCAGCTTGTTGAACGGCGATGTTCGCAGCGTTTCCAGCGTCTGCTGCTCCAGCTCCTCCCCCTGGTGCGTCCATACGTAACAGGTTGTCCCAACCGGAAGATACGGCGTGCCGTCCGCGTAGCGAAAATGAAACCGGTTCGCCACTTGAACCGGCCCATGATTGTCCGCAGCCGGAGCGCTGCACGTAAAGCTGCCCTCGATACCGTCCAGCGAGCGGGCCGTGCTGCGTGTCCGGTATGTCCATTGTCCCTCGCAATCCGGCATGAACCGAATGCGGTACACGCCGTCTCCGTCATAAAACCCCGGCGTCTCGACGACCCGGTCGCCCGCGCGAAATTCAGCGCTCAACACCACGTCCACAAACGGGTTACCGTGATCCGGCCCGTGCAGCTCCAGCTCAAAGACGCCCCACCGCTCCGCCTGCTGCGGCGCCTTGACGGACGCCGATCCGACCGCTACGGTATCATCCTCGTAAGCTGCCGACGGGAGCAGCTCCTTCTCCAGTACAGGCTCATGCTCGATCGGGGCCAGCTCCGCCAAAATCGTCTCCAGCAGCTCCGGCGTCCATGTGTACGCCTGATTGGCGGCAGCAAGCCGTGGTAGCGTGTACATTTTCGTAAACGATAAAAAAGGCGAGTACTCCAAATCCGGCACATATTTGAGCAGCACCGCACGCGCCTCGGGATTCGCCCAGATCACGCCAATTTTGGTGTCGGAGTTAAAAAACATCGTCATCGCTCCCTGTTTAGTTTTGTTCAGTTTAGTTGATTTCATAAATAAAATCGGAATTTTTAATAAATTTTAAGATTTAATTTAGATCAAGTTTACTTTTTATTCTTACAACATTATCGTAGCAGTCACCGTGCGATGTGTCAATACGGTTCGTGGAGCAGCCGAAATGCACATCCCAGGCTCAATAGTTAAGCGAAATACTGAAATCAGGCTGCGAAAAATAAAAAATAAAACTAAACAAAACTAAACAATAAACCTCACCCAGCTTAAACTCACGGCTACAGCAACCAGCCATTTGTTCCCCGATCAGGAATGGCGAAAAAACCTGCAGCCGCCCTTACGGGCATCTGCAGGCTTGTCGATGGCAGCTACCGGCTGACTGCGGATGTTGCTGACCAGGGGGGCGCCGCCTTACGGTTGCTTCATTTTGCTACGAAATCGCTTCGAAACGAAGCAGCTGGCTGTGGAAATCTCCCTTCGGCCGCTCCAGTACAATGCCCGCATACATCAGCTCGTCGCCGCCGTACAGCTCGCCCGAGCCAAGCTCCCGGTAATCCCGCTGCGGGTCCAGCCCCCGCAGCTTCAGCCGCTGCACAGGCGGGCTGGACTCCGCCAGCACCTGGAAGTAACAAACCATCGCTTGGCCGTTGTCCGGCGATACGAACATCCAGGCGGCGTCATTTCCGGCAAACGGACTGCGCAGCCGATAGAAACGCCCTTGCTGGACAAGCTCCCGTACCTCTTTATACTGAGCTACCTGCCGCCGCGCCAGCTCGTCCTCCTCAGCGGTGAACGCCGTCAAATCCAGCTCATAGCCAAAGTTTCCGCTCATCGCCACATCGCCGCGCAGCTGCAGCGAGGTCATGCGGTGGACCTGGTGATTCGGCACCGCCGACACATGGGCTCCAATCGAGCTGATCGGATAGACGAGACTTGTCCCGTATTGAATGCCAAGCCGGGCGATGGCATCCGTATTGTCGCTCGTCCACGTCTGCGGCATATAATACAACATGCCGGGATCGAAGCGCCCGCCGCCGCCGGAGCAGCTTTCGAACAATACGTGCGGGAACGATTGCGTAATCCGCTCCATCACCTCATACAGACCAAGCATATAGCGGTGCGCGGTTTCCCGCTGCCGTTCCGGCGGCAGTCCGGCCGAGCCGATTTCCGTCATATGTCGGTTCATATCCCACTTGACGTAAGTAATCGGAGCGCTGGCGAGCACAGCCGAGACCGATTGCACCATATAGTCCCTGACCTCGTGTCGCGACAGGTCAAGCACCAGCTGGTTGCGTCCTTCCGAACGGGAGCGGCCTGGCACATGCAGGCACCAGTCCGGATGAGCGCGATACAAATCGCTGTCCGCCGAAACCATCTCCGGCTCAAACCATAATCCAAACTGCATCCCCTGACGCGTCACGCGCTGCACGAGGTCGTCCAGCCCGGCCGGCAGCTTGCGCAGGTCCACAACCCAGTCGCCCAGCGAGCTTTTGTCGTCATCCCGTCTGCCGAACCAGCCGTCATCCAGTACAAACAGCTCAATCCCCAGCTCTGCGCCAGCGGCCGCAATCGCTTCGATCTTCTCCGCTGTAAAATCGAAATACGTCGCCTCCCAGTTGTTAATCAGCACCGGACGGGGCTGATCGCGGAACCGTCCCCGGCTCAGCCTTGTCCGGTACAGCTCATGATACGTCTGCGACATGCCTGTTAAGCCCTCTGCCGAAAATACCATGACCGCCTCCGGTGTCTGGAAGCTTTCGCCCGGCTCCAGCAGCCAGTTGAAATCAAAGGGATTAATGCCGATGGACAGCCTGGTCGTGCGGTACTGATCCACCTCGGCCGTTGCGAGAAAATTGCCGCTGTACACAAGACTGAAGCCGTACACCTCGCCATGCTCTTCATCCGCCCCCGGAGACAGCAGCGCTACAAAAGGGTTATGCTGGTGGCTGCTGGCCCCGCGTCTGCTTTCCACGGATTGGGTACCCGCATGCAGCGCCCGCCGTTCAATGGACCGCTCGCGCGACCATGCTCCCGACAAATGAAGCAGTTCAAAGCGGTTATGCGGAAGGTCGACGCTCATGCTGAGCGCGCGCAGCAGCCGTACCGGCTCCGAGCCGCCATTCAGAAACTTGACGCTGCGGGTCAACGCGTTGCGCCCGGCATATGCCGTGTAGCCAAGCACAACCTGCAGCCCGATCTGCGCATCCTCCAGCACGATATCCAGCGTATCCGCTTCGTCGTCGCCCTCGACATAAGTCGCAGGCAGTCCTTCCAGCTTCGGCTTGCCTCGGCTGATCTGATGCGAAACGTACCGCAGATCGGTAATCGTCGAGCCGTTAGCCAGCTGAATCTGGTAGGCAGGCTGACGGTAGTCCGAGTTGCCGTAAGCCGGGTATTCAAGCGGCGTCGTATCGAGTGAAAACTGCGGATCAGCGGGTTCGGGATTTGCCGAAAACGCCCGACCCAATGTCTGCACAAGATGCGACGCCTGGAGGGCGCGAATCGCCGGCCCCCAATACATATGGATCAGATGTCCGGTAGGCCGCACGCCCAGCACGTAACTCATCGTACCGGCCTGCAGGTGAAAAATGTGCTGCTCGTTATCGTAAGAAATGGCCATATAAAGCTCCTCCTCTGTTCATCGCCGCCTACTTCTCATCTTACCGAACTCCGCGGCAATGATAATGGAAGGATGCAAGCTTTACATGGAGAAATGTAGTTTGTACGACCATTTGCTTCATCTAAGGGAACAGATTGATCCGGCGCAGGATTTGCTTGCTGTTCACGAGCAAATTTCCTTTCCGGTCGGCCGTATACATCGTATATGGCGAAATCGCGAGTTGGCCCGGCTCGGATTCCATCGTGATTTGTGTCTCGACAGGGTTTAGTCCGCCTCGGAACACTTGCTCGTACGTCCCGCTTTTCGGATTCCAGAGCCCTTGCTTGTAATCCAGGGCGTCATTTAGGTCCACCAGCTTTTCGGTCTGCCCGTCCGTTGAAATCCGGTAAAACCTCTGGCGTTCCGCGTCGGTTGCATAAAAATAGCCGTGAGCGCCTCGAACGTTTTCCAGCTGCTCCAGCTTCACCGGAACGAAACCGCGTAACCCCAGATTGGTCAGTTCAGCGATCGCCTTTGAATGCTGATCCAGCATATAAATCTTGCCGTCCTGCTCGACTGTAGCCGTCCGGCTGTTCAAGCTTTTCTCCATCACGGTTACAAGTCGAGCCCATTCACCACGCTGTGCCGTGTATAAGGACGTATGGTCCCCCATAAAAAACGTCTGTCCGTCCGCCGTGGCCATGAACATGGATTCCATCGACTCCAGCTTTTCTCCTTCCCCCATCGGCAAATAAGCGGCCATGCTAACCTCAGGCGTCAACGCATAAATGACGAGATGCAAGTCCCAGCTTCTAGTGACCCCCACGACATATACCGTGTCTGCACCCGAGCTGTACATCAGCTTGAGCGGAACGAACATACTCCAATCGAAATCCGTTTTTGACTTCCCGCGCGGAAGCTCATAGCTGAAATTAAACCTTCGGTCTATGTAGTGAGTAGCGCTCAACCGGAAACCGTCCTTCGGGTCATATTTGCGAATCATGTACCCTTGTTGATAATCGAATTCCAACACATACACCCGATCATGCTTGTCCGATACCATGCTGATCGTATCGGTCGTGCCGCCCTGAATATTTCTATCCGACAAAATAGCCAGGTTGTCCACCGTGACCTGGGCCAAGCGCTGCAGCTGCGGCTTCAGTTCGGATCGGGGCGTTTCCTGCACAGGCGAGGCCAAGGGAGTAAGCGTAATGACCTTCGTTTCCGGATTATAGTCCACCTTCTGGTTCAACCGCTCTGCGATAAATCGCAGGGGAACGAGTGTCGTTTCATCCCGGATAACGGCAGGGTGCTCCAAGGGGGCGGCCGTTCCGTTCACCTGGGCCTCTTCCGCGTCAATAACGAGCTGGATAACTGTCGAACCGGCAGAGATGGTGATGCGCCTTGCTTCAGCAGCCCATTCCACCTTGGCTCCCAAAGACTCAGCCACGAAACGTAAAGGAACCATCGTCGTTTGCTGCAGCAATATCGGAGGGGATTGCAGGGTAACCGCTTGTCCCCCTTTGCTCGCTGTAACATCATTTAGCTTCAACGTAATGGTTTGCATACTCGTAATGGTTTGCATACTATTGTGCGGATTGCCCGCTGATGTTTCCTCCGCATGAATGGAAAACGGTGGAAGCGTGAATAACACAGCTGCCAAGACTAACACAACTTGCTTGTTCAACGTCTAATTCCTCCTTAGATGTACGTCGAGCCTATGACTACTTCATTCTTATCCTTGTTGCCTTGCAGAAAAAGCTGCCGTTTTCCCGCTTACCTAGTATAAAGGTCGGATTGTTATCCCGTCCAACAAAATGTGAGCGGTTTTGCAAAATAAGGCAGGCTGAACGCCCCCCCTATAACGAACCGGATTGTTGACAAAATCGTAGTGCAGCAGTTTAATGTTTCTAGCACTCCCGAGCCATAACATTTATCCCTTCCTAGTTCATATCTCATGCAAGCTGCGACGCTAATTCGTAAACCATGCCAGACAGGAGGCTCCCCCTATGCTTGCTCTGAAGCAGCGCGGAACCTTCATCATAGGTACGGCGTTTCTCGCGTGTCCCGAAAGCGGCGCCCATGCTGTGTACAAGCAGATGATTCTTTCGGCCGACGAGTCTTCTACAGAGATTACGACCATCTACTCGGGCAAAGCGGCAAGAGGCATTCGAACAGCATTTATGACGGACATGGAGCAATATCCCGGACAAATTCCCGCTTTTCCGATCCAGAACGCACTGACTCGCGATATTCGCCAGACAGCGGCAAAGGCAAATAATCCCGACTATATGTCGCTCTGGGCAGGTCAAGGTCTCCGGTTAGCCGCCGACCGCTCAGCCGCCGCCATTGTCAAGCAAACGATCGAACAAGCGCAGGCGCTCACAGGCAACCATGGCTTTGCAGAAAACCGCAGCCTCGTGCACAGGTAAGCTTCCAACCGCTCAAGGTTTGTTCGGAAATATCCCTGTCGTGATCATCATGTTTGCAACTACGGCAACCGACCGGGGACGGAACTTTAGACAAAATTTCAAGAATAAAGAAGCCTTCAAACCCACTGTTTCGTTGGGGTTGAAGGCTTTTTCGTTTTAAATTAGGGACTGGCTCATCCGTTGGTCCCCATCCGGGACAACCTCGTTGTGACGGACATGAGGCTGCTTACTTTGTGCGGGCCTGCCGCTCCAGCTCGGCCTTCACCGCCTGGACGCCAAGCCGCGGACTGGACAGCACCGGCAAGCCGGTTGCCTCGCGCAGCGTCTGCTCCATCCGCACCATGGAGCCTTGCGCCAGCACCAGCGCATCTACCTGACCGGCAACCCGCTTCGCCGCCTCCAAAATAAGCCGATCATGCTCGTCCGGACGACCTGACACGAGCGCTTCGTACGCCCCTTGGGCGAGCGTATCCACGATCTGCACATTGGCCCGGCCTAGCCGATCCGCTTCCCGGCGCAGCAGCTGCCGGGTGGGCGCGAGCGTCGTCGGCAGCGTCGCCAGTACGCCAATCCGGTCGTATTGGGCCGCGGCATGAGCAGCCATCGCGTCATCAATTTTGACGAGCGGCGTGCGCAGCAGCGGGCGCGCCCAGTCCGCCGCCTCCCCGACCGACGAGCAGGTGTTCAGAATGACATCCGCCCCGACTTCCTCCCCATGCTGGTAATATTGCACAAGTCGGCGCGTCACCTCCGGCGTCACCTGACCCGCTTGGATCACATCCGCAATCAGACTGTCGTCGATGATCGTAATAATCCGGCAGCCCGGCAGCTCCTCCTGCATAATCGGCTGCAGCCGTTCGGCCAGCCCTTGTCCTGTATAAATGGCGACTACGGTAGCCATCATTTTCCCTCCCTTGTCACATGTACCGGCCGATTCGGCTCGCGCAGCCGCCCTTCCTCCGCCAGCCAGCGGTCCGCATCCGGCAAGTCGAAGTGGCGAAGCATGCCCGGGATAATAAAGCTGAGCGAATCCGTCTCATCGTAAAACGGCGTCCGAATCCAGTCCCCGATGCTGCTCATCCGGTTGTCCGTCTGCACGGCGCGAACCCGTGAATCAAGCAGCGCCGCCAGCTGCGCATAAATGCCGTACCGCCCGCTGCCATACAGCTGAATATCGGCGGCATCGACATTTTTCAATCCGGCCGCCAGCTCCACCGCTCGCAGCACATCGTAGGTACGCACCGCCGCCATACTGTCGTCCAGCCACATCAGCTCATCGGTAAATTTATCCATCAGTCCAAATCGCTTGAACGGCTTCTCTTCCGGGTGGTTCAAATGCGGCAGCAGCGCCCCGATACCGGTCGGGTTCAGTACCATCGCGATGCGACCGGCAGCGCTCGTTTCCTCGATCCACTGCACATGCTCCTGCAAGCGGCTTGTTCCGCCGTCCCAGACGGCAATCGTAACCGGCAGCCGCTGCTGGGCCGCCGCTGCCTCGAAAAATTGCAGCGCATGTCCGAGCAGCCCCGGCTGGCTCCACCAGGCCGCGCGGATGACCCACATGCTGCCGATTTCGCCGCCGCCCGACAGGCGAGGGTTCAGCTCGCAACGCTCGCGCCCGGCATAGACGCGGTCGCGCAGCCAGCGGGCAGCCTGCGCCTTACGCTCCCCTTCTTCGACGGCAGCACGCAGCCCCTCCAGCCGCTCCAGGCGAGCAACCGTTTCCGCATGCCCGTTCCGTGCCTGCGGCCAGTCGCCATTCACTTGGCCGCTTTGCGTGCATAGCAGCTGCTCGGCCGGGATCAGCTGAATTTGCTCATCCGCAGGCTCGACGGCCGCCCCGAGCAGCCGCTCGGAGAAAAACCGGGCCGCCGCCTTTGCCAGCGGCAAGGAAAAGCGGTGCACATTTTCATCCTCATAAATGCCCAGCTTGTCCGCCTCGCCGTACAGCTCCCAAAACCGGCGGTTAACGGCAACATTGTGACGAGGCGCCTCAATCGGCACGGAATCATAGGTCGTCGCCAGCACAAGCACCGGACGCGGAGCCATCGCCAGCAAAATATCCTCATGATCAAATCCAAGCGCCGAGAAGCCCGGCCACTTCTGCTCCGCGTCCTGCGCTTTGCCTGTCAGCAGGAAGTACGGACGGTTCATAATAAATCCGCCCGGAGCCGCCGCCGCAATTCGCCGATCAGCCATCATCAGCAGCGCCGTCTGCGTTCCGCCGCCGGAATGTCCGGTTGCGCCGATCCGCGCCGGGTCCACCTCGGGCCGGGTGATCAAGTAATCAATCGCCCGCATCGCATCGTGCAGCATGTAGCGGGCATAGCTGTCGCCGAGCGGCAAGCATTGCCGTCCGACATTCTCATGCTCGGTTACACTTGTCATCGGCGCTTCACCGGTTGCCGGATCAAAGAAGCCGAACCGTTCTCCTTGGCCGACAGGATCAAGCGACAGCACCACAAGTCCGGCATGCACCAGGTAATGACATACGGTCTGGTATTCGTCGCAATGCTTCGCTTGCTCGCGGTGTCCGCACATCAGCAGCACGGCGCCGCCCGCTTCCGTCCTGCCGTCCGGGATGTACAGATTAGCTGTCGCATACACATTGGGACGCGGCTCGAAGACTATCTTTTCCACACGAAAGCCGTTCCCCGCCACGATGCCGGTGACGACAGCATTCAGCGGGGTATCCATGGCGGGCAATCCGCCCAGACATTGCTCCAGCCCGTCGCGAATCGCTTGCTGGCGGCGCTCCACCCCGGCGCGATCAGTGATCGCCTCCCGCTCCTGCTCGCCTCGGCGTGCGGCCCGGATCGCTTGCTCATACACCCAGCGGGGCAGCTGGCTTTTTACATCAAAATGAGCAATTTGCACTTTCTCCAGCTTCTCGTACAACGCGCTAACCTCCTCCAATTTCCGTAAGCTGCGTCTGTGGCGGGGCATCCAGCAGCTCGTTTACACGTACCGGCTGTCCGCTCTGCACGGAACGCCAGATCGCCTCGCCGGTCAAGACAGAGCGTGCTCCTGCCTCAGCCCCGGCCAAAATATCATACGGACGCAGCGGGTCCGGTCCCAGAAACAAATCTTCCAGCAGCAGCGGGTCCCCCCCGCCATGACCGCCCGCGCGCGGCACGACATGAATCGTTTCCTTGCCGCCGAACAGCGGGTAATAGTCAATCGTCTGCGGCGGAATATCAAATGAAGCGCGCCCGGACAGCATCTCCATCGTCTCCAGCCGTCCCTTCGTACCGTTAATCGCAAGCCGGTAGCCCTCATAGGGCAAGGAGAAGTTCACCGAATAGCTGAGCAGCGCGCCGCGATCGTATTTGACGACTGCTGTGTAGGTATCTTCAATGTCGATGTCTGAATCAAACATACAGGCGTCAGCGCGATAGCCGGTATAGCTGCTCGGCTTCACGTCGATCTGGCCGAGATGATCGTCAGGCGGCGGCGCTTGCTTGCTTCGGGTCGACCAACGCATCGTATAGGCGCAGTTCGGCTTGACCTGGCACGTGCCGCAAAACCGTCCGTCCTCCTTGGCCGGATTCAGCTCGCCTTCCGCTCCGAAATAATTCAACGCCCCATATGAGAACGCTTCCAAAGGTGTCTGGTCAATCCACCAATTGACCAGATCGAGATGATGGGTGCTTTTATGTATCGACAACCCGCCGGAATGACTCCGCTTGCGGTTCCAGCGCTTAAAATAGCTCGCGCCATGGTACGTGTCCAGATACCAGTTCAAATCGACCGAGGTGACGCGCCCTACCCGGCCTTCCAAAATCAGCTCCTTGATCCGTGTATGAATCGGAGCGTAGCGGTAGTTAAAGGCGACGCGCAGCCGTCCCTGGCTGCCTGCTTGCGCATCCAGCACCCGCCTGCAATCGGCCCCGGTCGTCACCATCGGCTTTTCCGATATGACATCCAGGTCCCGTTCCAGTCCTTTGACAATATAATCCGCATGCGTATGATCCGCTCCCGCAACAATCAGCACATCCGGCTTCGTCTCCTCGATCATCCGGTCGAACTCCTCCGGCGTGTAAACCGGTATCCCGTTTAAGGACGGAAACTTCTTGAAGCAATTGCGAAACCTCGCCTCGTCCTGATCGAGCAGTCCGACGATTTCGCAGGTTGACTGAAACGTATCCAGCATGGAGCGGATGAACATCCCGTTCGCCCTGGCGCTCACGCCGCAAATGACGTATCGTTTTTTGGCCAAACTGACTCCCTCCTGTCTACAGACAGTATACCCGTTGTCAGACAATGGGCCAGTAGTGGATACGACTGTCATTATAGGGGGATTGTGCAGACGGAGCGGCGGCCCGTTATAGCAAAACCCCCTACCGGATGTTTCGGCAGGGGGTTTTGGACTCTACAGAGCCGATTATGGTGTAGGCTCAAGAATAAATCTCTTCTTCCTGATGCCATGGTTGGAGGCCAGATACAGGGTAAATTCAGAGATATTGTTTGTCAATTTGTTCTCCGTGTTGCGTACGTAGGTCACCTTGAAATCTGTACCAACTGAAATCGTGTCACGTCCTTTATTAGCCGGGTCTGTAAATGGCTCCCTGTATCTAACATTCCCAACGAATACCTTAACGTCCAGGAGACTGCTATACTTCGCAATGTTAAAGTCAATGGTATGCCCGAATTGGTCTCGGATTTGGAAATTACTCCGGCTGTTACCGATTAGTTCTTTATCCCAAATCGTTAATCCATTCAAATTCAGCGTGTCTCCCTTTTTTTTGACTACATCTGAGTCATTCAGCTTCCCTTCCTTGACATAAAGTTCTTCAGCTATAACTGCAACATCCTTGGAAACCGATTGGATTTCGCCGTTGTACGCCTCGAAAAACACCGTTACTTTTGCACGACCGCCATCCAGCCCTACAACCTTGCCTTTGTTATCATGACCGACTACTTTTGTTGAATTCGTCGTTATTCCAAGAATTGGTACATTCCTTGCTACTCTGTACTCTATATCCAGTAAATTTCTGGGTCTAATCTCGACATTTTTCCCGAAGTCTGAATAATTCTTTAGAATATAGGTCGCATCAGTAACGCTGTCGAGCATATTACGGTCATACAATGCCCGACCAGTTGCGAACAAATTGTCCGGCATGTTTAACACATATTTAATCTCAGCAGTGGCCGGATTAATCGACTCCGCAGTGGAGACAAGCGTACTTATCACTCGACTCACTTTAGAATCGGCGGGATTAATTTCAACTAACGATGCCGCCAGCTTATAACTGCCTTCCAAAGTAGCTGAAGCCTTTAATTTAAGAGAGGTAGAACTGATGTCTTTAAGTTCAAAAAATGCCGCGCCATAAACATCGTTTAGTACCGTGCCAACTGGTTTTGCTGGATTTGTTGTATTTTTGATTTCTACCGGAACAATCGAGTTCGGCTCACCACTCGTCCGTTCCCACTCTAGAAGTACCTTAAAGTTAGTCCCTTCTTTTTTGAACTCGTCACCATATTGATCTACAACTCTGAAAGTGGGACCGCCCTCGCTACCAAAGAGCAAAGTATTGTGCAGAGGTCGAACAACTTCCAAGCCGTTTTCATCCGTTTCAGTACTGGATGACATTGCATTTGCTGTTCTTTTTTCCTTCAGTTCTAGCGGGAGCGTCTCCATTTTATTCAATTCGACCATCCTAACCATGACACTGGCCGTTCCAGATCCGGTGACTTGGTTTATTCGAATCTTTCCTTGAGAAGAACCCCAGAATTGTATATTTCGAACCTCAGATGGATTTACACCATATACTACAGCGGGCACCGTCGAACCAAGCTGCAAAGCACCTGTGCTCATAATTTCAAGCTTTCCGCTCAGTTCCGCTGCAACAATTTCAGAAGGCGTCAGCTTATAGCCTGTAGAATCCTTGACGATCAGCTCGACGTATTTGTCAACATCACCTTCAGCAAGCGTCTTGTCCCAGGCGTAGAACTCTACAGAAGCAGGCGTTTTGGGTGCACTAATCTTGATAGCTTTCGTCACTTGTTCGCCACTTCCAGGTGCCATCAAATGAACAATAACCTCTTTATCCGTTTTGAGAGCAGAATGTGACACAAGCTGCAATTCAGGGTAACCGTCATTATCCATATCCTGAAAATTATTAATGGTTGTATCGTACTTTATTACATCTCCAGGAACCATATAGACATTTACACCTAAACCACTGTTCAAAAGAATCGGATCAACAACCCGATTGCCATATTGATCAAATGCTTTAAAATCAAGGAAAGCCTTAAGGCCTGATTTTAAAACTGACTGGCCGTCCAAAAATTTTAGTGCGCCAACCTCGAGTTTAGAAACCATTGCCTTGTCGCCAACTGTAAAAGACTTACTGACTGACTGCGCATTTTTTCGATCCACCAATGAAATGTACACTTGGCTATCGCGGATTTCTTCGGTCAGATCCAGCATGATGAACTTGCTGCTCGGAAACATAATAGGAATCCGGTTTTTAGCGCCCACGGTAATATTGACATTGCTTGCCTTCAGCGTTGTCTCCTCGTCGTACTGGTTGATTGCCTTGTAAGGAATGGCGACGTAGCCTTGCGGAAGCTTGTCGGAGAGTGCCGCGAATTCGATCTTCTTGATCTTTTCTTCCTCGGCGTCAAATTCAAACTTGCCCTTCTCAACCTGGGATTCGGGCAAGCCCTTCAGCTCGATAATGTATTTTCCTTGCTCCATTTTCGTGTCAAGCTCCATGATCGCCTCGGTCAGCGTTTCATCGGTCCACTGCACGAAAGCCGGGATCGGCTTGACAACCGTTTCCGTTGTGGACTGGCTGTTTGTCGTGTTTGTCTCCACAACTCCTTTTTTCGTAATGATCAGCTCGGCCGTCGTATCCACATCGCGGTCCAGCTTGATGGACAGCTTGTTGGACTTGATCGCCTTGACCTCGACGATCGACACCTTGTCAGGCTTGCTCTGCTCCTTCTCGACTGCCTTGGTCGTCTGCATGACCTGGTAAGCGGCCAGCGCAAGCGCTTTCCGAGTAGTCGGCGCGCTTCCTTCGAACGTGCCGTCAGCCCCGGCAGACAGCAGCTTTTTGTCCAGCGCCAGCGCGACGTGGCTTTCAGCCCAGCCGCTCACTGTCGTATCGCGGGCCAGAGTGAGCTTTTCCGCCTCTTTCTCCAGACCCAGACCACGGACCAGGAATACAGCCAGCTCTTGACGCGATACTTCCCCGGCCAGATTGTACAGCTTGCCTTCTGCGTCTGACCCGGTTGTAAGACCCGCTTTCTTCAATGCTTCTACGTAAGGCAGCGCATACCCGAAACTTGGATCATCCGCAGATACGTCGGTGAAGCTGGACTGCTTCAACATCGTATCGACCTGCAGCGAGAAGATGAGCGCAGCAATCTTCGCAAACTGGGCGCGGTTGACCTTTTGGTCCGAGCCGAACGTGTCGGCGGACAGACCATCGAAGATTCCTGCTTTGAGCAGCTCGTCGAGTTGCTTCTTCTCCTCATCGGACCAATCCTGCACATCCTTGAACAAACTCGACGTTTTGCCGGCTGTCGCTGTGGCCGAAGCTTGACTCGCTCCGGTTGCAGCGGACGTTGCCGCAGCGGGAACCTCCTGCGCCTTCGTGCTGGCATCCGCTTCCTCGGCAGAAGCGAATGGAGTCAAACACGAAAAAAGCAGCGCAAAGGATAAAATAGATGCTACGCGTTTAACCAATGGGACACCTCCGTAAATATTGTATGTATGCGCTTTCTTAAATCTATTACAACCGTAACTTGCAAACAGGGGGGTGTTACTGCCACTTTATAGGTTAATCAAGTCATCGTGATTTCGGCGGGAGCAGGACGAGCTTTCCGTCCTCCAGCGTCACCTGCACCTTGCCTGACGGCTCGGCGCCGATGGATTCCAGCAGACTTGCCGGAATTTGCACGCGCCCCGCCTGGTCCAAAATCGCGTACTCCACATGGTACTCCTCCTCATGGTCTGTATCGTCTCCCTCTGTCCCGGTTTCGTCCCCGTCCGACTTGCGGCGCAGCAGCTCGGAGGACGTTTTGCCGTCGCGGATCGCGACAACGCGGTCCACCTTTCGCGCCAGCTGCGGATCATGGGTTACGATGACCACGGTCAAGCCAAACGTGCGGGACAAGTGACGAAACAGATCGAGAATCTGATTCGCCATCCTCGTATCCACGGAGCCGGTCGGCTCATCGGCGAGCAGCAGCTTCGGACGGTTCGCCAGCGCGATGGCGATCGCCACCCGCTGCTGCTCCCCTCCGGAAAGCTGCTGCAGCCGATTGTGCAGCCGATGGCCGAGGCCCACGTCCTCCAGCAGCTCCTTCGCCCGCTCGCGGCGGCGGCGGCCCTGCAGCAGCATCGGCAGCTCCACATTTTGCAGCGCTGATAAATAAGGGATCAGGTTGCGCGCGTTATTTTGCCAGACGAAACCAACCGTCTCCCGCTTGTAGCGAATCAGGTCCCTCTCCGACATGTTCAGCAGGTCCTGTCCGTCCACCAGCAGCTTCCCCGCCGAAGGACGATCCAGACCGCCGAGCATGTTCAACAGCGTCGATTTGCCGCTGCCGCTGTTGCCGATAATCGCCATCACCTCGCCCGCCTCCACCTGCAGATCAAGCCCTTGCAGCGCTACGACCTCCAGATCGGCGATTTTGTAAATTTTAACCAGATTATCGCAAATAATCATCGGTCTAGTCCTCCCCGAGCTTGACAGCTTGATGAATCCGGATGCGCGACACAATGACCGCCAAAATCGACAGCCCGAGCAGCAGCATGACCGCTACAATGACATATAACCTCGTCTGATCCTGCGGATCAAACACGACCTGGAACGGAGGCACCTGCGTACGCGGGTCAAATGACATCTCGAATAGCGGTACAAACAGCCGGCTGGTCAAGCCGCCGGTCAGCATGCCGATGACGATCGCCGCCCCGGAGATCATCAGCTGCTCTCCGACCAGCATCGTCACGAGCTGCCGCAGGGAGATGCCCATCGCCCGGAAAATGCCGTATTGCAGCGTGCGGGCGCGCAGCGACAAAATCCAGTACAGCAAAAATCCGAAGAAGCAGATGCATACGGAGATCAAAAAACCAAGCGTCATCACGCCGTTAATTGCCAGCTGGAACGGCTCCTTCACCGCGCGAATTTGCTCCTGCCGGGCATCGCGCAGCTCGTCGACCTGAAAGCCGTTATCGGCTACCGCCTTATAGACGGCCTGACTGGAGGCGTCCGGCTTCAGCTTCAGCCACACGTCATACGGCTCCAGAGCCAGGTTATTCTGGATGTAGGACAAGTGTCCGACGACAAGCATCGGCTTGCGCACCTTCGTTGTTGTGCCTTGCTTGGTCGTCACATTCACCGTGCTGCCCGGTCCGGGATTCGGATTCCAAGACGGCCAATAGTCGATAATGCCGTACACGGTGAACGACGCCTTCTCGACGCCTTTCCAGCCGATCGCAATCGTCTCGCCGGGAGCAATCCCGTACTCGTCAGCCATGGAGCGAGAGATCAGCACAGCGGACGGACGAGGGGCGATCAGGTTCAAATAGTCGCGGAAATGATGCGCCATCAGCTTGTCGCGCAGCCAGGCCGTTTCACCGAACGCCTTCGTGTCAATGCCCATGAGCTCCACGGTATCGGACACCTTGCCCTTCGTAAATTCCGCCTGCGGCTGCACAAATACTTTCGCGGCGCTTTGCACGCCCGGCAGCTGCGTGAAGGGCAGAAAGGACGGCTCCGCGTACTGGGTGCGGCGAGGCGGCTCCGGGTCGGCTTCGGCTCCGCTCTCGGCGGCGGCCGCCTCGGCCTCCTCCTCCAGCAGGCTATACAAAATAACCGGCGGGGCGTCATTTTCCCACCGCACATCCAGCGTCATATCCGCCCCGGCGGCATACCTAATTTTATCCATGGTGTTGGCATTGATGGTCCGGGTCGCGCTGGCGCCGAACAGTCCGGTCGCAATGGTGACGATCAGAAACACCATGATGACCTGGTATTGGAGCGTCGAGCGGCTGACCTGAATAATCGTCGCATACAGCGACGGCGGCCACCATCGACGCCCGATCCGGTATACCAGGCTCATCAGGAGCGGGTACAGCCGCAGTACAAGCAAGCCCATGCCGAGAATAAAGAGCGCGGGAATCAGAAACAGCAGCGGATCAATGCGCAGATCGCCGGAGCTCAGGCCAAGCGCCAGCAAATCCTTGACCCGCTGGCGGTAATTGTACAGCCCGTACAAGGCGATGCCGATCAGCGCAAAGTCCAGCAAATACGTATGCCAAAACGAACGCTTCGCTCCCCGCGCCGCTTGCTGCTTGTGGCCGACGATGCTGACCCGCATCGCCAGCGCGACCGGAATAAGCGTCATGATCAGCGACACAATGACGGCGACGAGCGCGTACATAAACGCGTCGCCGTTCAAATGAACCTCGACCTTCGCCCGCTGCACAAACTCCAGAAACCCGCTGGACGCGCCAAGCATGCGGGTCAAGGCAAGGCCGCCGTACGGTCCGATCCCAAACGCCAACGCCCCAAGCACCAGCCCTTCCACCACATAGCTGGCCAATATTTGCAGGCGGCTCGCTCCCCGGCTGCGCAGCACGGCAATCTCCGTTTTCTGCCGCTCGGTGATGAGATTGGCGACCATGTACAGATAAAATGCAAGCATCAGCATAACCGGCACGTTCAGCGACCAGAGCAGCTGCCGCAAATTCGCTTCCTTCGTGTAATACGTGCCCAGCGTCTCCATCGCCGGGGCATTCTGGTTATGCGACTCGTAACGCTCGTCCATATGCGTCTCAATCATCCGGTCGGCGCGCCGGAAATCATCCGCCGAAGCAAGCGTCATCCGCGTGTAGTCCAGCGCCGCATACCAGTAGCCGGCTTGGACGTTCAGCTTGCCGTCTGCAAGAAAGTCCCGCTCGAACAGCCCGAAGTCGATCAGAAAGCTGTTTTTGTAGCTGCTCGGGATGTTGTACCAGTACAAATCCTGGTAATCGCTCCGGTCGAACACCCCGACCGGCTTCACGTAGACGGGCGGCTGCCCGGCCGGCACGCCGAGCTTGAACACCTGATCCAGCACCATGCCGAGCTCGGTCAAAGCATCGGACACGACCAGCGCTTCATAGACGCCGTCCACGGCCTCCCTCGCGGGCATCCGGCCGTCCAGCAGCCGGATATGGCCCTCCATGCCGTCCAGCGCCGTCAAGTCCGCCGAGCGCTGCTTGTTCGGATCGGCCTGCCCCGGACGAGCGGACGTCAGTCCATAGCGCTGGGTAGCCCGTTCGCGCACAGACGCCTGCACGGGCAGCTGAAATAACTCTGCCGCTTTGTCCAGCAGAACGTCCGTTTCGGCAATTTTGGCCCCCTTGGCGGCATCGTCCGCCGTCAGCTGTGCCGATAGCCAATAAATGCCCGGATACTGGCCGTTCGCCAGCTGCAGCTGCTTCAGCTCCTGCACGAGCAGCCGCTGCAAAATCGCATTCGTATAAATCGGCATGCTGCTCGCGAGCGCAACGGACAGCACCAATCCGAACAGCAGGCTAAGCTCAAGCCACTTGTTGTTGATCATCTTGCGCAGGATCATAAGAAACAATGCCAACGTCCCGGCCTCCTAATTGTTCAGAATGATCCGCTGGCCTTCGCTGATCCCCTTGCGGATTTCAACCTCTGTGGCGGCGACAATGCCCTTCTCCACGTCAACCTCCTTGCGGCTTTCCCCGTCGATCACCTGCACATAATCGCGCCCCATGTAGCTGCGCAAGCCTGCGCGCGGAATGACCAGCACCTTTTCCCGCTGCTCGGTCACGATGGTAATGTCGGCGTGCGAGCCGATTTTCATCTCCGGCGGCAAGCCGTCCACCTGAATGACGACCGACTTGGCATTTTTCTCATCCACCGCCTTATTGCCTGTCGGCGGCGCGCTCATCGGCGTCTGCACGATGCGCCCCTGCAAGGTCCGGTCCTTGAGCTTGACGCCGACTTCCATCTGCAGCTCGACGCCCGCCAGATCATTCGACGTCGCCGCCGTGTAGATCAGCTTCATCCGCGACGGGTCGGAAATGGTGACGATATCTTTGTAAGCGGTTACCTGATCACCCGGCTTAATCGGGTCCAGATACGTGACGATGCCGTCCATCGTCGCCTTCAGCCGAGCGCGCTGCAGCTGCTCCTGCAGCGACTTCATCTGGATTTTTGCGCTTTCCAGGTCCAGCGCCTTCAGGCGGACCGCCGGGTCATCCATCGTTTTGCCCCCGGCCAGCTCCTGCTTGAGCGTAATTTCAATTTTTTCGATCGCAATCTCCTGTAGCCGGATTTTATTGTCCATATCGCTTGTCTCGGTCGTCGCGACCACGTCGCCGGCCTTGACCTTGTCGTTCAGCCGGATGTTCAGCTCGATCAGCCGTGAGCCCGATTCCGTATAATGCAAGTAATCCATCTTGTCGGAGGCAAAGGTGCCTACGCCGGTGAGCTGCTTCGTAATATTTGCGCGCTTCACCTCGTAGATCGTCAGCGTTTCCTTCACTGGCTCCACAAGCGGCGGCTCCAGCTCCGCTTCCTCAACAGGCAGCAGCGAGCAGCCCGCCAGCAGCGCTGCAAGCACGCCGGACCAGACAACCGGCAGCAGCAGCTTCTCAAGTTTCGTCCGCAATTCGACCATCCTCCAGTGTGTACACATGATCGGCAATTCGCATGATGGCAGGGTCATGGGTCGTCAGGATGACCGTAATCCCTTCTTCGCGCACAAGCATCTGGAAGGCCCGCATCACTTGCAGCCCCATTTTGCTGTCCAGCTCCGCTGTCGGCTCATCCGCCAAAATCAAGGAGGGCTTGTGCGCAATCGCCCGCGCAATCGCGACGCGCTGCTGTTCCCCGCCCGACATCTCGAAGGGGCGATGCTTCATCCGCGCCTTCAAGCCGACGAGCTCCAGCGAGCGCTCCGCATACGCTTGGTGCAGCTCCGGCTTGACGCCCGCAATACGCAGACCGAACTCGACATTTTCATAAGCCGTCATTAGCGGCACCAGTCCGAACGACTGAAAAATAAGTCCCATGCGCGTCCGCCGCAGCTCATTGCGCTGGCGCTCTGACAATCCGCCAAGATCCTGGCCGTCGAAAACGACGCGGCCTTCCGTCGGCCTGTCCAGCGTTCCGAGAATATTGATCAGCGTCGTCTTGCCCGAGCCGGACCGTCCGCGCAGCGCTATGAGCCGCCGTGGGGCAATATGCAAGTCCGCACCCCGGAGCGCATACACCGCCGCTGCTCCTTTGCCGAACATCCGGGTTACCCCGGTCGCCTGCACAAGCGGCTCCAGCGCCGGGCTGCCCGTAGACTGGTTCATATTCCCATCCTCCCGTCTGTCGTCTGTACTTAGGCTGTTTGCCCGGGTTGACTGCCCCGTTCGGCCAAATAGCCCCAATCCGGTTGGATTGGGGCGGGGCCGCAACGCTTATTTGGATTGCAGTGCCCAGACTGCAGCGGATTCAAGCAGCTTCCATTGGGCGTCGGTCGATTTGGTCGACATTCCGGAAGCCATATAGAAGAACACGGTGCGCGCCGGAACGGCTTCGCCCTTCAAGTTTTTCGCGCCTTTGTCGTAGGCGTAGATAGTCGCTTTCTTTTCGTCGCCCGCAACGGTGGCTACGACTTGCGCCTCCTTGGCAGGGACGCCGTAGTACACAATGCCGTCTTCCGTGTACACCTCCGGCGTACCGGTCAAGCCGCCTGCAAGAGCATGGGTGGAATCCTTGATGGAGATGGTGCGTACTTTGACGACACGACTGTTTTCCGAAGTTTCGGACAGCTGCAGATCACCCATCGAGATCGCCTTGTTGTAAATAACCGGAATTTCCAGCTTCTTCATGTCTTCCAGATTGGCTTGCACGTACTTCGCATTAGTCGTTTCACTGATCAAAATGAGATCGAAGCCTTTAACCCGCTCTGCGTTAAGACGACGGTCAATCAAATAGCTGACAACGAAGCCCAGCTGCTTCAGACGATCGCCTGTGAGCACATCCTCGGCCGCTTTTTCACGGCCGACGATCAGCAATTTTTTGCCTTTAGGCGATACAACTGCCGCAGGCTGGTCCTTATCTTTATCCTTCTCCGGCTCAGCTGCCGGAGCTGTCGGCTCGGCTGGGGCCGCCGCCGTCGTCGGGCTTTTGCCGATCATCTGCTTGGCTTCATAGCTGGCCAGCGCCAGCATCCGGCGTGTCGCGGACGACTTGCCGTCGAAGCTGCTGCCGGACGCATTGCTCAGCAGCTTGTTGCTCAGTGCCAGGCCGACGTAACGTTTCGCCCACTCGTCAACCGACGAATCCGAAACCGGCGAAGCCTTCGCTGCCGCATCTTCCCAGCCCAAGCCGCGAATCAGGAACGCCGAAAGCTCTTGGCGCGATACAGGACCTGCCGGGTTGTACAGCTTGCCGGTGCTGTCGGAGCCGTTCGTCAAACCGGCTTCCTTCAACGCTTCGATGTAAGGAAGCGCGTAGGAGTTGGCCGGGTCGTCGGAGCGCACATCCGTAAAGGACGAGCTGCTCAGCGTCTGATCGACCGTCAGGCCGAATACAATCGCAGCGACCTTCGCGAACTGGGCGCGGTTCATTTGTACATCAAGACCGAAGGTGTCATCCGTCAGTCCGTTGAACACGCCGTCGCTCAGCAAAGCGTTAAACTTATCCTTCTGATCCTTGGGCAAATCCTTCAAGTCCTTGAAATCGTCCGCTGTCTTCGCCGCCGCAATGCGAACCTCGCCAGCCGCTCCCGCAACCGCTGTAAAGGATAGCAGGGTCATCCAGACGAGCATCAGGGACAGCAGCACATTTATACTTTTTTTCAAATGATTCACCTTCTCTTATCCAGTTATTTTGATGATGCCTTCTGCGTCTCAATGGCTTGGGTTGACTGCTCTTCCATCATCCGCAGCGCCGTCACGAACCGCCTTCGATTCAAGCGGACCAATCACGCCTTCCTTTGCCAGCTCGAGCTGGCGCTCCTCGGACAAAATAGCCGCAATCGCCTGGAAAGCCAAATCCTTTTTGGTCGATTGCTTCGTAATATACATCGAATACACATTCGGCTGATACCGCGTGTCCGGCGCTTCCGCGAAGGAAGGAACCGAGACGATATCGAAGTTCACGTTTTTATTTTGCTCGTAAAAGGACACCAGATGATCGACGGTCGCTACAACCATCGCGATGTTTCCTTTGGTCGCAAACACCTCGACCGTATCAAACGGGTTGGCCGGGATCTCATAAAACCTGCGCAGGTTGTCAACGAGCGCTGGTTTTAGTTCATATAATGACCCGGATTTTGCGAAAAGCCCTTATATTTGTCGAAGATGTCTTTGTTGTAAAACAGTACAAAGTCGTTATTGACGAAGGGCAGCCCGAAAATTTGTCCGTCCGTCGTCAAGTTTTTCATCTGGGCAAACATCGCCGGACTCATAGCTTGACAGCAGGACGAACGAAGCGGCGACGGACAGGAGTCCTTTGCTTAATTTTTCCATGCGACGATTGCAGCCTCCCTATCCGTTTTGCAGCGTCCACAGAACAAGATTGTCCAGCAGCTTCCACCCTGCATCGGTTGAGTTTTCGTGCATCCCGTTGCTCCAGAAGTAAAACGAGGTACGCGCCTTCACCACATTTCCATTGTCGGCCTTCGTGCCCTTGTCATAGTAATAAAGCGTCGCTTTCTTCTTGTCACCCGGGATCGTGGCGATGACCTTGGCTTCCTTGCCCGGCAAGCCGTAGCTGACGCCAAACTTGTCGCTGGCTTCAACAAACACATCGAACGTACCGGATAATCCGCCCGCTACCTTGTGCTTGCTGTCCACAATTTCGATCGCTTTTTTATTTTTCTCCGTTGCGTTTTCTTCAATCGCGGACAAGCCAAGATAGTACATCCCGTGATTTTTCACATAAACGGTCGGGATCGCAATATCCTTCATAAAGCCGTCCTTCAAATATTTCGAGTTGGTCGTCTGGCTGTAGTAGATCAGGTCGAAGCCCTTCACTTCATCCGCATTCACATCGCGGTCGTCGAGATGGGTGACCTGAAAGCCTAGCCCCTGCAGCCGCTTGGACACGGCTACATCCTCGGCAGGCGAACGCTCGCGCCCGACGAACAGCAGCTTCTTGCCCTTCGCGGAAATTTCCTCCGCCTTAGGCGCTTCCGCAGGCGCTGTGGCCGGCGGCGTAGCCGGCGCGGTTTGCTGCGGCGCTTCCGCCTTAGGCTCCGCTTTCGGTTCCGGCTTCGGCTCCGTCTTGGGAGCTGCGCTGGCTTCCGGCTTCGCTGCCGGCGTCTCCGGCTGGGCAGCAGGCGCAGGCGTATCCTTCTTATCGCCTGCTGCAGCGGCTGCATCCGGTTTAACCTCCGGCTGCCTGGCCGGCTCCGTTGGCGTCGTCGCAGGTGTTTCCGTCTTGGCTGGCTCGGTTGGCGCAGGCGCATCCGGAGCTTTTGTTTCAGCTCCGCTGCTTGGGGCTGGCGCCGATGTCGCAGGCGCAGCCTCCTGGCCTGCTTCCGAGGAGGAGCAGGCCGTCAGCATGACAGCCAGCATCGCAACGAATAGCCAGGTGAGCAATCGTTTCAAGTTGGCAGGCTCCTTTCGTGGCGGCTACTTCGCCGCTTTCTGGGTCAAAATGGTCTTGGTTGTCTGTTCCTCAATCATCCGCAGCGCTGTCGCCGAATCCTTCGACTCGCCGAAGATCAGCGGAGCAAAGACGTTATGCACGCCCACATCGACATACGTCAAGCCGTTGGCGCGAGCGGCCGGCGGCATGGCATTTTTACTGTAGAAAATGCCTTGCGTATTTTTCCCTTGCATTTGCGGGAGGTTTTTGCCGAACGCCTCCTGAACGGCCTTGCTTTCCAGCGGGCCGATGATGCCTTCCTTGGACAGCTCAATCTGCATTTCCTCGGACAGCATGTACTGGATCACCTCGAAGGCCAGATCCTTCTTCTGCGACTGCTTCGTAATGTAGGCGGCATACATATTCGGCTGCGCCTTGGTCCTCGGCAAGTCCGCGTACGACGGCATGGCAACGACATCGAAATTAAGGTTTTTATTGATCTCATGCCATTGGATAATTTTCTCGGATACATGAACGGACATCGCGATTTTTCCTTTAGGGAAATCATCCACGGACGTAAACTGGTTCGCCGGAATTTCATAGAAGCGGCGCAGGTTGTCAACCGCTTTCTTCCAGCCGTCCGTGTTCAGCTCGGCCTTGTCCTCCGTCAAGCTAAGCGGCGACAGCGACAGCTGGTTGTAGTTCATATACAAGCCCGGATGCTGCATGTAGCCCTTGTACGTATTTTCGCCTTCGACACGCGTCAGCTTCTTGGCGATTTCGTAAATTTCATCGTACGTCATGCCATCCTTCGGGTAGTCAACGCCGAACTTGTCGAAAATATCCTTGTTGTAGAACAGGACGAAATCGCTGAGCTGGAACGGCAAGCCGTAAATTTTGCCCTCCGGCGTCACGTTTTTCATTTGCGCGAATGCGGCAGGGTTCAGCTTGCTGGTGTCAAAGTTGTATTTCTTGATCAGCTCGGACATATCGTATTGCAGGTCATTGTCCAAAATATAACGCTGCAGATTCATCCGCGCATTATCGATAATGATATCGGGAATCGTTCCGGCAGCGATCAGGTCTTTATACTGGCGGCCCGGGTTGTCCCAATGCACATGCTTGAACTTGACATTAGGGAATTTCTTCTTCAGATGCTGGCCAATCTGCTTTTCATAATTTTCTTCCTTCGCATAAAATGCGGGATATACGGTATAAATGAACAATTCGTTGTCTGCTGCCTTCTCGCCCTTGTTAGCCTCCGGCGCCGGTTGTTTATCCGTGCTGGCGGGCGCATCCGTACATCCTGCTGCGGACAACGCCAAGGCTAATGTGATCCCGGCTGCAATAAATTTTTTCATGCTTGTATAGAGCCTCCCTTTTCCTGTTCGCGTATTCATGGTTCAGTTCAATTCTCGCGCCATCTAAAATAGTAACCGCTTACTTGTATAACTTTATTACGAAATCAATCCGCTTACATTAGGGGGGCATTTCCACTTTATAGGTTATTTGGCGCATGTTATTTCGCGCCGCTTACCCAGTTTACCGCTGCATCGAACAGCTTCCAGCCCTGCTCCGTCTGGTTGATTTCTTCCCCGTAGAACATGTAAAACAGCATTTGGCGGGCGAGCACCGACTCGCCCTTGACGTTTTTCGCGCCCTTTTCATAGGCAAAAATCGTGGCGTTTTGCGATTCACCCGGTACCGTCGCGATGACAATCGCCTCGTCGCCCGGCGTCGCGTAGCCGATCTTGCCGTTGTCCTTGTAGACGTCCACCTTGCCCTGCAGGCCTGCGGCAAGCAGATGGCTGTTATTTGTAATTTCAATCGTTTTGGCCGCGCTTGGCCCCCCGAGATGACCGTAAGCCTCTCTCGGCGAAAGACCGATATCCGGCGTGGCCTGCACCTCGGCGTAAATGACCGGAACCGGCAGCTTGGAGAAGTTATCGCGGATTTTATTCGAATTGACCGATTCGCTGACGTAGACCAGCGCATAATCCTTGCCGGACTCCGGGGTCACTTCCTTGTCGGAAATGACAGTCACTTCCCTGCCGTGAACCTCACGCAGACGCTTGGCTACAATCGCATCGCCGCCGCTATCCTTGCCGACAAGGAGCGTCTTCTTCGGATTGACAGCTACAGCAGCAGGCTCCGTCGAGGCGGTCTGGCAGGCGGCCAGCAGCAGGAATGAGGCTAATACCGCAGTTAAACCGAGCAAACGTTTCATCGTGATTCCCCCTATTTTTTCGGTGATTGGGCGGCCCATTCCAGAGCCGTATCCAGCAGCTTCCAGCCATCGTCGGTCAAATTGGTTTCCTCGCCGGTCGGCAAGTAGACGAACACCTGGCGGGCCGGAGCCGGTTGATTTTGCGCATTGCGCGCGCCTTTCTCATAAGCGAAAAGCACCGCCTTCGCCTCGTCGTCGCCCGCAGTCGCGATAACGACGGCTTCCTTCCCCGGCTCGGCGTAATTTAGACGCCCCGCCGTCTGGTACACAGCCGGCTCATCCTTCAGCCCGGCGGCCAGCGCATGCTTCGGCTGACGGATGCGAACCTTGGTCGCGCCCTCGGTCTGGCCGAAGCCGCTCATGCCGGTCAGGCCGGCCAAGCTTGCGACCTGCGGCTTCGCATAGACAACGGGCAGCGCCAGCGATTTCAGGCCGCTGTCAAGCCTCGCCGCATTGACAGACTCGCTGACGTAGACGGCGCTGTAGCCGGCCGCTTGCACCTGCTCGGCCTTGAATTCATTTTCCGACATCTCCATGACCAGATACCCAAGCTTCTCCCAATGCTTCACCAGCTGCGGATCGCCGCTGCCCTCCTTCTTCTTGAGCAGCAGCAGCTTCTGCGGCGCTCCGCCTCCCTCCGGCGCCCCGGCTCCCGTCGTGGCGCTGCACGCGGACAACAGCAGGCTCAGCGCTGCAAGCAGCGCCAAGCCTCCCTTCCATAAGCGGTTCATATCGTGCCCCCTTAGGCTTCGTACCCGCATCGCTGCGAGCCGCTCTCTCCTACTCAACCAGACCCGTACGCTCTACGCCTTCAATAAACCAGCGCTGCGTAAACAAATACAGCACCATCGGAGGAATAATCATCAGGAACGTCGTGGCCATCCGGATCGCTTCATCCGTCACCGACGGCCCGTATTGCTCCGCCTGCTGCTTCAGCGCCGAACCGATCCGGGAGATGCCCATCGACAACGGCGCCGTCTCGATATCGGACAAGTACATGCTGGGCAGGTAGAAGTCATTCCACGTCCAGACGAACGAAAACAGGAATACGACAAGAATGGCCGGCTTGGCCAGCGGCATCATCACCCGGTAAAAAATTTTGAACACGCCCGCCCCGTCGATCCGCGCCGCTTCCTCCAGCTCCTTCGGCTGTGTCGAGAAAAACTGGCGGTAAATAATGACGAACAGCGCTCCCTTCAAACCAAGCCCGAAAAACGCAGGCACGATAATCGGATACACCGTGTTCAGCATGCCCAGCTCGCGCGCATAAATAATATTCGGCAAAATCGTCACCTGCATCGGCACGATAAAGGTCAGCAGCAGGAAAAAAAACAGCAGCTTCTTAAACGGTACCTTCAATCTCGCAAACGCGTAGCCCGTCACCGCGCAGGACAAGGTTTGCAAAATCGCGACCGACAGCGACAGCGTCAGTGAGATCGTGAACGCCTTCGGATATTTCAGCCACACCCATGCCTCCTGCAGGTTGCCGAAATACAGCGTATTCGGAATCCATTTGACTGACGGGTCCAGCAAATCGTCCGCATTTTTGAACATCGTCGCCAGCATATGGAACACCGGCTTCAAGTAAATAAACGCGGCATCGGCCAAAATCAAGTAGATGAAAAATTTGAACAGCAGCCCTTTGTCGGCCTCCCGGCCCAAAATCGTATACTTCGCCCGGTTCAGCCAGAGCGGAACCGAGGAGCTGCGTGCTTTGTTCAGCTTGAGTTGCATACGTTGCCCCCCTCCCTTTACGTTGTGTCCCGTTGCGACTTGGTCGCCTGGTGGAATATGAAGAAAATAATCGCCAGAAAGAAGCTGATGATCAGGAAGTAAATCCAGATCAGTGCGCTATACTGCCCGTATTCGCTTTCCCGCACCCGCTGTAAAATCGGGTTCGTCGGGAAGGTGAACAAATCAACGACCGTGTAGATCATGTTCAGGAAAATAAACGGCGTCATCGCGGGCAATGTAATTTTCCAGAACGTCTCCCACGGGCCTGCACCGTCGATCCGCGCCGCCTCATAAGCGGAGTTCGAAATCGTCTGACGTCCGCCGAGGAAAATCAAAATCTGCACGCCGGAATACCAGAGCACCAAGACAAAGGAATTCAGAATCGCCAGCAGCGGCGTTGACCAGGTGGAGGACAAATACGAGCCGATAATACCAGCTACGTTGTACTTGGCCATAAACCCGAGATCACCCTCGCCCTGCATCAGAAACTCCTTCACGACCTCGCCGGTCGCCAAAATGACCGGGAGGAAGAAGATTGCGCGGAACAGCGTGCGCCCAGGAAAGTTTTGATTGAGCATAATCGCGATCAGCAGCGCGAAGATGACAATGATCGGAATCATAAACAGCGCCTGGCGTAAAAACGGCAGCAGGTCATTGTACAAAATGCTTCCGTTTTCAAACAAAATTTGACGATAATGCGCCAGCCCGATAAATTCCGTCGTCGTGCTCGACGCCGTAATCGTCACGTTCTGGAAGCTCATAAACAGCGAGTATCCGATCGGGAAAGCCATAAATATAAGAAACCCGATCAGCCAAGGGGCGATGAAAATCGAACCTTCCACATACTGCGCCAGGGAGGCATTCAGCCGCCATCTCCTTCTCATTGCCCCGCACCTCCCCGAATGACGCTAAAGTCCTGCGCCGGAACGACAACATCGCCGGCCCGGTAAGGCTCGCGGGTGTAGTTGACGATTATCCGCTTGCCGCTGGCATAAGTCGTCTCCTTCACATTCGGAGCAAGCGTCCGGTGATTCGTAATAAACTGATTTTGCACATCGCCAAGCGCTTCGTTATATCGCTTGTATTGCTCAACCGTGTAGCTTTCCCATTCCGGAAAATGCGTGTTGTAGTAACGCAAGCCGTACACATTGACAAACGCCTTCGTTGGCGCCTGGGTGAAAATAAAGGACGGCACTGCGCCATACTCAATATCGCGCAGGAAATCATTCACTTCCTCCTGCCGGTTGTTGACATACTCCGAGGAGTAGGAAACCAGGCCGTGAGCCGCGATCTGCGCAAACGGAACCGCCTCATCCGAGAACAAGTCGTAGGAATGATCGTACACCATGTTCTGGATGTGATTGATATACGGCAGCGCATAGAAGTTCGACTTCACGCCCCGCACGCCGCCCAGCGTTTCCTTCACCTGCTTCAGCATGTCCTCCTGCACATCGCGCGCCTCGTCGCGGGTTGCGCCGAAGCTCGTATTGTAGTCGCTGTACAGGCGCGACGAGATCCGGTTCATCGTCAGACCGCTGACCCCCATTTTTTGGTAATCAGACAAGCTGGCGGCCAGACTTTTCGCAGCGAACTTGTCGCTGACAACGGGCACCGGCCCCGCATTGTACAGCAGCCCCATCGACAGCTTGCGTCCGGCCATATTGACCATCGCGTGGAATTTGTCCTCGTAGCCGCCTGCGCCGGTATTGTTGACGCCGTACTCCGTATCCAGATAAAACGGATAGCTGTACTGGCGCGCCTTATCGACCAGCGATTTCAGCCCCGCGTCGCCGCCAAGCTTCGACTCGGCCGGCAGCGACTGTCCGAAGGAGCTGTAGCCGCCCTTCTGCCAGCCCATGAAGGTCATCTCCATTCGCGGAATGCCCTTCTCCCTCAGCGTATCCATCATCCGCGCCGCATCCGACGTATCGGTCAGCTTCACGTAGCGGTCGCTGAGCACGCCCTTCTCCCGGTCGCCGCCGATCACATCGACGTGCAGCGGCAAGTTTTTATCCGCATCCTGCAGCGGCTTGACGCCCTTGTCCTTGATCAAATAGCTGCGGTACGCCTGCGCCATGCCCGTGTAGTTCGCTTGCTTGCTGTCCAGGATGTAATAGCGGACGATCCGGTCGCTGCCGAACAGCTCGTTGCGGTTATAGTCCACATACCCCCACTCATCCGGCGAGTTGCGGCTTGTAAACTGCAGGAAGCTGGCCCGGAAATTCATTTGCGCCGTCACCCAGTTGTAGCTGCTCAGCACGCCCGACGGGGAAGCGACGATATTCGCATATTCCTCGCCGTCATGCAGAACGGCCACAAAGCCTTTGTCCCCGGTTTTCATCCCGAACACCGGCATGATGATGCGGTTGCGATTATTGCTTAATCCCGTGAACGTCAGATCCTGTCCGTAAACACTCTCATCGTACACTTTGTTGACATTCAGCTGATTATCCTTGTACCGGATCAAAGCGCCCGCGCCGTCGGGAATAAACAGGTAGCCGTCCTGTCCGGCCGAGTGCTCCGCTCCGAAAAACGGGAACAGGCGGACCCAGGTAAGTCCCATATTCCCTTCCTGAATCCCTTCACGTACAATCTTCGTCTGAATGTAATCCTCTTCGATCGTCACCTCGACCGGAATCGTGAAGCCGGTCGCGGGCAGCACATAGGTCAGGGCGAACCCGCCAGGGATAAGACGCACATCCTTGACCTGCCCGTTTTCCGCGCCGAGATTCGTCTCCTTCGCCTGCAAAATACTTTTGGAGAAATCCACATACTGAACCATCAGCGGCGAAGCAAGATGCTTTTTCCAGTTCTCGGATATCGTTTCCTGCGCCCAAAACTTCGGCTCCGGATACGAACGGTACAGCTGTCCGTTGCGCTTATCCTCGACCTTGAAGTGGCCGGTTTTGTCGTCGAGCTGCAGGCGCAGCGTCGGCGTATCGGCCACCGTTCGAAAACCTGCTTCATCAGGCAGCGCCGCCTTGGCTCCGCCGGGCGGAGCCGCCGCCGCGCTCGCCTGCGCCGCCGCCGCGCTGCGGGCGCCCTCGGGAGCCTTGAACTCCACCGGCATGCGCAAGAAGATGAACAGAACGGCAGCCAGGAGCAGGACGGTAACAAGGATCACTTTTTTATTCAGCTTGGCGTACCAGCTCATCTCAAGACCACCTCCTGGAACATTTCTCGCACTAGGGACAGCAAATCGCTCGTCAAGCCGCCGGTGACAAACAGCAGCACCCCGATCACGATCATCGTACAAAACGTCAGGAAAATATTGATCGCCGTTTCGCCGACGCTGTAATTATGAATGAACTGTACTTTCCAGAACAGCAGCAGCCCGACCCAGATCGCCATGCCGTTCAGCATCAGGCCGTACATCGACGCCTCGGACAAGGTCAGGCCGTTGGACAGCAGCGTCAGCGGGATGCCGACAACAAGCAGCGGCACGAGCACGTAGGCGCTCCCGATCATAATATCCCGCAGCCGCCCTTCACCCCGATAAATCGAGCTGACCAAGTAGTTGCACAAAACCCACGCGATCCATAAAATGAGCAGCTGCAAAAACAGCGTATACACATCGACATTCACAACGGTGTTAAAGGAGAAGCCGGTCGCTGAATCCTTGAGCACCATAGCCAGGTAAACGCCGATCAGCAAAATAAAGGCCGCTCCAAAGCTCCCCTTGCCCTCATACCGGATCGCCGCGAAGCCGTCCACCGGATGCCGGAGCACATAAAACGCATGCTTCAAATGCAGCGCCAGCGGATGCCGGAGCCGCGGCCGATTTTGCCAGCGGGCGCGCAGCCCGGTTTTGTCCAGAATGCGTCCTGCCACAAACAGCAGCACAATGAGAATGACCACCGCCGTCGCAATCCACGAGAAGTTGGTCTGAAACCAGAGCATCCGAATTTGCCAGAACGACTCGGAGTAGCCTTCGCGGTCGCCCGCTTCCTTAAACAACGCCTGCGCTTCGCTGTAGTTTTCTTTATGCAAGGCAGCTTTTGCGAGACCTAGAATCGCCGGTGAAAACTGGGCGTTCATCCGCAGCACATCCTGCCACGGCTTGACGCTTGCGTCGTAGTGACCTGCCAGTGTGAACTGGTTGGCCTCGTCAACCTTTTGCCCGAATTCAGACAGCCGGAACACCTGCACGATATTTTCCTGATCATCCAGCACGTACAGCTCGTTGCGTGAGTTGACATCCAGCGCCACCGGACTTTTCAGCAGGCCGACCTGCGAGGACCCGACTGCCGACGGCCCGCCCCAGAAGTAAAGCAGGTTGCCGGAGAAATCGTAATGGCTGATGTACTTGAATTGCTGGTCCACCACGATCATATTGCCGCTTTCATCGACGGCGACATCAATCAGCTGCGGGGTTTGCGGCGTCAGCGCCGCCGTTGGCGCCGCTTCGCCCGGACGGTATTCCCCGAACGTGTTGCGCGAGCTGCGCAGCAGGTTCGCTCCCTTCGTATTCAGCTTCTTGAGCTGATTCGTCTGGGCGGTGCCGCCGGTGACCGTATAAATGTAGCCGTTTTTATCCGTCGTCACACTGTTGATCGTCTCCGGCTTTTTGGCAACCTCGTTGGCATACATCTGCTTCGTATACAACATCCGTTTGAGTGCGTCCAGCGGCGACAGCGCCGTCTGGTTCGCTCCGAAAAAGCCCTGGAACGTTCCGCGCGGGTCGAGCACGACCAGTCCTTCATACCCGCCGTGGACCGCAATATACAGGAAGCCGCGTTCGTCAACCATGACCTTGCCGGGATCGTAGCTGAACGAGTCCGCGATGTACCGTGAATCCGGCCGCTTGAACTCCTGCAGCAGCTTGCCGTCCGGCGCAAGCCGGATGACCCGCTTGTTGCCGGTATCTGCAACGTAAATGTCGCCCTCCTTCGTTACAAATACGCCTTCCGGCTTGGACAGCGGGCTTTCCGGCAGCGTAATGTACCGGACAAGCTCCCCTTGCTCCTTCATATGAACGATCCGGTTGTTGCCGGTGTCGGCGATGTAAATTTCATTTTTCGCATCCACGAAAATATCTTTCGGATTGCGCAGCGCCGACTTCGTTTTCACGTTCGGATCTTTCGGATCGGTTACAAACAAGTCTTCGCCCAGCACCCCGATCGGGTAATAAGCGGGCTGCAGCCAGATCAGATTGTTATAGCTATCCTTCGTATAGGTGGAATATTTGACTGCAGCCTGCGCCTGCACGGGCAGCAATGCCGCAATCAAGATGATCAACGCCAAAATAAGCTTCCACCGCTTGCCTCCCTGGGTCATGCCATACCTCCATTTCCGCTTCTGCTTCGTGTGAAAGGAGCTTCCGCTTGCTGCTCGCTTGCCTTGCTTTTGTTCAACTTAGTTCGCCTGGGGCTGGCCGCTTAGCTCGACTGAGGCGAGCCGATGGTTACCTTCACTTGCCCGAACAAGCCGTAAGGCAGCACCCGGTAAGCCAACTGCTCGTCAGGACCTTCTCTGCGGAAGGAGCTCCAGCTTGTTGTGGACGGTTCACCCGACAGATGATGAAACGGACCGAGCATATTGCGCGGGCTGCCGACCACCTCGATCTCGATCGCGTTGTCGCCTGCGACCAGACAGTGCCCGATTGCCAGCCGGTTTTCCGACCGCCACGGCACATGCCCGGCGAGCTGCCCGTTGATGCGCACCGTCAAGGTGATGGCGCTATAGCCGCCCAGCTCCAGCACAGCCGGGCCTCCGGTCCATGACGCCAGCGTCAGCTTATGGCGGTAAATGAGGCTGCCCGCGTAGTGCATATAGCCTTGCCCGCACCAGTCGCCATAAGCTAATACCGCAGGCTCGGCGGCAATCGCCCGATCCGGATCGACGCCAAAGTCGCCGATCAGGTACACATCCTCGACCTCCATCCGCTGCTCGTACCTGCACGTCAGCACCAGCTCATTTTCACCTTCGCGAAGCGGCGGCAGCGCCACCTTATCGAACGAGCGGTCGAGAAACCAGCCGTCCGCTCCGGCCTCGACACGCTGGCCGTTCAGCGAAAGCTCGTAAAACTCCGCCGATTCAATGACGAGAAACGTCGGTGTCGCCGGCACATGCCTGACTTCAAAGGTTAACCGGAACTGGACCGGCGTACCGTTAGCCGGATGCGGCGCAAACACCCATTTGTAGCGCTGCTCCAGCCCGTTTTCTACGATCTGCCGCATGCCGAGCGCTGCCCGGATCGCCCGCTGCGCTTGCCAGATGCCCATTTCAGCTGACCAGTCGTCCTCCTTGATCCGGTATGCGCAGCGGTCCAGCGTCAGCACGTTTGGCGCTGTGCGGGTAAAGCCGCACACCGGATCGAGCGTCATTTCGCGAACCGGCAGAACCGGCAGCGGCGGGCTCGTCGGATGAGCCGAGTGAAGCAAGGCGCTGTCGTGAAGCACATACAGCTTGGAATCGGCCGGGCCAAGCTCTACCTGAAACTGAACATACCCGGCCAGGCTGCCGGATTGTACGCGGACCTCGCTCACATCGCCTGTAAGCGCCTTCCATTCTTCCAGGAGGCCGTGTCCTTCCATCGACACCGTCACCTGCTTCCCGTGTTCCCGATCGTTATTGACGACAAACAATACCCGGCAATCGCCGACCTCCCGCAGCATATACAGCAGCCTGGGCGCCTCGGCTCCCTGATCGTCCAGCAGGCTCACCCGGCGCGGCAGCTGCGCTTCCAGCGCGGCAATCGCCTCCTCTGTCGTCCCCGCCGACGTCATCTGCGGATGCCCGTACAGCTCGCCCGGCTTCTCCGAGGGACGGCCGTCCAGCAGCAGCGGCGGCGGTCCGACTGCAATCGCGCGACCGCCTGCGTCCAGAAACTGCTGCAGCAGCCGGTACGTGCTGGACAGCATCGTCTGCAGGTTCGGCGGCAGCACGACCAGCCGGTATTCGGCCAGCTGTACCGCAAGCCGGTCCTCCCGCACAGCGCCGGCCTCGGCCATGATCGTCTCATCCCCGAGATCGAAGTCATAATGCGCCGCCAGCAGCCGCTGAAGGAAGCCGTTAAACGCGTGACCAAGCGTATTGACAGCTGAAACATCGCGATCCTTGCCCCGCGCCGGGAAGCCATAAGGGCCGGTACCGACCAGGCTCCAGGCGGTTGAGGACGGATGCAGCACCAGCACATCGCGGATCGGCCGGCCTTCGGCCAGTACCGCCGACAGCCGGGCGAAATAGTCCTCGACGATCCGGTTATGCGACCACCAGCTTGTGTTGTAGCTAAACACCGGCGGGTAATCCCGTTTCCGGCAGCCCTTGATCGAATAAAGCGCCATATGCTGCGAACGCACATTAACGCCGAGCACATACTGGAAATCGCCGATCCAGCGCTGCCCCTCGAACGTAAATCCCCAGCCCGTACACCCGTACGTTTCGCTTACGACATGCTTGCGGCCGTATTGGTTCGCCACGCTGGTGCATTGCTTCACTGTGATCGCTTCGTTTGTTTGCTCTGTGAGCATATCAATACCGGGCACCTGCTGGTAACGGTAGTTCGGCATCACCGCTCCGCATACGCGGGTCGCCGTGCCCATATTGTTTTCCCATAGAAAATGGCCGGTAAAGGCCAGTCGGTTACGCTCGCACCACTGGCCGAGCTGGCCGGAATACGCTTCGCTGAACCGTTCGGTCACGGTCTGCCAGTAGTCATGGCGCGCTTGGCGCGACAGCTCCCCGTCGAAAAACAGGTAAGGGGCCGTATCCAGCACATCATATCCGCGCCGTTCGGCGAAAAAAGCGGGGAATGACCAGCTCCAGGGCATCCAGCCGCGTCCGGGCGTAAATCGGCAATGCCGGTCATGAATGCTCGGCTCGTCGGTAAACACGCCGCGGATCGTCGTCCCGAACCGGTCGCCGACCTCGCGTTTATACGCCTCGTAAGTGATGTCGATAAACGCCGCCACCGTATCCGGGTTCAAGTTATCCGGCGGAGCCTCGTGGTTAAACCACTCGCTTCGTTCGGAAATTTCCACCCGGAACACGAGGTAGACCTCGCCCTCGCGCAGCGGACAGCGCACCTCCAGCGGCAGACGCTTGCAGCGCAGCAGCTGCCGTTCGTCGATGACCGCCTTGAACAACGCGATGACTTGGCCGTCCGCCAAGCGCTCCGCCGCGCCGTCCGGGCCCGACAGCACCTCCAGCGTCAAGCCCTTCGCCCGAAACGCATCGCCGCCGCGCGCCTGCACCAATCCGCCCGCAAATCCGGACGGCCACCGGTCCTCGTCGTACAGCCACACCTGCATGCCGTTGTCTTCGGCGGCTTGCACGGTGGAGCGAACGAGCTCCATCCACTCCGACCCCATATAGTCCGTCTCCAGCCCGTCGCGGGAGTGGATGAAGAAGCCGCCCATGCCCTGCTTCTTCATCTCCTCGACCTGGCGGATTAACTCCGCCTTCTCCAGCTTGTCGTTCCAGCCCCAGAACGGGGCGGAGCGATGCTCGGCAGACGGCCGATCGAATAATTGCCGCAAGCTGTCCGCTGCGCTCATCCTGCTGTCTCCTCCTTTGCCCGCTGCAGAATCAGCACGGCCTTCGGTTCAAGCTCCAGTTCACCCTCGCCCGCATATACTGTGCCGGTCAGCAGATCGTGCAGCGGCTCGCCGCCCAGCCGGACCCTACGCGGTTCATCGCTGTAGTTCAGCACAAACAGGTAACGGTCCGCGCCCTTGCGCCGGCAGGTGATCTCCACATCCGGCGCAGGCTCGCAGACGGGCCGGATGCCCTTCGCTTCGCATAACGCCTGCAGCCACTTGCGCGTAAACGCGCCATCCGGCTCGGTTGCGGCATACCACGCCTCGCCTTGCCCGAAACGATGCCGGGTCAGCGCCGGGAAGCCCCTGTAGTAATCCTCTTCGAACACGGCGACCGCTTCTGCGCCTTCCAGATGAACGACCTCGCAAGCGACCGCGCAGCTAGTTGTATCCTGCTCCTGCAGCGAACCAAGCTCCTGCCGGAGCGTGATCCGGTTCGTCTGTCCGGGGAACATCGCGTCGATTTCTTCCACCCAGACGCCGAGCAGCGGCCGCAGCTTGCCGGGATAGCCGCCGGGTACAACCCGGTCGCACTCATCGACGATACCGCTGAAAAAGGTGGTCACAAACGTGCCGCCAGCCTCCACAAACCGCTCCAATCGCGCGGCCAGCTCCGGCTTAACCATATACAGCATGGGCCCAAGCACCAGCTCATACCCGCTGAGGTCGGCGTCTGGGGAAACGAGATCGACCGGGATGCCGCTGTCAAACAAGGCATCGTACAGATGCTGCACCCGGTCGGCGTATTTCATCGAAGCGGACGGACCGCCGCCCATCTCCACCGCCCACCAGTTATCCCAGTCGAACAGAATCGCGACCCGGCTGTCCGTTTCAGCATCCAGCAGCCGATCGCCAAGCCGCTGCAGCTCCTGACCGAGCTGGGTACATTCGCGGAAAATTCGCGTATGCTCATGTCCGCAATGGTCGATGACTGCGCCGTGGAACATTTCATAAGCGCCCAGCGAACGGCGCAGCTGGAAAAACATGACCGATTCCGCCCCGCGCGCAAGCGCCTGGTAGCTGCGCAGCCGCATATCGCCCGGCCGCTTGGTCGGGTTGACCGGCTTCCAGTTCAGAATGCCCGGCGTCGATTCCATCAGCAGAAACGGAGCGCCGTTTTTCAAGCCGCGCATCAGATCGTAGCGCAGCGCCAGCACGCTTGGCGGCGTCGTATTTTCCGGGTACATATCGACCGAGATCACATCCAGATGCGGCGCCCATTTGAAATAATCAAGCGGCTTATACATGCCGTTGCTGTGAAAATTCGTCGTGATGACCGCATCCGGAATGACGGAGCGGATCGCCTCCGCCTCCAGCCGGTAGCAATCGAGCCAGCTGTCCGAGTTAAACCGGTAAAAATCCAGCGTCATCCCCTGGAACGCGGTAACATCTGAATTGCCGCCCTGCATCCCCTCGCTCAGTCCGCTTGGCAGCACGATATCTTCCCAGTCGTAGTACGTATGACCCCAGAAGCGGGTGTACCAGGCCCGGTTAACCGCTTCCACAGTTTCGTATCGCTGCTGCAGCCAAACGCGGAACGCCGCCTCACAGCGCTCGCAATAGCAGCGGATGCCGATTTCATTGTTCACATGCCACAGCCTCACCGCCGGATGGCTCCGGTAGCGGCCAGCCAGCTCCAGCACCATCCGCTCGGCAAACCGCCGGAAGCTCGGACTGTTCGGACATGAATTATGCCGCCGCCCGAACTTGCGCTGCTTACCGTCATACGTCACGGTCAGCACATCGGGGTATTTGCGGGCCATCCAGGCCGGATGCGCAGCCGTGCCGGTTCCCATGCATACCTGCACGCCGTTTGCATGCAGCAGCTCAACCGCTTCGTCCAGCCATTCCAACCGGTAGGTGTCTTCGTCCGGCTGATTGAGGGCCCACGAAAACACATTCACGGTCGCAATGTCGATTCCGGCCAGCTGGAACAGGCGCATATCTTCATCCCAAACGTCCCGCGGAAACTGCTCCGGGTTATAGTCGCCGCCAAACATCAGCTTTGGGAATCGCGTTGCCGTCATTTTTCCGCCTCCTCGCGGAACCGCAGCGCATTTTGCAGCACCAGAGCAATGACCCAGGAAGGGTTCCACCTGTTGCTATGCCCTCTGTGGTTCCAGTTTGTTTGGAACAAGCCCTCGGCCTGCTCGCCAATTACGGTAAAGCCCCATTCGCCCGGCTCCGTGCAGATGCCTTGGCCCATCGCGTCAAAGCTCATCCGCCCCATCCGTTCATAGACAGGCTGATTCGTCAGCCGGCCGAACCGCCAGAAGGCATGTGTCGGAAAAAAAACGTCCAGATGATGATTTTGCACGCTGACGCCCGGCCAGCCGACTGCCTGGAAGCCCGCCTGGCGAAACGCCGAATCCCGGTCATACGCCGGGTTCCACATGTATACATACGTCAGCAGCCAATCCGCCGCCAGCTCCGCCCAGCTCCGGTATTCAGCCCGCTCCGTCGATTCATACAGCTCGAAGGCGGCGAGAAAAAAATACATGCCGGCTTCCTTATCCTCGCACCGCGCATCCAGCGTCGAACGCGCGAACGGCCGCTCGAACGTCCGGGCATGCAGCTCGTAGTAGCGCTGCATCGCCTGCTCGGCAACGGCCAGCCAGCGCGCCTCGCCAGTCACCCGCCCGATCTTGGCCAGCGCGATCACGCAAGGCAGTCCGGCCGCCGTGATCATATCATCGGCCGGCTGGCCGGCCGGCTGCCAGGCCGCCGGATAAATACCGGACGGCAGCAGCGCTCCGGCCAGAAATGCCGCCGCTTCCTCCAGCGCCGAGCTCCAGCTTGCCGGAGCCTCCTGTCCGTGCTCGCGGTACAGCAGCACGATGTCCGCCCAGTCCGCAAGCGTTTCGCCAAGCGCCCGGCTGGCGAATACTTGCTGCCTGTTTAGCCGAAAGTTCTGCCATTGCCCGCTTTCCAGTACGTACACGCCATGCCGCATGCCCGGCACATCGCTGCCGCTTGCCTGCAAGTAAAACTCAACGGCCTGAGTGCAGCGACCTATCCGGCTTGCATCGCCTTCGCGAAAACCGATCCGGGCATCACACCAGGCGAGCTTCAAGCATTGACCGGTCCAGCCATACATAAAGTGAAGCGGGTGCTTCGACACATTCCCGAACGCGTTGGAGTCGGAAAACTTCACATACCCGGCTGCGCCGTTCGCTCCCGTTCTCCACCGGTCATCCAGCGCGTTTGTTTTCAGCCGGATCATGTCCTCCAGGCTCAGCGGCCTGGCGCCGGCCGGCTCGTATAAAGCCAGTCCTTGACGGAAGATCTCGCGATATGCCCGCCCCGAGCCTTCCGCCTGCCCGAAATCAAGCGCATAGCGCTTGCGCAGCGCACCGCCGGGCGGAAGGTCGACGTATCCGGCCTCGTACGGAGCAGCGCTGTTTTTGGCGACACAAATGCTGTCCGGCTCGCCGTTCAGCATCACGACCCCGCTGAAAGCGGCCGCCAGCGTAGCTGCCGGTTCGTCGATCGCGCCGAGCGAGCCGTAATGGACGACGCCATCAGGCGACTCCGTGTACGATGGAAGCGAATACAACGAGAAGTAGCGCGTCACAACCTGATCGCAGTCAGCAGCGCCGCCATATTCAGCGCTTTCAAAGCTTTCAGCCGTCGCTTCCTTTTCCGCCCGCTCAGGCCGATGCCGCCACTCCATATTCACGCAAGGGATCGGCAGCCGATGCTCCTCGACGATCGTCCCGCGCTGGGGACCGACGCCGAGTCTCGGCACGATCCGCTGCGGATCAGAGGACGGGTTATTGTTATAGATCATATGAGGAATCGTCACGATATCGCTGCCCAGCTTGGGCAGCCGGAACAGCAGTCCGGCCGCTGCCTCGCTGATCCGCTCCTGCGACTCATTCGTCCAGATCAGCTCCAACCGCAGCAAACCGTTGCCGTCGAAGGCAAGCCGCAGCTCTACCTTCGGCCCTCCTGCGACCGCCGCCTCCAGCCGCATGCCGTCAGCCCCGTCCGCGCTTACCCGAATGTTCGCCAGCTGCACCGGGCGGACCGCCCATGGCTTTCCGGTTGACCAACTCAGCAGCTCATGAACATAACCGGAGAAGTGCGGTGCCGCCTCAGCCTGCTCGCGCAGACTGAGCTTGACGCCATACGCATCAACCGCTAATTCGGCTGCTTTTCGCTGATCTCGGCTAACGATGGCCTCGGGGTGCATGATGCGTGTCCTCCTTCCGTTCCGAGCAGCGAGATAAGCAGCCGGTCCAGCGTCGGGTTGTAGCCGATCCGCCCGGTCAGCGGCAGGGAAACAAACACAAATTTGCCGCTGCCGTGCCGCTTCAGTCCGACTACCGGCAGCTTCTGCTTGCCGTCCGTCTCCCCTTGCGTCCGGTAGCTGAACACAATCGGCTCCACCCCTTCCCCTTCCAGCCAGCAGCCTGCGATGCCGTCGATCCGGTCGCTGGTCAGATTGTAGAAGTAACTGAAGTCACCCGGCTGCATCCAGCCAAGCCGCTGCTCATCGGCGGCTGCGCTGCTCGCCAGCGTATACACCTCGCGCAGCTTTGCCGTTTTGACCGACGTATCGCCTGCTTCCCACACGCCGGCGTCCAGTCCGCGCAGCACGCACAGCACCGTGGCCCCTTGAAGAACGGAGTCCAGCAGTGAAGCCCGCTGCCGGGCAAACTCCTCACTGGAGGTGATAACAACCGGCAGCTCCGGCGAAGCCGTCTTGCTCTCGTAAGGCTCGACCGGGATGCCGAGCAGCGAGCACAGCATCCGTGCGCCGGGGTCTGCATAAGCCGCCTTGACCGGCCGCTCCTGGCCTGGCGCTGTCCGCGCGAACGCTTCAAACGCGAAGCGTTCGACCTGCAGCTGCGCGCCCTGCTCGTCGATCAGGCAAGCGTCCACATACAGCTGCTGACGGTCTGCCACCTGCGGCACCGTCAGCCGGATCGTTCCAGCATAGCTCGCCTGGGAGGCAGGCAGCGAGCTGTTCAGCTCGTAATGGCCATACTCCCGGTGATCGTCGCGCAATGTCGCGATGATTCGGCAGCTGCTCAGCTCCTCCGGCGTGTCATTGAGCAGCCACGTTTCGATCTCCAGCGTCTCGCCCTCATACGCCTTCCAGCGGTCGCAGCGCAAGCTGACGCGCCGGGGAGTCAGGCTGTCTTTATACGTAAAGTAAGCGGGCTTCGGAATCCGGTCGACGCCGACAAGCGCTTTCATCCAGCCTGACGGCCAAGCGTCGATCAGCAGATGAACCGCCGTTGAAACGATCATATCCGCCCGCCTGCGCCAGGCGTCCGTCATCAGCTTCGTTGCCAAGGCCTGGTGACGCTGACTCGCCGCAATCCATTCGCGGACCGTCGTTTGCTCCGGGTACCAGTCCCCGTGCAGCCCGTACGTCTGCGCGCCGTGAATCCGGTTCGGCAGCCAGCTCTCGTCAACGCTCGCAGGCAGCCACTCCGCCGGATAACGCTCCAGCATCAGCTCATAGTTGTCCAGCCCTTCGGTGCCATACTCGCCGCAGCCTGCCTTCCAGCCCTCGCGAACGCAAGGGAGCGCTCCCTTGTACATGCTGCCAAGCGTGATGACGTTGTTTGTATACCAAAGGTTGTAGCAGTGGAAGTCGGGCAGCCCTTCGTTGGTCGGCGGGTTGTAGTCGCCATCGGCGTTTTTCACGACGCGATCCGGGTTTTCCATATAAATCGCCTGCCGCGAAGCGACGAAAAACGCCTCCAGCTCGTTGCGGTGCAAATGGCGGTGGCCCTTGCGCCGTTTCTCCGTCCGCGACGGCTCGTTAATCAGCGATACCATGATCGAAGACGGATGGCTGCGGATCAATCGTTCCATTTCACCGGCCTGCCGGACGCCTTCGATAAACTGGCTGCGCCGGATAAAGCCGAAGGTCGGCAAATCGCATTGATGCATCATGCCGAGCATGTCGAAGTAATCGTAAATTTCTTCCTGAACCGGCCGCTGGGTAATCCGGTAAAAGTTCATATTCGCCAGCTTGGCGATCAAAATATCGTCGATAAGCTGGCCGTAATCCTTGCGCATGACACATTGCTGCAGATGGCCCATTTCATTTGCGCCCCGCAAAATAATGGGCCGGTTGTTCAAGTACAAGGAGCCTTTGAGCGGCGCTTCCTCATCCATATGAAACTTGCGCATCCCAAACGTGCGGTCTACCGCATCAGGCATCCCGCTGTCATCCCGCAGATTGACGCGGGCGACGTACAGAAACGGACGGTCCGGCTCCCAGAGACGAAAGTCCGGAAATTCGACCTTGTAGCGGTAGTAGTTCAAGCCGGGACCGGCGTAAGCGACCGGGAATACAAGCGGCCCAAGCGACGCGCCTTCAAAGTTTTTCGGCAAAATTTCCAGCTGCAGCTCGAAATTTTCCTTCAGCTCGCCCGCCGTCTGGAAGACGTCCACCCAGACCTCGACATAACGCTCGTCAATATTCGGGCGAATAAACACATCCTGCACGAACAGCGGAGCGCGTTCCTCCACATAAACGGCATTGTAAATGCCTGCGCCCGGCGGGCAGTGATTCCAGCCGCTGTACGGATCGTCCCAGCCGGGACCGGTTGCCGCGTACAGCTTATCTCCATCCAGCCGGCTGCCGCCTACGCCCATCATCGGATAATCGTTATGCACCTCGACGACCAGCGTGTTATGCGCCTGCAGGTAATCGGTCACATCGAATTCGAACGGAGAGAAAAACCCTTCGTGACTGCCGATGCATTTGTGATTCACATACACGGTAGCTTTATAGTCAACACCCTTAAACACCAGATAGATGCGCTTGCCTGCCGCAACGGGATGATAGTCGAACTCGCAGCGGTAAAATCCGGTCCACCGCCCTTGCTCGCCCGTCGGCCCGCGAAAGTCGGGAATCGTGACCTCCTCCCACTCGCCTGCTCCTTCCAGCACCCGGGTAAACTCGGCATCCTCCGGCGTCTGGTAGCGGAACTGGAACTGCTCGAACGGCTGACGGCTGCGGCGCACGGCCGAAGCAGCCGTCCTGTCCTCCATATAAGGGAGATACACCTCCCGCAGCGCCTTCAGCTCCTCATGGAAGCCAGCGAGCCTTGTCTCATAGGGCAACTCCGCACCATCAGGCGCCTGTTCCGTACCCGGAGCAAAATATTGCTTCTCATAGATGACAGGAGCTACTTCCCTCCTCCCATCCCGGTTGCCCGGATGCTCGCGAAACGCTATCTCCGCGAACGGGTCCTGATGTTTCGTCGGTTCCACCTTCATCCTCCACCTTCATCCCACGTCATAGGGCCGCAATTTCAAAGTCAAGCGTGAAGCCGCCTGCGTCCTTCGCGGCCATTCGTACTTCCGTCTGTCCGAACCGCTGGGTCCAGCCTGTGCCAAGCATCGGCTCGGCGGCCTCCCGCACTCGTTCGTCCAGGAACTGGTCTGTGACCAGCCACTGGCCCTGACCTTGCTTTCCGCTGCGCTGCAGGGCGGCCGGACAGTCCGTCGGCAGCGCCCGCTTTGCAATGATAACGGTTCCACCCGCTTCCGCGCGGGCAACGGCCGCCCGGAACGTCTGGTCCGAGAGCCGCCCGCCGCCGACCAGTGTCAGCTGCGGCTTTCCGAGCCGCTCCGCGCTCACCTGATGGTCAAACACGAGCACATTCCGCGCCGGGTACCACAGCGGGTGCATCGGCGGCTTGACAGCCGCCCGGCCAAGCTCCAGCGGGAATTCGCTCAGCGGCACACTGGCCTTCAGCTCATGCCGCGGAAACTCGAAGCCCGGAATATGCATGCAGCTCCCATGTGCGGGAATCGTCCCCCGGCTAATCAGGTGCCAGATTTGGAATAAGCTTTGTCCGGCGTCTGCCGCCTCGGTCTCGACCGGCTGACGATTGCCGAACAGCCGCTCGTTTTGCCCGTAATTCGAATCATCCGTATGGATGACCGCAATATCCGCTTCCGCCTGTCGGTGACTCCATGTAAGCGGATGCGCGGGAATGAACGACCGAACGAAGCGCTCCCACACATCGCCGAATTCCGTCTGACGGAAGCCGCTCGGCGTATGTCTGAGCAGCACATCTATATTTTCCACGAACAGGTGGGTCGGACCCATGAAATAAGCCAGCTTCAGCGCCGATTCAAACTCTTCCGGCGAGTGACCGGGAAAGCCCGACATCCGTGTAAACCATTCCCCTGCATCCGGCCCCCACAAATCCGCACAAATCCAGAGCGACCGGCCGTATTGGCTGGCTGCCCCCAGCGCCGCCCCCAGCTGCAGCGACTGGAACGACTCCTTCATCACCTTCGGGCATACATCCATCCCGGCTCGCGCAAACGTATGGAACATGGTCGGAAATACATGCTCGGCAATCAGCGGCATGGACGTCTCCGCTTGGCCGGCCTGCTCCAGCAAACGGCGGACCTGCCGATCCCGCGTGCGGACCGCCTGCTCGACCCGTTCACGGGCCGCCTTCAGCGAAAGTCCGTCGGTCGCTCCCCAGTGCGGAAACCAGCCGTCCTTGCGGTATTGGCCAGCGTTGATCTGCAGATGCTCCGGCTCATCGTACAGCAGCCCGATACAGCCGCCGGCGGCGGCCGCCTGGCGAACCGTTTCGTCCGGGACGTCGTACCGGTTGGTGCCTTCCACCCACGGACCGTTGATGTTGCCGTATTCATTGCCGAGACACAGCTCCAGACCCGCCTCGCGCACATCGGCCAGCAGCCGGGCATCCGTTGCTGCGTCCTGACCGGGAATGACATGGTGGACATAAAAGTCAGCCTGCAGCTCGCTTAATGCCTGCAGAAACGGCCCCGGCTCCGGCTTCGGGTCCTGCGACGGACAAAGCATGCCGGTGCCGGTCCGCATGACCCGGTCAGACGCTTCGCCTGCCCAGGGGTCCTGCCAGGCGATGACCGGACCCTGGATACCGAGCTTCGGTCGAAACGCGCCCAACCTGTCGGCTGCTCCCGGATTATGCGCCATAAGAGCCTTCTCCTTCCAGTCCGGCGGCTGCCTGCCCGCTGCCGCTCAGCTCATCCGCCTGACGGAACGCCTGCCGGATCAGCGTCAAGCATTCGCTCACTTCCTCCGGCTTCGAATGCTCCAGAATAAGCGGCACATCCGGCATCCGTTCCTTCAGCAGCTTGGCATAGACCACCCAGTCGGATTGGCCTGTGCCTACCCGCGGCGTCGTAAATACGCCTTCGTGGTCATACAACGCATCCTTGGCATGCGCAAGCGGACAATGCGGGCCAATCGTATCAAACAGGCGGCTGACCGACGTTTCCTGCGCCGTTAAATCCTCCGGCGTCATATAGTTAAATGGGTCCATGACAAACGCCAAGCCTTCTGTGCCGAGCTGCTCCAGCACCCGGACCGCTTGCTCCGACGTACCGAGCACATTGCTGACAAATCCTTCGAGCATCAGAACAGCTCCTTGCTTAACCGCCCGGCTCCGCAGCCGGTCAATGATGCCGACCAACTGGTCCCATGCCTCCTGCGTCCGGTTACCCGGCCAGTCGCGCCAGGAGTTGGTCGGATGCAGACTGCCCGTTTCCGTCAATATATACCGGGTGCCGTAGGCCGAACATAGGTCGATCATCTTCTCCAGCTGCAGCAGCTTCTGCTCGCGCTTCGCCAGATCCGGATTCATCAGATTTGTGTAGCCGGACAACCCCGCCAGTTCCAAGCCTTGGCTGTTGAACAAGTCGCACAGCTTCTCGGCCCGTACCGGGGACAGCAGCTCATCATCCATGAATTGCAGCTTTTGCCGCGGGTCAAGCTGGATAACATCGAAGCCCTGCTGCTTCGCCTGAGCGGCCATTTCCTCCGCCGACAGCCCCATGTAGACGTAACTCATGAACCCAAGCCGGTTCATACGCGGACACTCCCTTCCAGCACTTCCGACCGCTCCACCACACGTCCCTGCTCGCTTGATTGCACCATCGCCGTCGTCAGCGCGATCGTCTGCAAATTATCATGCGCCGTAACCGGCGGATTCTCGCCTTCGGCCACCGCATTGATAAACGCAATCATGGAGCCGGCGAACGCATCCGGAAACCAGGAGCCCTTCAGCTTGATCTCATGAATAACGTTTTTATGCTTGTTTAAAGCCATATACAGCGTATCCTGCGTGCACCAGACACTGCCCTCGCTGCCGTCCACCCACCAGGTGTGGCTATGCGAGCGGCTTGCCTTGACGATATTGTTGAAGTGCAGCGAAGCCATCAGCGAGCTGCGGCCGCCGATCGGGCCGAACTCCACGTTCGCCGAATAGATGAGCGGATCGACCGCATTTTGACCCGGCAGCTGCGCCGTTGTGCAGTGAACCCGCGACCATTCTTCCCCGGATGGATTGAAGTGGCGGCATAAATCGACGTAGTGGACGCCGTGGTCGACGATGTTGAAGTTTTTCATCGTCGTCCACCACCAGCCCTTCTGATCCTGGAATGAACGCAGCTGATGATGAATGCTGTACACGTGGCCGATCAAATCCTGCTCCAGCACCACCTTGAGCGCCTTGTGCGCAGGCGCCCAGCGCGCTTGCTGGTTGACGCCCAGCACGATGCCGAGCCGCTCGGCCTCGTCAGCCAGCTTGCGGGCATGCGCCAGATCAAGCGCCAGCGGCTTCTGGCACAGCACCGGACGCGGAGCCTCGGCGATCATGCCGAGCACCTTCAACCGGGGCTCCGGGTGAATCGCCAGGTCTATGACGCCAACGCTGTCCTGCGCCAGCAGCTCGCGAACATCCGTGGTCCAGAACGGAATGCCGAATTTTTCTGCGGTCGTGCGGGCCGCTTCCTCGCTCACATCGCAGCACGCTGCGATCGGCAGGCCGTGCTTGCGATACGCGGGCAAATGCGCCGTATTTGCGATGCTGCCGCAGCCTATGATGCCAATTCCATATGATTTCCCATCTGCTGCTCTCAGCTTGCCGGGCGAATAATGTTCAGGTCTGATAAATTCCATAAGCTCACCTCTCTGATTCTTACAATACACCGAACCCGAATAACGGTTATAGGGGGTTTCTGCTCTTTTTGGGGACGATTCAAGCATAAGAATCCGTTTACTCCAAAAAGCCGCAAAGCGGCGGATGCTCGCTTTGCGGCTTGGTGTGTACGACATGAAAAAGTCCCATGTAAAAGCTTGCGTTTCTCGCGACCCGAATAAGGACCTCGCTTTTCAGGCTTCCCTTAAAGGACCTCGCTTTCCGGGCTTCCCTGCTCCTCTCGGCGGGGTCGTGCGCTCATGCCGAGCTAAAGGGCACAGGTGGCCGAATTACGCCTCGCAACGCGGAACTAGCTAGCTCGTGCGGGCCACCGTCGCATCGCCGACAGACGACTGCTTCCCGGCGCGCAGCACATAGGTTTGCCCGGCAACGGCCTGGAAGCGGAACAGCTCGCCGTCCTGCTCGGTCAATACGGCCGCGCCGTTTGCTTCGACCAACAGCGGAGCTACGGGACGACGGCATGAAACGGTGCAAAGCCCATCGCGATCCGCACGAATGACACAATGCCTCAGCTCGCCCTCTTCCCACTCCAGGTCAAGCTGGAACCCGCCTCTGGCGCGCAGCCCGGACACCTTGCCCTGCTTCCAAACGGCAGGCAGCGCAGGCAGCAGCGCGATTTCCCCGCGATGCGACTGCACCAGCATCTCGGCGATGCCGGCGATGCCGCCGAAATTGCCGTCAATTTGGAACGGCGGATGGTTATCGAACAAATTCGGCAGCGTGGACAGCGACAGCAGCGCGCGCAAATGCTCGTAGGTCTGCTCGCTTTCCTCCAGCCGGGCATAAAAATTGATAATCCAGGCCCGGCTCCAGCCCGTATGGCCGCCTCCGTTTTCCAATCGGCGCTCCAGTGTTTTCTTGGCCGCCTGCGCCCATTCCGGCGTATGGCGGACATGAATGATTTCCCCCGGATGCAGGGCGAACAGATGAGAAATATGGCGGTGACCCGGATGCACCTCGTCCCAGTCCTCCGTCCATTCCTGCAATTGGCCGTGCTTGCCGATTTGCGGCTGCGGCATTTTGCGCAATGACTGCTCCCACTGCTCGCGCAGCGAAGCATCGGCATCCAGCACACGGGAGGCATCGACGCATGCCCGGAACAGCGTGTACACGATCTGGATATCCATGGACGGTCCGATCGTCAATGTGCCTACGCTGCCGTCGTGGCCGATAAATTTATTTTCCGGCGAGGTGGACGGACCGGTGACAAGCCGCCCCTTGCTGTCCTCGAACATATAATCAAGGAAAAACTCGGCCGCTTCCTTCAATACCGGATACGCCCGCTCGCGCAGGAAGCGCTCATCCAGCCCGTATTTGTAATGCTCCCACAAATGCAGCGACAGCCAGGCAGCCCCCATCGGCCAGATGGAGCCTGGCATATAGTTGCCCTCAACCTGCGTCGAGCCCCACATATCGGTATTATGATGCGCGACGAACCCTTTGCAGCCGTACAGCTGCTCCGCCGTTTTCCGGCCATGCGGCCGCATCCGGTCGATCAGGTCAAACAACGGCTCATGGCATTCGGCGAGGTTGCAGCTTTCCGCCGGCCAATAGTTCATTTCCGTATTGATATTAATGGTATATTTCGACTCCCAAGGCGGGGTGAAGCTCTCATTCCAGATGCCCTGCAGGTTCGACGGGTTGGAGCCGGGACGCGAGCTTGCCATCATCAGATAACGGCCGAATTGGAAATACAGCTCGTACAGGCTATGATCCTCTGCACCTTCCCGGAACCGCTGCAGCCGCGCGTCCGTCGGCACCGTATCCGCCGCACGGCGCTGCTCCGGCGTCGTGAGCTCCAGCGCAACCCGCCCGATCAAGCCCAGATGATCGGCGAGATGGTCCTGCTTGACCCGCTTATAGCCCTTGCTTTCCGCTTTCTCCAGCTGGCGGACGCATTCCGCGAGCGGATCGGCGTAGCGGAAAGTCGTGCCGCCCGCCACATAGATCGTCACCGCGTCCGCATCGCGAACCGTCAGGAAGTCGCCGAGCGCGTTCACCCAGCCGCCTTCGGCTACAGCCTTGACCGCGAGGCAGTAGGAGACGCCGCCCTTGCCGCTCTCTCCCTGCATCGCAATGATATCATGCGCAACCTGCTGCGTCCCTTCGTCAAATGGCCGTCGGCTCACGTTCATCCGCAAATTCAGCTTGGCCGGACGATCACATTCGATCCGGATGACCAGCACCTGATCAACCGCGCTGCTGAACATTTCGCGCACATGCTGCACGTCATTCAGGCAATAGCTCACATGGGCGATGCCTTCCTCGATATCCAGATCACGATAATACCCCGAAATCATCTTTTTCTCGCCGTCATGGTAAATTTGCAAATCACCGAGGGGCTGATACGGACGCATCGACTTTGGAATCGACATCATGCCCATCTGCGCGGTTTCCTCCGCCTCCAGCTGCTTGCCCTTCATCAGCAAACGCCGCACCTCGGGGAAATAGCGGCGTCCTTCCGGATTGTCACCGTTCAACGGACCGCCATACCAGACCGAATCCTCGTTAAGCTGCAGGCGCTCCTGGTTCACCTTCCCGAAAATCATCGCGCCCAGCCGTCCGTTTCCGATCGGAAGCGCTTCCGTCCAGGCGCGGGCCGGTTTCTCGTACCATAGTTTGGCATGGGTGGACTGACGAAGTTTTTGCATATAATTCCTCCTCTTTTCGATTCGCTTGGTTTCGGGTTTAACAAGGTTGTGTCCTTGCTCTCAGGCGCAGCGCATAATAGAGCTGTCCGGGCAAGTCGATGCGGAAGCTGTCCTCCCACACGCCGGGCAACGAGCTTGCCGTCATGTTCCACGTATCCAGCAGTTCTGCCTCATATTGTCCTTCCGGGAGCCGGAAGCTGCGGAACGCAAACCGGTGCGGGCCGAAATATTGCAAGTAATCCGCTCCTCGCATCTCCAGCGTCGCCGCATCATAACGGTCGCTGTTGTACCGCATCGCCGCCGGCATCGTCGCCAGCACCTCGCGCAGAAACGCGATGCGCCGGACACTGTCGCCGATCAGCGCGCCGCCCTGCTCGCTCCACTGCGAGCCGTCCGCCTGCCGTACAGCTTCCCGATACGTCGCGAAGCCTCCCCGGGCAATCGCCTCCCACAGGCTGCACACCAGCTCCTCGGCGCTCAACCCGGTCCACGCCGTATCTTCATGCCCTTCGCTGCCGCAGTCGTCGAGAATGACGGGCTTGCCGTAAGCTTTCGTCAGATCCGAGGCGATCTTGACGTCAAGGCTCATCAAGCTCGCATGCGTCACCCACGGTACGCCGTGGTCATACCCGTCCGGCCTGGACAGCAGCGAACGGACGTGACCGCCGCAGTCCGCTTCCTCCAGCAAGCGAAGCAGCGCATTCCATTGCTCGGCGTAAACGCCCGCCGTACGCTCCGGCTCCTCGGCCAAGCACCACCAGACATTTCGGAACGCCCCGTAACGGGCTGCACAATAGCGGACCAGCCGCTCGCGCTCTGCCTGGTCCAGTTCGGCCACCCACGGCGCATCGCGCCGGAACAGCACCAGCTCCGCTTCGATCCCGGCTTGATCGAGCTGCTCCAGCAGCAGGTCGAGCCGGGCAAATTGCTCCGGCCCGGGCCAGTGGCCCCCCGGTTGCCGGCGCTGCACAGCCGCTGACGCGCCGCCTCCCGCTTCGCTGGCCGCATGGCCGGCCGCAGGCTGTGCATCCGGCGCAGCCTGCGCCGGAGCCATCGGTGCGGAAGCGGGGAAAACCGCCATCCGCAGCTTGTTAAACGGCGACTGGCGCAGCGTCTGCAGCGTCTGCTCCAGCCGCTGCGGCTCCTGCCTGTGCCAGTCGGCGCTGGCTGTGCCAAGCGGGATAAAGCGGGTGCCGTCCGCATAGGCAAAGTGCCCCTCGTCCTCCACCCGCACCGGCCCGCGGTTGCCCGCTGACGGCGCGACGCAGACGAAGCTGCCGGTCAGCCCGTCCAGCTCGGGACAGCTGCTGAAGGTCACATAGGTCCATTCACCAAGGGCCTGAGGCATAAAACGAAGCCGCAGCGAGCCGTCTCCGGCGTCAAAGCCTTCCGCTTCTCCATAGTACAGCCCGTTTGCATAACGACAGCCCAGCGTCAGGCCGGAACGCTCAGGCCAAGCGGCTTCCGGAAATGCAGCCGCTTCCGACTCGCCCCCAGCCGGCCCGCTCCCCGCGAACCGGCCGCGAGCGGATTCGCTCCCGGCAGCCGTATTTTCGGCCGGCGGCCGAGCAAGCTTCAGCTCGAACATGGCCCATTGTTCAACCTTCATTTGTTCCTCGGTAACGCTCATCAAGCTTCGCCTCCTTCCGACGAATGAACGGCCCGCACCCGCAGCGCCATATACGGCTTGCCCGGCAGCTCAATCCGGCTTCGTCCGCGGAAAACGCCTTCGAGCCGCGTTACCTGCATGTGCCAGGTGTCGATCAGCTCGACCTGGAACTCCGTCTGCTCCGAGCCATCGAGCCAGTGATACGCCGGTTGACGGCGGCCGAAGTACAAAAGGCTGTAAGTGCCTGCAGCCCGGGCTTCCAGCCAGTCGGCCGGACCTTCCTCCATCAAGCGGCGCAGGAAGGCGATTCGCTCCACGCTTTCCCCATACAGCTGCCCGCCGGTGGAGATCCAGGCGCGGGTTTGCTTGTCGATAAACGATTCCCCGTGTCCGACGAAGCCTCCCCGGCTCATGCCCTCCCAGAACCGATGCAGCAGCTCCTGCCCGGAAATGTTGCCCCAGCGGCGCGAGCTGTTGCCCTCGTAGGAAATTTCGTCGATGACGACCGGCTTCGCTACCGTGTCCCGCCACAGCGTTGTCAGCTCGGCATCCCAGTGCTGAACGCTTTGATGCGTAATCCACGGCTTCGCAAAATCATACACATTCGACGATTTATACATCTTCGTCCCGTTATGAATCGAACGCAGATGCTGGTACGGATCGTAGCGCTGAGTCAACTGCAGCAGCCGGTCCCAGTCGGCGACCGTTTTGAATTTATTGAAATCATACTCATTGCACAGCGACCACCATACATGGCGAAAGGCGGACAATCTGGCGAGACAATACCGCACATACGTCGCGTCCGTCTCGGCGTCCATATTGTCCACGCCCCAGAAGCCTTTATCGTACGGATGAAACAGCACCAGATCGGCTTCAATGCCCAACTGCTGCAAATCGTCCAACCGCCGCTCCAGATGCCGGAAAAAATCCGGATTAAACCGTGTCCGGTCCAGCTCCTCCGGCTGCGAGCCGACAAAGGCCAGCCGCAGCGGCGGCTTCATATCCTGCGTCGGCAGCAGACACATCCGCACCTTGTTGAACGGCGACGCCGCAAGCGTTTGCAGCGTCTGCTCCTCCGATGCCTCATCGGTCCCGTGCGTCCAGTGGTAGCACGTTGTGCCGAACGGCATATACGGCGTTCCGTCCTCATAAGCGAACAGCCGTTGTTTCACGACCCGCACTGGGCCGTGATTGCCTTCGCCGGCAGCCACGCACAGGAACGTGCCGGTCACCCCGTCCAGCTCGGGACAATTGCTGCGCGTCACATAACGCCACATGCCCGGACGATCCGGCATAAACCGGATGCGGTACACGCCGTCTCCGTCATAGAAGCCCTCCGGCTCCACGATCCGGTTCCGGTATTGAAACCGCGCAGACAGCTGTACCTCCTGAAACGGATTGCCGTCAGACGGTCCGCGCAGCGCCAGCTCGAACCGCCCCCATTGCTCAACCGGCGGCAGCGTCTGCCCCGCTGCCGCCTCAAAGCCGCGAGCCGTCCCGACCTCTGCGCAACCAAGCTTGGCCGGGGTCATCATTTAATCCCCGAATGCGCCATCGTCGCGATGACCTTGCTCTGGAAGGCAAGAAAAATAATGAGGTTGGGCAGAAACAGCAGCAGCGTAGCCGCCGCCATCGCACCTTGCCGGGCGACGCTGTTCGCCATCCCGCTCGTCAGCGTCTCTACATAAAACGGGAAGGTGCGCATCTCCTCGTCCTGCATGTAGTTGATCGACGTTTCGGTATTTTGCCAGGCGCTTTGGAACGCAATGATCCCGATGGTTGCAATCGCTGGCATGACGACGGGAATAATAATTCGGGTGAACAGCGTCCATTCCTTGGCGCCGTCCATTTTGGCCGAATCAATCAGCTCGTTCGGTACCTGGTCAATAAATTGCTTCATTAGAAAGACGCCGGTGGGAACGGCAACAAGCGGCAGCACATGTCCCCAATACGTATTGAAAATGCCCAGATTGCTGACGACCAAATATTTCGGAATGGCCACGGTTTCGGGTACAAAAACAAGCGTCAGCAAAATCGTGCCGAACACCGCCTTGTGGCCCGGAAATTGATGCTTGGAAATCGCATAGGCGCACATCGCGCTGACGAGCGTAATGAGAAACACCGTCAGCACCGTCACCACCGCGCTGTTAAACATGTACCGTGTAACCGGAACAGCCGTCGATTTCGTCGAAATAAGCAGCTCGATAAAGCTTTGAATCGACGGATTGCGCACCAAAATATTTGGCGGATACACAAACAGCTCCTGGTACGGCTTGAACGCATGGTTGAAAATATAAACGATCGGCAGCAGCATAAAAATACTGATCAAGGTCAGCAGGACGAAGGACACCTTTTCGGTCGGCGTCCACCGCCACAGCTTCGACTTGCGCCGCAAGCCGGTCAAATTTCCCAGCTTCGCGAAAACGTTCATTTATTCTTCCTCCTTCGTGCCGAACAGCTTCCAGCACAGCTTCTGGGCCATGTACACCAGTGCCAGCAAGCAAACCGTCAATGAAGTCGCGTAACCGAGCTCAAACCGGGTAAACGCATAGTCGTCCGTATGGGTCGTGATCATATGCGCCGCATACTCCGGCGTCGGATTCATCCCGGACAGCGTTGTTCCGATCTCACTGATCTGAATCGCGCCGACAATCGCCATCACCGCGCCGAACAGCATTTGCGGCTTGGTCGCCGGAATTGTAATGTACCAGATTTCCTCCAGCCGGCTGCGGATGCCGTCCAGCTTGCCTGCCTCGTACATCTCCGGATTAACGTTCAGCAGCCCGGCCAGCATGCCGAGGAAGCCGATACCCATACTTTTCCACAGCGTGACGACGACCATCGAGTTCATCAGATGCTCCTTGCTCGTTACCCACTGGACCGGCTCCGTGACCAGCCCGAGGCTCAGCAGGAAGTGGTTCAGATACCCGATCCGGTCGCTGGAAAACAACGGCGTCCAAATAATCCCCATGGCGACAAGGCTTGCCAAGGAAGGCGTATACATCGCCAGCGTAAACCATTTGCGCGACATCGCGGGCAGGATCGAAATCAGCCACGCCAGCAGGAACGCGCACACGTAGCCGCCCGGTCCGACGATCAGCGCAAACGTCAGCGTATTCGGCAGCGCATACTTCATCATGATCAAGTCCTGCGTCAGCATGTAGCGGAAGTTATCCCAGCCTACGAAACGCGGCGGCTCGATGGAGTTGTAGTGCGTGAAGCTAAGCGCTACCGCAGCGATGACCGGCAGCAAAATGAAGACGAAAAAACAAATCATAAACGGCGCGATAAACAAATACGATACCCGGTAGGACCAGATGCGCTCCAGTCCGGCCATCAGCCTGCCCTTCGGCTTGCTTTCCAGCCGCAGCCGGGCCGGCAGCGCCGGCGCCTCACTTTTTGACATACGGTTGTACCCCTTCCCACGGCTTGTTGATCACCGGCAAATTCATCGTGCGGACGACTTCGCCGTTGCCGTCGACAAACCCGAATTCCTGTACCTTGCGGCGCACCTCCCGGTTGACTTCCTTGACCGCCGTCTCCAGCGAGGCGCGGGAATTCATCCCGTTGATGACAGTCCGGGTCCAGGCATTGCGCATTTCCCGTTCCATGAAATAGCTGCCCGGCACGTTCGGAATTTCACGGAACCATTTCCATTGCTCCATAATGGCCTTCAAATCATCGTCCTTCCACGGCAGCTTGGTGAAAGCTTCGATATTGGACGTGTTCCAGCGAAACGTAACGCCGTTTAACGTTTCAAGGTCCGTACCGAAACGTTCCTGAACATTGGCCGACGTCCACCATTTAATAAACTCCCAGCCTTCATTCGGCCGCTTGGCATTTTTCATAATGACGGAAGATTGCATGCTGCCGCCCAGCCATCTGGCGACCTGGCCGTCGGCTTGGCGCACGCCAGGCACAGGCGCAAGCTCCCATAAGCCGTTCAGCTCCGGAGCAGCGACGGTCAGCTGAATATACGTGTTGATATCGGCGACGCCGATCGGGTAAGAGCCCGTGCGGAAATGCTGGTAGAAGCTGTCCATCCGTTGATCAATCGCGTATTTATTTTGCAAATCGGTCCATTGCTTAAACGCTTCGAAGCTTTTCTCCGAGTCGAGACCCGTTTTCAAGCCATCCGGCGCATAATATTCAGCCCCATGCATCTGCATGAACCCGCCGTGCTCGATCGGGGTAAAGTTCATCCCGTTCTGCTGCAGCACCGGCAAAATCTTGTACAAATCCTCCCACGTATCAGGAACACTAAGACCGAGGCTGTTCAAAATATCTTTGCGGTAGTACATCATCTGGAACGATTGCGTCTCCGGCACGCCGTAGTAGCCGCCGTCATAATAATACGGCGTCCACGAGCCGGGAGAGAACCGGTCAAAATACGCATCGAAGTCCGAAAACTGCTTCAGATTATAAATACCGCCCCGGATCGCATAATCAAACGGGATATCCTGCGGCAATCCAAGCGCCACATCCGGCGCAATGCCTGCTGCATTCATCAGTACCAGCTGCTTCTCATCCTTGAGCAAATTGACCTTGACCTTGATGCCCGTCTGCGGCGTAAACTGCTCATCGGCCAAGCCTTGCAGCAGATTTACATAATCGCGTCCGCGGAACATCCAGACATCAAGCACATTTTCCTGATCAACGCCCCATTTTCCCTTGGCCTTGAAGGAATCGAAAAAGTTGGCGAGACCGCCCCACAGCTTCTCGCTGAAGGTCGCTTCCATCTTGGGCAGCTTCTGGCCTGCCGGCACAACGTACAGCCGGTCCAGCTGCAGCGGCTGCGACTTGATCGCTTCGAGCTGGGTAGCCAGCTTGCCTTGAATTTCAATCAGCCGGCCCGGATCATACGGAATTTCATCCGGGTCCTTGAGCATCGTGTCGATGTCCTTGCGTGCAGCCACGAGCCCTTGCGAAACCGCATCCGGCCGGCTGTTAACGACTTCCAGCTTGCTGCGGATTTCATCAATCCGGTTCCCGTTCGCCAGAAGCTGCGCGGTGAAGCCCGGCAGATCGCGCTCCAGGTCCCAAGTGCGGTTTTTGTCATCGACGCCGCCTGTCAGCGCTCTCACATCGCTAAACTGCTTGCTCAGCTGCTCCATCACCTTCTCCAGCTCGACCGCAAGCGGTTTCAAAGGCGCCTGTGTGACGCGCATGGACATGGTATTGGTGCCTTTTTTCAAATAAAACTCGTACGGCGTACCCGCCTGATCCGACAAGGTAAGTCCCTTCCAGCCAGTCGCATACAAAAACCGGTACGCGTTCAGCTCCGAGAAAGGCACCTTGCCGTTGATCATAATCGTACGAAACGAGGAACGGTTTGAAACAAAGCCCTGCTGCGCGCGCAGCGCGATCTGGTACAGGCCGGTTTCCGGCGCTTCGAAGGTCCAGGCAATCTCCTGGTTATCCTTGTTCCAGCGTTCGCCGTTCAACGTATTGTACGTAATTTTCCCCTGCTCATACGGGGTATTGCCAATGTCGTTGTCATAAGCCAGCGACAGCGCTGAATCGTTTTTCCAGAGCACCTGCTCCGCTTCCATCACGACCGGGGCTGCTTGCACCGGAGCGATGTCAGCCGGTAAGCTCGCCTTCACCGTCTTGTAATCAGCGACCTGGGATGGCGCTTGCAGCGTGAACGATTCGATGGCCACCGGATCACTGCCGCTCAGGCGCAGCCGATGCTTGCCCGGCTTCAAGTACCATTGCAGCGGTGTTTCGTAGGCGCCTGCCTTGTCGCGCAGCTCCCACGTCATCCAGCTGGAAATATCTTCGGCGACGGGACGGATCTCATCGCCCCGGTCATCCTTTACAATCGGCAGCTTATCCTTCCAGTGCCGGTACAGCTCAATAGAGCGCGCTTCCAAAAACGGCGTTGCGCCGTCAATCGTCACATTCAACGCAACTGGCTTGCGGTTTTTGTTGCCGACAAACGGGTGATACGACATCTGGATCGTGTACAGACCGCCCTGCGCCACTTCCACCTCGTATTCAATCCATTCATCATCTATGGCGCCCCAGACAAGCACATTGTCCTTGCCCTTATAGCTATCCTTCTTCACCTGAGCCTTCTCCGAGCTTCCGGCCAGATTGGCGCCCGCAATCGTCAGCTTGCCCGAATGCTCCGCCGAAGCGCCCTCCTGCTTCCATCTGGCCAGCACATCCGCGTAGGACGGGTCCGTCCCGCGAAACCCGTCCAGCTTCGCCTCAGCGCCGCCAGCCGCGCTCTTTGACTCCGCTGGAGCCGTCGTAGAGTTGGCCAGACCGGGAAGCGACGGACTCAGCACAAGGACGAGCGCGAGCGTGGACATCAACCACACCCGGGTTCGACATAACGTCTTCAACTTCATCCCTCCGCACGTCGTTTAGTTCGTTAAGTTTTCCGTCGTATCTGCGTCGAAGAAAATCGCCTTTTGCATATTAAACATAAGAGGCAGCTTCTCCTCATCGGCAAACATTCGATCCGCCTGCGACCGGACGACCAGCAAATTCGGCGTGCCGATATCGGCGTACACGTACCGATCCGCTCCCATCAGCTCGCCGAGCCGATGCACGCCGACCATATGCGGCTTTTCCGCCGCCTCGCTGCCGTGTGCAGCAATTTCGATATTTTCGCTGCGGATGCCCAGCACAATCAGCCGGTTCACTTTATTTTTCTGACGCAGCATCTGGGATTGCAGAGGCGTCAGGCGCACATAATGCCGTTTCGTATGAAATTCAAGCAGTCCCTCCGGCGCGTCAAGCAGCTTGCCTTCAATAAAGTTGATCGGCGGCGAGCCGATGAAGCCGGCGACAAACATATTGGCCGGATGATTGTAAATACGCTGCGGCGTATCCACCTGCTGGATCAGACCGTCCTTCATCACGACAATCCGGTGGCCCATCGTCATCGCTTCGACCTGATCATGGGTCACATATACCATCGTCACGCCGAGCTGCTTGTGCAGCGAAATTATTTCCGTCCGCATCTGCACCCGGAGCTTGGCGTCCAGGTTGGACAGCGGCTCATCCATCAGAAACACTTCCGGGTTGCGCACAATCGCGCGTCCGAGCGCTACCCGCTGGCGCTGACCGCCGGAAAGCTGCTTGGGCTTGCGCTCCAGATAAGGCTCAATTTCCAGCGTACGCGACGTGCGTTTAACCGATTGCTCGATTTCATGCTTGGGCGTCTTGCGCAGCCGCAAGCCGAAGGCAATGTTTTCGAAAACGCTCATATTCGGATACAGCGCGTAGTTCTGGAACACCATCGCGATATCCCGATCCTTAGGCGGCAGATGATTGACGAGCCGGTCGCCGATATACAGCTCCCCGGAGCTGATATCCTCCAGCCCGGCGATCATCCGCAGCGTCGTTGACTTGCCACAGCCGGAAGGGCCGACCATAACCAAAAATTCGCCATCCTGGATTTCCAGGTTAAAATCCTTCACCGCGTATCCGCGTTCCTTGCCGAAACGCTTTTCAATATGCTTCAATGTAATACCTGCCATACCCGCACCTCCCACAGTCGTTCCATCTTGCCTGAGAACGGTTACAATTGTCCCGAATGTCCTTCATTATACAGGCTGCCTATTGCCGGATTATAGGTGATGATAACTTACTCTATAGGGGCATTATGCTTTCAGCTGACGGGCCAGCCAATCGAAGGATTCCCGCCCCGAAACCTGATGCTTGCCTGGGAAAAAGTCCGCGCCAAATCGCGCTTCCGCGCCCTCCGCGCGGTAAATCGCGTCCAGCTCCGCTACCGCTTCCCGGACGGAGGCGGCCGGAAACAGCTTGTCTTCCAGACCGGATTCGACGAATAACGGCCTAGGCGCCAGCAGGCCGATCAGCTCCGGCAGCTCCGCCCGGGTCAAAATGCCCGGCATATAGTTGTCGATGCAGTGGTTCATCGCCCACAAGCTGCCCTTGAAGGTGCTGGTGAAGCCGCTCAGCACCGTCGCCTGCAGCCGCTGATCCAGCGCGGCCGTGAAGGCGGCGATTAGCCCGCCGCCGGAAAAGCCCATACCGCCGATCCGCGCGGGGTCGATCTCATCTCGCTGGCTGATGTAATCCAGCGCCCGGCTGGCCTCGTACACGCGCAGCCCGGCCAGCGTGGAGCCGCAAAGCAGCAGCCGGGAGGCAAGCCCGGCGCAGGAGCTGCTGGTCGCGGGCGGCTTGGCCGCGTCCTTGTCAAGCCGCCGCTCGGCGAAGCCCAGGATGTCCGGCGCGATGACCACCAGCCCGCGCTCCGCCAGCTGCAGCGCAAAATGCCGGTGGATGCCTGGCGGCCCGTCGTCGACGGTTCCGTCCGGCTGCAGTCCGACCAGCTCCCGGCTGCCGTAGCCATGCCCATGCCAGGCCAGCACAGCAGGCGCCTTCCGCGCCCGCTGCTTGGGCACGACCACATAGGCCGACATCCGCAGCGGTCCGGTCGTCCCCCAGACGACCCGCTCCAGCAGGCAGCCGCCGAGCTCGCTGCGCTCCACGACCTCCGGCTGCAGCGGAGCCGGCTCAGCCGGCATCGTGCCGAGCGCCTGCAGCAGCGCCGCCTGCACCTCGCCCTTCCGTTCCGGCCAGCTGCCGCCTCGGCCTTGCTCCGCCTCCTTGCGCACCGCCGCATACAATTGCTCCAAATAAACATCCGCTTCACTCATCCCTCGCGCCTCCTTTGCTTTTGATCGCACTGGCCTCCACCCTGCCGTTCTCGTCCTGCCGTCAGACCTGAGCAGCAAAAAGAGCTGATCCTCTAGCCAGGTCAGCCCTATCTGCTTAAAACGATATTGCGCTGTCTTCCAGCTCTTGAAAGTTTTGCCGGTATTGCCGGGGCGTGACGCCCGTTTTTTTGCGAAACAGGGCATGGAAAAATTTCATATCCTGATAGCCGACCTGATTGGCGATTTGATAGATCGGAATATCCGTCGCCTTCAGCAGCTCGCAGCATTTTTGAATACGTACATTTTGCAAATATTGTGTGAACGACAAGCCTGTCGATTTTTTGAACAGCCGCTGAAAGTGGCTGGCGCTCAGGAAGAAATAATCAGCCACATGCTGCACCGTGATGTTCTGGGTGTAATTCGACTTGATGAAATGCACCACATCATCCAGCATCCGGGCGGGTACCGGCTCGGCGTCGTTCTGCAGCTCGAAGCGCTGGAGCATCGCCAGCATCTGAATCAGCAGCACCGTCAGCACAGTTTGGAAGCCCGTATTACGCTTCAAATATTCGCTGTACATCGACTGCACAATCGTCTGGAAGGTATCGTATTTATCCTGGATATGCAGCCATGGCTGTGCCAGCCCCTTGGGCTTGTAAATGGCGTTATACGTATAGGAATCTTTCTGCAGGTAGCCTTTCCAGCTTTCCAGCACGCTGACCTTGAAGATGCAGTTGTAAATGACCAGCATCTTATCTTGCCTTGGCGAAGACGGACGGAACACATGCGACGTTCCTAGCGGAATGACGAACAGATCCCCCTGCTTGACCGGAATGACCCGATCCTCGACGTAATGGTAGCCGGAGCCTTCGCCAACAAAACAAATTTCCACGAAATCATGGGTATGTTGCGATAATGTAAACGATTCCAATTCCCGGTTGATAAAAATGTCTAAGTTATCGTCGAAAAATCTGTCTCCGCTTAGATGCCCGATTCGTCCGGACATAGCCATCACCTCAAGTACAGGTTTGCAATTCGGCCTCACACTGAACGTTCTACTCGTGGTGTCTGTCCGTTCCATCATGTTCTACTAATATGACATGAAAAATGCCGTACTTCAATCCTCAGTTAACAAATGTTCCTCGAGCACGACATATTTGATGCCTTTGCGCAAGTAGGAAAAGCTGATATGAAGCCTGCCATCACGGGTTGCAATAATGGAAGGGTATGAATACCCAATTTCGGTTTCCCGATATTCCAGGTCTGCCATCTGGATGTTGCGGGTATGCGGCCAAGTCCGGCCCTCGTCATCGGACAAGGACAAGGTCAGCGGCGTGCGCAGCGGCTTCTTGCGAATTTCGCCCTTCCGCGACACCCAGCGGAACTGGTCACGCTCCATCGTCGAATCATTATAAATCAAAGCCATCCGGCCATTCGGCAGCTTGACCGCCTGCATCGAGGAATTGTTGTTCGCCAGCGTGCTTTTGGCCGGGACCGTCCAGCTCCGGCCGTTGTCATGCGACTCACTCGTATAGATGCGATCGGCCTGACGGCTGCGGAACATCGCAAACAGCGAGCCGTCGCTGCGCTTCATCACACTCATCTGCACCCGGTGAACGCTGCCCGCCACCTCGTATTCCGTCCACGTTGCTCCTTCGTCGGCGCTGATCTGCACGACGCTGTAATGACCGTCAAGCTTGCAGTAATAGGCCGGCAGCAGCCAGTCGCCATTATCCAGCACAACCGGCGGGTGCCGCAGGAAAATGCCGAGCCGGTCACACAGCACCTCTGCAGGTCCCCAGGTTTGCCCGCGATCCTCCGAAATGCGGTAGACGGCCCGCGCGGTCCGCTGGTTATGCGGCTCATTGGAGGTGTGGAACAGCCACACTTTGCCATCCGGCGCCTGAAACAGCACCGGATTTTGCTCCGAACGCTCCGGGTCGGAGGACAGCTGTACCGGCTCGCTCCACGTGTCGCTGCCAGCCGCAAGACGGGACAGCACCACATTGGTGTCGGGATTCCCTTCTCCGCTCCCGGTAAACCAGGTGCATAGCAAGTCCCCGTTATCCAGCTCCAGCAAGTTCGACGCATGGCTGTCGTTCGGGTGAAGCAGTGGAAGATACGCTTCCTTGATCCTCGGTTCCTGTTCATTCGGGGACAACTTTCCATTAAAACGGGTCATCAGCCTATTCCTCCTCGCTCTTCCTGTCCGATGTTGCCCCTGCACGGTTTCGCAGCTCATCCCAGCTCAGCTCCGTGCGGCACAGCTTGTCACTGGAAAATACTTGCTTGCCGTTCACATACAGCCGGTAGCCCGGCTCCAACCCGGATTGCCCGTCCGGCACGACCTCCGGATTGCGGTACGTAATTCGCAGCTCCAGCCCGGCCGCCTTGACCCGCTCAAGCGAGAAGTAGTCCAGACCCAGCTCAAGCGGCTCCAGCGTGAGGCCGTCGGGTCCAATCGACAGCCCCGCTACATGGGCAACGATCAAGTCGATGTAAAAGGAATGATTGTATTCCTGCTCATCGCTAAGCGCCTCGCCCGTCGCACTATTGTAATGCTCGACAAGTCCCGGCCTGCTCAAATCGCGGTTCTGGAAGTGCAGGAAGGAATATTCCCGCAAATAATACGCGAAATCGCGGTCATAGCGGTGTCCGCTGCGTTTGCTTTCCTTGGCCAGCGCATCAAGCGCGATGGAGTTCGTATACGGCCAGGTCGGGCCGTCCCAGACGCAGCCGTTGCGCCCTTTGACGAAGTGGCCCATCCAGCCGCCTTCCTTCGCATACGCCGGACAATCGGCCGACACGGACGGAAACGGGCAGCCGGTCTTGAACTCCTGCTCATTCAGCAGATGTGCGATCATGCCATCGTAGCGGTCGTCGATCATTTGCGCCCAGCCGGGGTAAATGCCGACGATATTTTTGACCATCGCCTTCTCATCCGTCTCATGGTGAAGATCGTAGAAATAATGCGTCTCCTCATCCCACATCTTGGACAGCACATCATCGCGCACGCCCTGAGCCTGACGGCGGTATTCACCGGCTTCGGGATCGCTGGCAGCCTCACACAGCCCTGCGACGCCGAGTAAATTCAAGTAATGATACACCGTGCGGTCTACCCGCTTGACCGGTGTATAGGTCGTTTTATCCTTCGGATTGCGCGGATAGTCGTGGAAGTACCAATAGCTCGGCTGGTATTCCTTGCCCGTCCGCGTATGCTTGTATTCAATCATCAGCCGATCGCGCTCCGTGCCATACAGCTCTTGGCAAGCCTGCACATGCCGCTTGAGCGCCGGCAGCCATTCCGCGACCGCGCCGACATTGCGGTGCACGAGATAAAGCTGGTACGCCGCCCAGCAGCCGAAGCTTGCGAATGCATGCATCACCGTATCCACGGTCATGCAGCTCAGCAGGCCGTCTTCCCCAGGCGACTCCGTCATGTTGCGAAACGAGCCCTCCGCATACAGCGGATCATGGTACCACCGGGCATCCGTCACATGGAGCGGCACTGACAAATTGATCAGCTTGCTGAATTCCCAGCCGCCCTTGCCGAACGGCGTTTTGCTTTTTTTATGCGATCTGCCCTCGTAAAACAGCGGATGAGACAGATGACCGTAGCGGGGATCCGCCAAATTATGCCGCAGCAAAAACCAGCGGTAGCTCCACGTCTGGTCCAGCACCTCGTCGCTGCTGGCGAACAGCGGCGTCTTGTCAAACCAGGCTTCGTATTCCGCCTGCTGAGCGGCGACAATGGCTTCCCCGCTGCGGCCGCTCTCTGCATACCCGGCTGCACGCCCGGCAAGCAGCTCCTCACTGTCCTGACCGGCGATGCCAAATGCCGCTGCGATGACAAAGGAGCGGGTTTCGCCCGGCTGCAGCCGCACCTCCTCCAGCAGCGCCGGATCGCTGACCGCGATCACCCCGGCAATCGCAAAGCTGTAATGGAAAGGCCCAAACGACCCGACCAGCCGCTCATCCGCACCGCGCGAGAACGTATTTTCCCACGTTTCAAGTCGCAGCGTCAGCTCCTTCGTACTGCGGTTCGTCCAGGTTTGGCAGGATACCGCGCAGTCGTCCCAGGAAATAAACTTACGCTCGGCCAGCTCCAGCTTGCCGCTCTCATAGTTCATCTCCAGATGACTCGGCCGCCAGGGCGTCCGGCACGGTTCGAAGCTGTCCGTCACATTGGTGACGACGCGGTACAGCAGCGGAATGTTCGCTTTATGGATAAAATCGAAGCGGCCGGAAAATCCGGGCACAGGCTCCAGGTAATCCGCCCATAGCCGCGCTCCCGTCGAACCGAGCAGCAGCGCGCCGGGCAGTATTCGAAGCGCTTTCTTTTCAGCACGAAGCACATCGTCTACACGTCTTGCAGCTGGCATTTATTTCACTCCATTCCGTTCTTAGCGCATACATTTAGTATAAATAATTCCAATGATCGTTTAAGGGTGGATAATACTCCAAAGTATAGGTCATTCCTGCTCAATCGTTACGTTCATATGCCAATAGGCGATACGCTCCCGCTTCCATGTATAGGTCACATGCAGCTCGCGGCCAACAGCAATAACAGCCGGATACGAATACTGCTTCTCGCCTTCGTCGATGAGCGTTTCGCCCCCCCAGGTGAACCCGTTGTCGCGTGAGAACAGGACGACCAGCGGCGTTCTCGGCCCCTTGAGCTTGCCTGGCGCGGGACGCGTCGGGTTGCAGACAAGCGCCAGCGTGCCGTCCGTCAGCTGCGCCAGATCGAGGCCGCTGTTATTGTTCGGCAGCGCAGTTGCATAAGCAAGACACCAGGTACGGCCGCCGTCCGCCGAGTCGCTGCGGTAGACGGCCCCGGCCGTGCTGCGCAGCAGCATGTGTACGACGCCGGGCGCTGACTCCCACAAGGTTGGCTGGATAACGCCTTTTCCCTGGAAAACACTGCGATCCTCCGGCATCGGTACAGCTGCGCTGCGCTCCCATGTCTGTCCGCCGTCGGTGGACAAATCGACAAAGGCTTCCCAGGCAGGCTCCAGCGAGGCAGGCGCCGCGATCGTGCCGTCCGTGAGTGTGATCGGCTTGTTTTTGACCGGTCCCCGTCCGCCCCGATCACCGGGCACGAGCGCTGCGGGCGCAGTCCACGTATGCCCGTTGTCATCCGAGCGCAAATACAGCGTCTCCCAATGCTCGATCTTCGGCCCCACCTTGTAGTACAGGAACAACACGCCGTCGCTGCGCCGGAACAATACCGGGTTCCAATGAGTCACATCCTGCTGATCCGCGATGTTGACCGGAGGCGTCCAGCTGCCGTCCGTCAGACGGCGTGACAGCCAGATGGCTACATCCGATGCGCCCTCCCGGCTGCCGCCAAACCAGGCCGCAAGCAGCTCGCCGTTCGGCAGCCACTCCACCGTCGACGCGTGGCAGCTGGCGAATGGGCGGTCCTCCTCCACAATAAAGGTGCGCAAGTTCGTCTCCGCTTTTATGTGCAATCCAATGCCCTCCTCTAGCTTTGGTTAAAATCTACAAATAAGTGAAAGCAGGCCAAGACAATTTGTGCCAGGAAGTGGGAAAGGCGACTGATTCGCTTTTGCTGCCCGAGCCGTCCGGCTGCTGCTCCCGGTTCGTAAGGCCAACAAATGTCCGTTCACGAAGAAAACGGGTTTTGGCAGCTTGCGGAATTGCCCGTCTGAAGCGGCTGCCAAACGTTCGCAGGAGGACTGTCGCTTTGGCCATTCCCCGTAGTCACGTGTATTCTGTTAGGTGGACATTCCTCCGTCTGAAGCGGCTGCCAAGCATTCGCCGGGTGACAGTCGAGCAGCCGTCCTGCATCGGACAAGCGTTTGCTCCGGCCGAGGATCAGCGCAGACACGTTCAGGCAGCAGACGCAAACCAATCCATGTGGCAGCCCGATTATTCCGTCAGCAGCACCTCCACGGGCTCGCCGGCAGCGGTCAGTACATAAGACTGTCCGGCTGTTGTGGCAAAGCTGAGCAGGTACCCGCCCGGTTCGCCGCTGCGTTCAACCCGTGCCGGTTCGCCGTCCTCGCCGATCAATTTGAAGCCTTCGTCCGCACGCAGCCGGAAGGAGCGGCCAGCCAGCGAGCGGACGATCGCTCGGATGAGCCGTCCATTGGCCCACTCCAGGTCCAGCTCGAACCCGCCGCGAGCACGCAATCCGGTAACCCGCCCCTCGCTCCAGCTGCCGGGCAGCGCAGGCAGCAGCCGAATCATGCCGCCGTGGCTTTGCAGCAGCAGCTCAGTGATGCCTGCCGTCCCCGCAAGATTTCCATCGATCTGGAAAATATCAAGCTTCACCTTCGGATGCCGGTGGGCATTGGTCAAGTTGGGATGCGCACCGCCAAGCAGAGCAGACAGAAAATGATGCGCCTCCTCCGGCTCACGCAGACGCGCCCAGAAGCAAACCGTCCAGGCGCAGCTCCAGCCGGTATGCGCACCGCCGTGAGCAAGCCTTCGCTCCAGCGTGCGGCGGCATGCTTCAGCCAGCTCCGGCTCGCCCTCCAGTGTAATCTGGTCGAGCGGATGCAGCGCCACCAGATGGGCAATATGGCGGTGACCCGGCTCCACCTCCTCGAAATCGTCGGCCCATTCCTGCAGCTGCCCGTGACGGCCGATCCGGTAAGGGAGCATTTGGCCCAGCGCCTGCTCAAGCCGTTCACGGAACAGCTCATCACTTCCTAGCATCCGACTTGCCTCGATTACGTGGCTAAATAGGTTTCGCAGCAGCGCAGTATCCATTGTCGCGCCGCAGGTAACGCTGCTGGTACGGCCGTCCGGACCGATAAAGCTGTTCTCCGGCGATGTGGATGGACAAGTAACCAGCTTCCCGTCCGGACCGGCGACCAGCCAGTCCAGTCCAAACTGCGCCGCTTCACGCAGCGTCGGATACACCCGCGCCAGGTAGCTCTCATCCTGGCTGAACGCATAGTGCTCCCACAGATGCTCGCACAGCCAAGCCCCGGCCATCGGCCAAAACGCCCAGCTCGGCGAGCCGCCGACCGGCGTAGCCGTACGCCACAGATCAACATTGTGATGCGCCGTCCAGCCGCGCGCCCGGTAATGCACAGCCGCCATCCGGCGGCCCTGCTCGCGCAGTCCTTCGATCAGCTCGAACAGCGGCTCGTGGCATTCGGCCAGATGGGTCGGCTCGGCGAGCCAATAATTCATCTGTACATTAATATTAGTTGTCCAGCTGCTGCACCACGGCGGCTGCGGCTTGTCGTTCCAGATGCCCTGCAGGTTGGCAGCCTGCGTGCCTGGACGTGAGCTGGCAAGCAGCAAGTAACGGCCGTATTGAAAAAACAAGGCGGCCAATCCCGGATCATCCGCCCCGTCGCGTACGGCCAGTATACGCTCATCCGTCGGCAGCTCATCTGTGGCAGCTGTACGCTGCCCGTCTACATGCTGTCCAGCTGCCTGCTGTCCAGCTATCGACGGATGCTCTTCTTCCGCCGACGCAGCAGCCTGCTGTCCGGCTCGCGGCAGCAGGCCGCCCAATGGCCCTGCGCCGCTCCCCGCTCCCGTGGAGCTTGCCGCCGCTCCCGGCCCGAGCCGCAGAGACACCCGGCTGAACTTCGCCGCGTGCTCCTGCACATGTCGCTGCCGCAGCTGCTCATAGCCAAGCGCAGCCGCTTCGCGCAGCCGCTCGGCGCACAGCAGCTCCGGATCGCGCCCGGATCGCGCCGGGTCCGTCCGGAATCCGGCGTAGCTTGTGGCGGCGGCGATTAGCAGCGTCACCGCGCCGTTTGCCCGAACGCGAAGCCGGCCGCCGCTCGCCTCGATGCGACCCTTGTCGATCAGCGCCTGCACCGCCACAGCAAAGCCAGTGCCCCTGTCGGCCGCATACCGCACCGGATCGGCGGATTTGACCGTATTTGGCAGCACCTCAATCGGCGCTTGGCCGGTCAGCGACAGGCCGTTCCAATCGGCCTTCCGCACTTTGTATTGCAGCGGGCTGTGCAGCAGCACGGTGAAATTCATCGTCGACTCGCTCTCCAGCCGGACGACCAGCACCTGATCGACCGCGGAAACAAAAGCTTCACGAGTCCGCAGCTTGCCCCCGCTGCGGAACCGGGTGCGAGCGACCGCTTCGGCCAGACTCAGCTCGCGAAGGTAGTCCGCTACCTCGCCAGCGTCGTCAAACAACAGCTCAATATCGCCCAGCGGCTGGTAGGCGTCAATTTCCGAACCCTGCATATGCCGCTCGATCAGCTGCTCCGCTTCGGCATGCTGCCCCGCGAATATTAGCCGACGCGCCTCCTCCAAGTAAAGCTGCACATCAGGACGAACCGTATCGCGCGGCTCTCCCGACCATAACGTATCTTCATTCAGCGCCAATCGCTCCCGCTGCGCGCCGCCAAACACCATCGCGCCGAGCCGGCCGTTGCCGAGCGGGAGCGCCTCGAACCAGCTCCCGGCCGCCTGCCGGTACCACAGCGTTGATTCACTGTCTGCCATCGCCATGCTCCTCTCTGAATCCGCGAAGCTACTCGTACAGCCAATCCAGCGTCGCGACGCCGTCGTTTTTATGCTCGACATCCCGCACGCGCAGCGGCTGATCGTCAGCGATTACCCCGGCGATCACGTAGGCGCCCCGCCCAAGGTCGATCCGCTGACGCCCCGCCTCAAACCGGAATGCATGAATATTAACAGACGGATACGCATACAATCGGAAGCCCTTGCGCAGCACCGGCGCGTAACCGCCCTGATCGTCCGCATGCGTATTTTCCTCCAGGCTCGGCACCTGCAAATATTGCTCCTCCTTGGAGTTGAAATACCCGATCAGCACCTTCGACGGCTCGCTCAGCTCCAGCTCAATGGCTACGCCCTGCTTGCCTGCCTCCATTTGGCTGAAACGGACGCCCGTCAAGCCGTCCAGCTCCTCGGCGAGGCCAACAATATGAATGTCGCCGTCGGTGAAAATGCACGCTTCCTTCGTCACCGGATACGTTTCGGCCGCCGCGGTCAGCAGCTCGAACGGCGCCTGCCGATACGCAGTAATCGGCTCCTCCAAATTGCGCAGCGCCTCCGGCAGCTCGCCCGCTTGCAGCTCGCCCAGATGCGCGCGGAAGCTTTCCAGCTCCTTCTCGTACACCGGCAGGCAAGCCTGCCAGTGGCCGTATTCAAGCCCGTTGCGAATCGGCACCTTGCGCTGCGGCGTCTGCATGCTGTTGGCGAACGTATACGTGCGCGCCGTCAGCGCCGTCAGCTCGCGGTAATACACGAGGCTGCTCTCCAGATAGCCGGCCGCCTCCTCCAGCAAGTCCAGCCGCTGGAAGTAATCGTCCCGGGCCGTATGCTTGTAGGTCAAAACGAGCAGCGCAGCCCGCACCTTATCCGCGTAGGAACGCACCATCAGCCGGATCGCACGCATATCGTCTGCGAGCCGATCGAACTCCTCGCGGTCAGCCCGCACATACGCCGCAGCTCGCTTGATGGCCGCTACCGCCTGATCCGCCTGCCGCTCGCATTCGGCGATCAGCTCAGGCGGCGTTTCCCCGACATGCGGCTCGCCTCGCAGCTCCCGCAGCACGTAGTCCTCCAGCCGCTCGCCCTGCGGCGCCTGGGATTCCCACAGATCAGGCCACGGCATATGCCGCTCCGGGTTCGTCAGCTGGCTCATCGTCATCCCGAGACTCATCGTCTGCCGATTGCCCTCGGTAATGCCGAAGCGGCGCAGCAGCTTGGGCGCACACGCGCCGGACGCCTCGTACGCTTCGCGAATCGCTTCGCCCGCCTCCAGACTGCCGAACCGGCGGCCGATGACACCTGCCCAGTACACTTGCTCGGCATCCGGGTCGCGATCCGGATTCCACGCATAGCGGAACCAGGTTGAAAACCAGATCCAGTCGCGGTCCAGCTGCCGCAGACGCGGCGATGCCACATCCGGCGAATACGGCCAATCCCAGAAAAACAGCGGATACAAATGCAGGCCGTTTGACTTGAGCCGATATTTCGCCGCCTGCATGCATTTCTGGATAAAGGACGGAGCGCCGAAGCGGAACGGCTCCAGATTCGCCAAAATATGAACGTTCACAATATGCACCGAATCCAGCTCGCTGAGCCGGTGGTGAATACGCTGCCATTTGCCGCGAGGCGTGTACGTCGTCAGTGACTCCCCGTTGTACTTCGCTTCCGTGTACAGCCGCGGATACAGCGGCAGCGCAGCTTCGATCACCTTCTGCGGCTCAATCGCATGCGAGCGCAAAATGATCGGCGGCTTCTCCTTCACATCAGCGTCGCGCAGCCCCTCCAGCAGACCGGCCAAAATCGTATCGTTAAACCATTCCACCCCGTAAATTTGCCCTTGCAGCGCTTCGCCGAGGCACACCATCAGCCCGACATTCGGAAATGTGCGGACGAACGCAGCCAGCGACTTCTTATAGTAATCGCTCGTCAGCGGCAGCGGCTTCGGCTGATGCTGCTTCAAGCCGTGATGCTGGGCGAAGGGCAGCGGAATATGAATGTTGTAAAATTTCAGCACCACCCAGATGCCGCGTTTGTCCGCTTCCTGTGTAATCCAGCGGAACGTGTCGACATTAAGCGCAAACTCCTCCTCCGTTACCTCCAGCGCCTCCGGGTACTCCTCCAGCCTCACCAGCGAGGAAAACGGATGCCCGCTCCACAGGTACACAATATTGCAGCGCTCCGTCAGCATCATATCGAGGAAATCGGTCCACAGCGCCCGGTCGTAAAACCACGGAAACCGCGCGGGGGTAATCGGATATTCATAGGTCAGCCGAGGCGGCTCCACCTGCGTTTTCTGCAAGCCGATCGCCGGACCGCGCAGCGCAAACCGCGGCGCATCGCCAAATGCCAGATCGTCCGGCAGCCGTCCGGCAGCCGTCACGCGGCGCGCCAGCTCCTGGCAGCCATACAGGACGCCTGAGTCGCTGCCGCCGGAAACCGCAGTCAGACTTCCCGGACACGCGGCCAAATAAAAGCCTTCCTCCTCCGGCGCTTGCGTATGGTACAGCAGCACATCGCGTGCTTCAAGCTGCTGCAGCAGCTCCGATTCCAGTCGGTTCGCGACAAACAGCTTTGCTCCCGAAACCGTCCGGTATGTATCCCAGCGCCAGGAAGCCTCCTCCGCGCTGACCGTGTATCCGCAAGCCTCCAGCGCCTGCTTCAGCAGCTCGATCCCATAGGCAATCCGGGGCGTAGGCTGCGGCTCATAACCAATCGTGATAGCTGTCATTTCAGCCAGTCACCTCCATCGTCATTTTAAAAACAGCTCGATATCATCCCTTCAAAAACAGCTCGATTACTGGCACCGTCACATTCGGCTGCTTGACCGGAATGGACAACGTCAGCGTCGTTTCGTCGCGCCCTTCACGGAACGCGCCCTCCTCAATGCCGCTCGGCACAAAGCCTTCCTTCATGCGGATTTCGGAAGCATCGTTCAGCAGCTGGGCATACTCCACCTTGCCGGCCAGGCCGCGCAGGTGAATATTTTTGAACGGCCAGCTGTACACATGCACATACAGGCGGTTGGTGTCCGGGTTATACGTCAGGCGGCAGTCTGTCGGGCATTCGAATGCTTCCGGCGCCTGCGTGCAGCCGTAGATCGCGCGGCTGTGCCGCCTCATCCACTCGCCGATGCCCTTGAGCCGGTCCACAGCCCGCTCGTCGAATTCGCCGCGGCCGGTCGGCCCCACATTCAACAGCAGGTTGCCGCCCTTGCTGACGACATCAATCAGCATTTTGATCAGCACCTCGACGCTTTTCCACGAATCCTCCTCGCGATGGTAGCCCCATGAGCCGCTGAACGTATGGCAGGTTTCCCACACGACCCGCTTGCCGCCAACCTGCACCCAGCGAGTCGGGATGTACTGCTCCGGCGTCGTAATATCGCCGCCGATTTGCAGCCGATCGTTAAGCAGCATATGCGGCTGCAGCTCGCGAATACGCCGCACGAGCGCCTCGCTGCCCCAATCGTCCTTGCCCTTGCCGGGCAGGCCGTTTTCCTCCGGGAATGAAAAATCATAAAACATCAGATCAATTTTGCCGAACCGCGTCAGCAGCTCTTCCGTTTGCCCCAGCATATACTGGCGGTAAATCGACATATCCCGCTTGCTGCTGTCCGCAATAAACGCCTCATCCTGGCGCAGCGGATGCTTCGGATCGACCGTATAATGCGGGTGGTTCCAGTCGAGCAGCGAATAATAAAACCCGACCTTCATCCCGCGGCTGCGGAACGCGTCCACCATCGGCCGCAGCACATCGCGCCGCGCAGGCGTACGGGTCGCCTTGAACTCCGTCAGCTCGCTGTCCCACAGGCAAAAACCTTCGTGATGCTTCGTCGTCGTCACGACATATTGCATGCCTGCGTCATGGGCCAGCTGCGCCCACAGCTCCGGGTCGTACAAGTCGGGGTCGAACCGGTTGAAATATTTGCCCCCGTACCGCTCCGTGCTGGATCGCTCGCGTGATTGCAGCCATTCATGCCGCGCCCCGAGCGAATACAGCCCCCAGTGTATAAACAGACCGAAGCGATCCTGCGTAAACCACGCGCTGTCGCCGATTGTCGGCTCTACCTCGTAGGTCATGTTGTTCCTCCTTCAAAGCTCCCCGGACAGGAGCGGTGCAGAAATTTGTACGGCTGCGCCAGCGCCGGGCGTTCCAAATAGTCCGCCCTTTGCAGCAAGGCCGGATCAGTTAGGTTCTGTGCTGCCGGGATGTGAGGAACGCCGCCCCATAATCCCCGTATAGGCGACAAACGGGCCCGGCCATTCCCGCCTTGGCCGCCTGACGTGTCAAGCGGTTGGGTTCAGTTTACCGGAATGTGCCAGGCCCGATATAGGGCAATTTCACCATGTTTATAGGCGGGCGCTCCCACCTGTAACCGTATTCAACCATGTCTTGGCCATCAGCATATCGCCGAGCGGATTCATATGGATGCCATCCGTCGTCAGCTCCTTGCCCGTTTCACAGCGCAGAAATTGCAAAAATGCCTCATGGGTCGGCACCAAAATCGCCCCGAAGCGCTCGGCAAGCCGATTCACCGCCTCGACATACGGCGCCAACAGCCGGTTCCCCGTTGAATCCGGGTACTCCTTCAAAATGGTCGGCTGCATCAAAATCAGCCTGCAATCCGGCAGCGCGCAGGCTTGCTCCAGCAGCCGGCCATACACCGACTCAAAGCGCTCGACGTCGACCTGCTCCTGCTCCGGCGAATCGAGCTGCCGCCACACATCATTAATCCCGATGGAAACGGACAGCCATTGCGGCTTATGATCCAGCACATCAAGCGTCCACCGCTTCTCCAGATCCGTCACCCGGTTGCCCGATACCCCTTCGTTGATCACCCGCAGCGCAAGCTCCGGATACGTCACGGTCAGCGCGTCATGCACAAGCCGGACGTAGCTGGAGCCAAGCTTGAGCGGGTCTTTTTTTCTCCCCTTGTCCGTAATGCTGTCTCCGATAAATACGATCTTGTCATTTGCCTTAAACGGCATGGCGCAAACGCCTCCTTGCAATGCATGATTTGGTGAAAAAGGATGCGACCGCCAGCCCGTACAGCCTGCTAGCGGCCATGTTGGCGCATAGGCTTACGCCTGCTCTACGCCCGTCTGATCGGGCAGTAGTCCATCCGCGATATAACGGCTGATCATCGCCTGCAGCTCGGATCGCGCCGCAGCGCTGACCGGCTGCACAGGCAGCCGCGGTTCACCCGCAGGCAGCCCGATCAAATTCATCGTTTCCTTCAGCACCGACGGCAGCGTCCCCAGGGCAAATGCGCTGCGAAGCGCGCGCAGCTTGCGCTGCTCCAGCTCGGCTTCTTCAATCCGTCCCTGCCTCCACAGCTCGTAAATCGCCAGCACAACCTCCGGAAACACGTTGGCCGTCGCCGCAACCGCGCCCTGCCCGCCCGCCAGCAGCGTCGGTAAAATAAGTGAATCCGTACCGGCCAGCACGGCAAATTCCGGACCAGCCAGCTCCAGCAGCTGCAAGATCGTATCGAAGCTGCCGCTGCTGTCCTTAATGCCGACAATATGCGGCACACGGCTTAGCTCAGCTACCGTCTTGGGCTGCAGCGCATTGCCTGTTCGCGCAGGAATGTTATACAGCACGATCGGCAGCCTGGTAGCAGCGGCAACCGCCTGGAAATGCCCCAGCAGCTCCTGCTGGGTAAAGCTGAGAAAATAAGGCGTGATCAGGGTCAGCGCATCGACGCCAAGCTGCTCCAGCCGCTCCGCGAGACGGATCGTCTCCAGCGTGCTGACGCAGCCTGCCCCAATATACACGGGCAGCCGTCCATCTGCCTCCTCCAGCAAAATTTCGGCGATCCGCAGCTTCTCATCCGTTGTCATCGAAAAAAATTCGCCGTTCGTTCCCAGTCCGAACAAGCCGTGGACGCCCGCATTCACAAACCTGCGCGCCAGCTGCCGCAGCGCGGCCTCGTCAACCTGCTGCTCCCGGTCAAACGGCGTAATCATCGCCGGAATAATACCCTTAGGCTGTAGCATGACATATCTTCTCCCTTTTGTTTGTTTCTTGGCTGCGCTTGCTGCCACAAGCTCGCTATTGCCGCTGCTCCAGTCCGATCCCGTCCACCCGCGGCGCGAGCTCAACCGCAGCGCGGATCGCCTCGACCAGACTGCGCTCCGATGCGCGGCCAGTGCCCGCGATATCAAATGCCGTCCCGTGATCAACTGACGTACGGATCATACCTCCCCGCAGCCCGACCGTAATGTTCACGCCCTCCTCCAAGCCAAGCGCCTTGACCGGAATATGGCCCTGGTCGTGATAGCAGGCGACGACGATATCGAAGTCACCGCGCAGCGCGCGGTAAAACAACGTATCCGCAGGATAAGGCCCGGTAACGTCCACCCCTTCCGCGCTCGCGCGCGCGATGCCCGGCGCAAGCTGACGTTCCTCCTCGCCTTGCCCGAACAGCCCGTTTTCACCGGCATGCGGGTTAATTCCGCAAACAGCAATTCGAGGGCGCTCAACGCCTGCGCGCCGCAGCGTGTCATGCGCAAGCCGGATCACCCGGTACGTCCGCTCCGGCGTAATCCGGCGGACCGCTTCAATCAGACCGACATGCGTCGTCAAATGAATGACCTTCAGTCCCGGAGCGGCCAGCATCATGGAGTAATCCTCCGTTTCGGTCAAGCCGGCTAAAATCTCCGTATGTCCCGGATACAGGTAACCGCCGAGATGCAGCGCTTCCTTGTTCAGCGGCGCGGTGCAAATCGCGGCAATTTGCCCGGCGGCAGCCAGCTCAACCGCCCGTTCGACAAACCGGTAGGCGGCATCGCCCGCTGCGGCCGATACGCGGCCATACGGCAGGTCCGGCTCCAGCAGCCGCATGGACAAGCAGTCCATCACGCCCGACTTGTAGCTGCCGGCGGACGGCTCCGCGATCTCGCGCACAACCGATGTCGTCCCGATCAGACGCGCAGCCCGCTCCAGCTGGCCCGGATCGCCGACGACCAGCGGACGGCACAGCTCGTACACGTCAGGCCGCTGCAGCGCTTTCCCTATAATTTCCGGACCGACGCCTGCGGCATCGCCCATCGTAATCCCGATTATCGGCTTCATGGTCTGTTCCTCCCTGCAACTAATACATCCAGCGCCTTGAGCAGCGCTTGCTCCGAGCCAAACCCTCCCGCTTTGGTGACGACCGGCAGCTCGCGGGCTGCCGCCAGCAGCCCGGCGGGGACGCCGCTTTCCACCTCGTCCAGCACACGGAACCCAGAGGCTTTCAAGGCGGCGCATACTTGACGAGCCGTATCGCCGCCTGTCAGCACCAGCCCCCCGATGCAGTCCTGCAGCCGGGCGGCCGCTGAGCCGAGAGCGCGGGCGATCGCGTCGCCCACCTGCGCAGGGAGCAAGCCCTGCCGCCTGCCTGTCTCCTGTGCAGCCCGGATCGCTTGCTCATCTCCAGTTGAGAACAATACTGTATGGCGTCCTGCGCGCAGCGCCCGCTCCGCCTGACGGACCGCCGCCTCCAGCTCCTGCTCTCCTACCGTCTCCGCTCCCGCCAGCTTCGCGGCATCCAGCACAATGCCGCATACATCCGGCCGCTCCAGCAGCAGCTCCAGCTGGCGTCGGGTTCGGCCGCTGACGCTGCCTACGACGACCAGCACCGGCGAAACAGCCTGTGGAAGCGCATCCAATTCGTCGCTGGCCGTCTTATGCTGGACTTCATCCGTCGTGTCTCTGTCAGCCGCCGTTTGCCGGAATGCGTCGCTCCCACCGGCAGCGGTCGTTTTACGCAACGCGTCTGCTCCGCCGACAATCGCCCCTTGCCCACCTGCATCCGTACCGTCTCCGCCAGTCGCGGCTTGCCCACCTGCATCCACGCCGCTTCCGGCAGCAGTCGCTTGGCGGACTTCATCCGTCGTGTCGTCAGCCGCAGCTTGCTCCGCTGCTGTGCGCAGCGGCAAATATCCGGCCAGGCCGGCCGAGCCGACCCAGACGACCGAAGCCGCCAGCACGGCCAGGCAAGCGGCCATACGCTCCAAATGCACAGGCTCCTCCGCATCCGCCACAAGATACCGGGTTCCGGCAGCGGCCAGCCCGGCCAGCGCCTCTACCAGCTCCTGCTGCGGCTGCAGCCAGAAAGCGACCGGCAGCACCGCAATCTGCTGCTTCGTCTGACGGCGCAGCAGGTCGGGAATGTACGAATCGCGGACCGGCGTTTTCGGATCGCGGGCAAATTCCGTTTCATGCAGCGGAACGCCGTTTACGTACAGACGGCCTTCGCGCACGCACCGTCCCGCCTGCGGAAACGCCGGAGCGATCAGCACAAAATCGGGACGGAGCGCGTCGAACATCGCGTCAATTTCCGCGCCGACGTTGCCTCGCAGCGTGGAGTCAATTTTTTTAAACAAAAATGCTGCCCCGGCTCGCCGCGCCTGGCGCACGGCGTCCACCGTTTTCCGATACGCGACCGGAGGCTCCAGCGATCGGCTGTCCGTATCCCACACCCGCACCTCGGGCTTGACGCCAAATGGAGCCGGCTCGCCCGCAGTCTGCAGCAGCACCGAAACGCGCTGCCCTTGTCGCGCCAGTTGCACGCCCGTATCGCAAGCGCCGGTCAAATCATCGGCAATAATTGCAATGTTCAGGACACATCCTCCTCCCGGCCGGTCTGCGGCAGCAATTGGCGGTAGACGTCAGCAATCGCCTCTACATCCATTGGCTTTGGATTGTTGTCCATGAGCCGCCGCACCTGAAAGGCCGCTTCCGACAAGCTCTGAATATGCTGCTCCGTCACGCCAAACGCCCGCAAATTTTGCGGAATGCGCAGCTCGCGCGTCCAATCGAGCATCGTCCCGATCACGCGCTCGGCCGCTTCCGTCTCGGATAGCTCCGCGCCGCCCAAGCCCATCGCCTGCGCAGCGCGCACCAGCTTTCCGGCAATTGCATCGCGGTTAAAGGCGGTAACGTGCGGGAGCAGCATCGAATTGGCTACGCCATGCGTAATGCCGAATTTTCCGCCGAGCGGGTATGCCAGCGCATGCACGGCAGCCGTCCCGGCAGCTGACAGCGCCATCCCGCCATACATCGAGCCCAGCAGCATGGCTTCCCGTGCTTCGAGATCATCGCCTTGCTTGTAAGCGCGTACGAGACTTCCTGCTATGAGCCGCATGGACTCCAGAGCATATACATCGCTGAGCGGATTAGCCTTGTTGGAAATAAACGATTCAAACGCATGGGTAAACGCATCCATTCCTGTCGCAGCCGTAATGTCCGGCGGAAGCGACAACGTGAGCAGCGGGTCCAGCAGCACAAGCTGCGGCAGCAAATGACGGCTAACGATGCCGACCTTCAGCTCCTCCTCCGGCAGCGTCACAATGGCGTTCGGCGTCACCTCGGAGCCGGTGCCTGACGTCGTCGGAATTAGCACGGTCGGAATACCCGGCTTCGCCACACGGTCGACGCCGATCAGGCTTTGCACATCCGTCGGGTCCGTCAGCATAACGGCCAGCAGCTTCGTCGCATCAAGCACACTGCCGCCGCCCAGCCCGATGAGCAGCTCAACCGGACCGGAAGCGATTTCGGCGAATACTTCGCGGATGTTGGCAACCGTCGGCTCCGGCTTTACGCCAGTCGTATACCGGCAATGGATGCCGGACTCGCGCAGCTCGGCCATCATCCGATCCACTTCTCCGCTCTTGACCAGCGAACGCTGGGCGACGATCACGACATGGCGAAAGCTGCCGAGCAGCTGCAGTTGGGCTGGGAGCTGCCGAATTGCATGTCGCCCGAAAAGGATACGTCCCGCTGTCTGAAATTGATACAGTTTTGCGGGCTGCTCCCGTTCAGCCGCAAACCGGGCACCAGCTCCCGCTACTGCGCCTTGTTTCGCGTCCAATCCTGTTCCCTTTAATCCGCTTCCCTCGTCCCTGTCCTGCTTCTCCAAACTTTCCTTCATCATGGGCAGCGCCTCCTTGCCTCACAGGTTTGCCCCCATCCTACCGTTCCGTTCAGGGCGAAGTCAATCAAGGGCCGGCTTGAAGATGCAAATGCCCTATATATGAGAGCCAATCCCCCCCACAGAGCGCTTGAGGCCGATAGTAATCTGTTAAAAACTGCTTAGTTCCAAGGAGGTCCTTATGCAAATTGATCGTTATTTGACGCCATATAAGCTTGGCGAGCCCGTACTGGTCGGCTCCGGCATCTCCGGGCGATTCGATGAACGGGCGGTCGATTGTCCGTTTGTTTTTCAGCACCTCGACCGGTTTTACATGATGTACGTCGGGTTTGACGGCGTAGGCTACCAAACGGCACTGGCAACCAGCGATAACTTGACGGAGTGGGAGCATCTGGCGGTCATTTTACGCCGGGATGAAGGCCATGGCTGGGATAACAAAAACGTAGCCGGCACCTGGATTTTGAAGGAAAACCGGCTGGAGGCTCCGCCTGTACTGAAGAAGCATGACGGCAAATATTGGCTCGTCTATCACGCTTACCCCGAGTTCGGGTATGAGGAAGGCTCCGCCAGCATCGGCATCGCCTGGACCGAGGATGAACAGCTATTGGAGTGGCACCGCTGTCAGGAGCCGATTTTGACCGCTTCGCCTGACCATGACTGGGAGAAGGGCGGCTTGTACAAGGAATGCCTGATCGAGCATAACAACCGGTTTTATTTATATTACAACGCGAAAAATGCCACGAAGGGCCGCTGGAAGGAGCAAACCGGCGTGGCGTTCTCCGACGATCTGCTGAACTGGACCCGGTATGACGAAAATCCGGTGCTGCGAGTCACGGAGGAAAGCTGGGATTGCGGCTTCGTCAGCGACCCTTGCGTCGTCCGCGACGGGGACCAGTGGGTCATGTATTATTTCGGCTACGATTATAAGAAGGCTCAGGAAGGGATTGCGTTATCGGACAACCTGCTCCATTGGGAAAAGTATCCGGAACCGATCATTCGGGTCGGCGAGCCGGGTGAAGTTGATTCAATCTTTGCACATAAGCCGTCTGTCGTGACCTATGAAGGGGTACTGTACCATTTTTACTGCGCCTGCCGCTTAACCCACGAGGGTGATCCGACCATCAATTACGGAAAAGAGTTCAGAACGATCAGCGTGGCCACTTCTCGTCCACTGGCGCAGAAAGCGCTTACCGGACAAGGGGGCCACACCCTTTGAAGCTTGCGCAGCTTTATGTCGAAACGATGCGGCAGCCGCTTGGCCTGGACGTCGCCCGTCCGGCGTTCCGCTGGTCGTTTGCCGCTGCGGACCGGCGCGACGAGCAGCAGGTCGCCTATCGTCTGGTCGTGTCGGCCAGCGAAGCAGAGGCAGCCTGCGGGCGGGGCGAGCTATGGGACAGCGGGTATACGACCAGCCGCAACAATGCCCATATTAGGTATGCCGGAAGCCCGCTTTGCTCGCGCACCCGTTACTATTGGCGGGTTGAAATATGGAGCGAGGCCGGTGAACAAATCGTCAGCGAAACAGGATGGTTCGAAATGGCCTTGCTGGAGGAAAGCGACTGGCAGGCACGCTGGTTAACAGCGGATGCTGCCCACAGCAAGCCGGGCGTTCTGCCTCTGTTCCGCGAGGAGTTTACGCTGGCGCTGCCTGTACGCTCGGCCCGCGCTTATGTGTCCGGACTCGGCCACTATGAGCTGCGGCTGAATGGAGCCAAGGTCGGCGATCGGGTGCTGGAGCCGGGCTGGACCCAATACCGGAAAACATGCCTGTATTCCGTTTACGATGTGACCGAAGCGCTGCAAGCCGGCGCCAATGCGGTCGGGATCATGCTGGGCAACGGGTTTTATCACGTCACAGGCGGACGCTACCGCAAATTCAAAGGATCATTTGGCCCGCCGGTCTGCCGGGTTCAGCTGGAAATTACGCTGACCGACGGCACCCTGATCACCGTCGCAAGCGATGCAGGCTGGCGCACGGCAGACGGGCCGCTAACCTTTGCGTGCATCTACGGCGGAGAAGACTATGACGCCAGGCTGGAGCAGCCGGGCTGGGATCGCGCAGGCTTTACCGAGCCGGGCAACTGGTCGCGCGCAATCGAAGCCGAGCCGCCTGGCGGCCGGATGAAAGCGCAGGCTCTCGCGCCGCTCAAGGAAATGCAAGCCTTTCGCCCGCTCCGGTATACGCAGCCCGCTCCGGGCATCTATGTGGCTGACCTGGGGCAAAACTTTTCCGGCTGGGTAGAGCTATCCGTGAAGGGCGCAGCCGGAGCAAGCGTCACCTTGTCTCCCGCCGAGCTGCTGAAGGACGACGGCACAGCCAACCAGAAATGGACCGGCTCCCCTTACCGGTTCACCTATACGTTAAAGGGCGACGGCATCGAAACGTGGTCCCCGCGCTTCAGCTACTACGGCTTTCGTTACGTGCAGATCGAAGGAGCTGTACCAGCCGGAGCTGCACAAGCAGAGCCGGCCGAATCGCTGCCGCTGCTGCTCGCTCTGGAAGGCCGGATGATCTATCCGGACACCGAAACGGTCGGCAGCTTCGCCTGCTCCAATGAGCTGCTGAACCAGACGCATACGATCATTCAATACGCGATGCTCAGCAACATGAAAAGCATCTTCACAGACTGTCCGCACCGGGAAAAGCTCGGTTGGCTGGAGCAGCTGCATCTGATGGGGCCGGCGGTCGCGTTTAACTATAACATCGAGCCGCTGCTCGTTAAAGCGATGGAGGACATGCGGGATGCGCAGCTGCCGAGCGGCCTGGTGCCGACGACAGCGCCGGAATACGTCGTGTTTGCCGAGCAATGGCGCTGCTTCCGCGACTCGGTCGCCTGGGGAGCGGCCTACGTGCTGACCGGCTGGAATCTGCTGCAATTTTACGGCAATCGCCGCATTTTGGAGGAGCATTACACCGGCATGAAGGCTTATGTCGATTACGTGACAGATCAGTCCACCGGTTATCTCGTCGATTGGGGGCTGGGCGATTGGTACGATGTGCATGAGGACGGACCCGGCTTCGCTCGGAATACCCCGGTTGCCCATACGGAAACAGCGATGTACTACCAGATGGTCGATGTTTTTCGGACCATCGCCGAGCTGCTGGAGGAGCGCGAGGACGCCCTGCGGTACAGCGAGCTGCTTGCGGCGATCCGTACGGCGTTTAACGCCGCGTTTTTCGACCCGGAGACGCTGCAATATGCCAGCGGCAGCCAAACTTCCTACGCCATGCCGCTGGCGCTGGGTCTGGTGGAGGAGCCTTACCGCGAAGCCGTGCTGGCGCGTCTGGTCGCTGATATCGAGCAGCGCCGGATGCATACGACGGCTGGCGATGTCGGCCATCGCTATGTGCTGCTGGCGCTGGCCCAGCACGGCCGCTCCGACCTGATCTACGAGCTGGCGCGGCAAACCGAGCATCCCAGCTACGGCTATCAGCTGCAGCATGGAGCGACGACGCTGACCGAAGCGTGGGACGGACCGACTGTCGGCAAGTCGCAAAACCATTTTATGCTCGGCCATATCGAGGAATGGTTTTATGCCGGGCTGGGCGGCATTCATTACCGCTTCGAGCCGTCGAGCGGCGGCTATGAGCTGCAGCTGCGGCCGGCGATACCGGAAGGGCTGTCGCAAGCTGCGGCCGAGCATCGGCTGCCGTGCGGCGTCGTACGGGTCGCCTGGACCCGCAGCGCGACGGGGCGGCTGACGCTGAACGCCCACATTCCGGTCAACAGCAGCGCGGTGCTGCTGCTGCCCGCACGCTCCAGCGAGCTGCTGCTGGAAGGTGGCCGGTCCGTGAACGAAGCTCCCGGCATCCGCTTCCTGGGTATGGAAGCGGGCAACGCTGTGCTGCGGCTTGGCTCCGGCTCTTACCGGTTCGAAAGCCCTTTGTAATGTGAAACAACAAACGCGGGTATAGGGGGAGGGGCGGCAGTCAGACGCTCCTCCCCTTTCCGGCTTGGCCCCTTGGAATCCGTACCGACTATTCTTGATCCAGCTTCATGAATATATCAAAGATTCTCGAAGGTTTCTTTACTATAACTTCGCCTTGCTGACCGACTAATGAGCAAGCGAGTTTACTAATAACGATTTGATTGCCGTTTGGATCGCGCTCTTCGTGCCCGGCATTCTTGAGCATCACTTTGTTTCTTGCAATGCTAAGTACCCCGTCAACGGAATCCGGGAACCCGGGGCCTACCCAAAAACCGTGATAGGTTTCCTTGATGGTATTCAGTTGTTTCATTATTGTAGATGTAGGAATCCACTCATACTCGATAAAAATCCCTAACTTCCTAGATGAATGCCTAAGAGCATCGTTAGTAGCAATCTGTGATGGATATTCTGGACTAAAATCACCAACAATCGCAATTTTCATTTTGTATGCCCCCTGGCTCCTATTCGGAAAAGCTTATGGGACAGTTGTCCTTGTCAAGAATGAAAATAGGTCACGGCCTTCCCTCCGCCAAAACACCTTTCAACCCGCGTGCCTGCCTCTCATTTCCATAAATAAACGCAAGGGGGTGCGAAGAAATCCGGAATTATTCAGCCGCAGCTTTTATCGTTTCGATGAATTGGTTCAAGCTAAGATTTTCAGCATTTTGGGGGATCACAAGTTGAACGCTTACCGTTCCAATATCATTTGCTGGATAAGCTTGAACATGAGCCGCCTCCGGCAATGCGTCTCTTGGCAGTAAAGATATTCCCATGCCTAATGCAACTGCCTTCATAATCCCTTCAACACTGTCGTACTGAATGACATTCGGCCGCCGGGAGGTTCGTTGTATAACCCATGTTTCAAGCAAATTTCGATAAGGACAACCAGCGATCCGGGCGACAACAATCGGTTGATATGGAATTTCATCCAATTTCAAGTGCTTGGGAGCAATGAACACAAGTTCTTCTTGAAATGAAAAAACAGACATAAGCTTCGGATGGTTAAATTCCGTATTGACAAAGGCACATGCTAAATGACCGTCTGCAACGGCCTGTAGAAGATCAGCTTGCGCGCCCGTCGTTACGGATAAGTTGACTTGCGGATACTGTTGGATAAAGGAGGAAAGCCACACCGGCAACCGGTGGGCCGCAAGCGTTTGTGTTGCGCCGATTTGAATACTTGGCGTGCTCTTGGCAAGTTGGCGTTTCGCATTATCCAGTAGGCTGACAACTTGATCCGCATAGGATAATAATTGTTCGCCAGCTTCCGTAAGCGATACCCCTTTAGGATGGCGAATAAACAATATCGTTCCCAGCTCTTCTTCAAGATTACGAATATGGGCTGTTACATTGGACTGAACATACCCCATTTTCTTCGCAGCCTTTGAAATTGATTGGGTATAGGCCACTTCTCGAAATATGCGCAACTCTAAACTTTCCATATGCCGTTCCTCTCATCATTTAGGCTGATGGTTCCTATCATTACTAACGATTATACAATATTTTGGGAGGAAGCTATAATAAGGCACGTGCAGGAAGTGGAATACGGGAAACCCGGTGCATGCGGAGTCAATCCGTTATTTATTTGAATGTGCCTAAAGGCATAAAATTGCTGACAAGGAAGTGACATGATGGACATTGCCAACAAAGTCGTGATCGTAACTGGCGGGGCCACAGGAATTGGAAAAGCCACCTGCAAAAAGCTTGCTGATAAACGCGCCAAGATCGTGCTGAATTATAATCGTTCGGAGCAGGAAGCGAGGTATGCAGCCCAAGAGCTTGAAGAAATCGGCGCGGAAGTTCTGCTTGCTCAAGCCGATGTATCTCAAGACAATGAAGTTCGTGACATGGTTAAAAAAGCATTATCCCATTATGGGAATATTCATTTTCTGGTTAACAATGCGAGTGTAACAAGACAAATTGAATTATCCGACTTAGAGGCGGTAACAGATGATATATGGGGCTATGTACTGGACGTAAATCTGAAAGGCATGTTTCATTGTGCGCGAGCCGTTGCTCCGATCTTAAAGAGAAATAAAATGGGAGCTATTCTGAATATAGGAAGTATTGCCGGAATTACCGGCTCTGGCTCGTCCCTGCCATACGCGGTTTCCAAGGCAGCTGTTCACGGACTGACCAAATCACTGGCTCACGCCCTTGCCCCGGAAATCCGGGTGAATTGCATAGCCCCTGCTGCAGTAGCGACACGCTGGTGGGAGGGAGAAGAGGAAAAAATGAAAAGATTAAGCGGCGCTCTTCCGCTGCAACGGATTTCCTCACCCGAGGATATTGCAGATTTGATTTGCGCCATTCTTACACAGGATTCGATGACGGGGCAGATTGTCAGTCCCAATAATGGCATGGTGATCTAGAGAGCATAAACAAGGCACAGTCTCTTCGACCTTCTTAAAGAGACTGTGCCTTTCTATGAGATGGACTTTTTCAGTCCCCCGCTTGAAGCTGAAGCCAACCGTTTTTATTGCAGCTTCCTGCCGTACTTATTTCTACGCGAGAAAATGCCCCTGTCATAAGCCGCGACGACAAGGCTTTCTGGCGCGGCGGCGCGCGCTCGCCTCCCGGCAGGCGGCGTTAACACCGCTGTACGCTCTGCCTGTGTTCGGCATATGTGCCCCCGGCCTAATCCTAATCGTGCGACTCCTGCTCGGCTGTTTGCTCCTGCAGCGTCACCGGCCCGTACAGACCGCCCGATGCAAACCACGGCTGCCATGCTGCCTCATGCGGTCTGCCACTGCTCCAGTACGTCATGTCCGGGCTGCTTCCGACCAGATTGGTCGGACGCCCGACTTCATAATGCGCGCCCAGCGTGTTCGCCACGCGCACGGTCAATGTATGCCGACCGGCCGGCAAAGGTCCGTTCAGCTCAAAGCGGTACGGCTTCCACAGCCTGACGCCTAGCGGCTGCCCGTCGAGCCATGCCTCGGCTGTGCCCCGCACATGGCCGAGGTCCAGCACAGCCTCACACCATGCGTCCGTCTGCAGCTCGGCCTCGTACTCCACGATGCCGCTGTGATGCGGCAAGCCCAGCGCCGTCCGCCAGTCGCCCAGCCTGCCTGGCGCTGCGACGGTGTCGAAGCGGATCGGGCCGAGCAGCACGGCCGCTTCCGTCCGATCGCCGGAAGGCTTGATGCGGATAGCCGCCAGCGCGCCCCCCGGCTGCGCCGGAAACTCCGCGACGCCGTCGCGGACCTCCGCCTCCTCGCCCCCGATCCAGACACGCGCTGCGCCTTCGCAGGCGAGCCGCATCCGGTATGCGCCGACAGGCACCGGAAAGCGGAACCATACCGGCCTGCCCAGCTGAGCTGGATCAGCCAGCAGCGGCAGTGGCCTTGGATCAGCGACATGCTCCGGCATCAGCCAGCCGACATCCGGCAGCGGATGCGGGCGCGGCGACAGCCACAACGACTCCGTCTCCGCATACTGCAGCACCGCAGCGTGGAAAATGCCCGGCTCGCGGCCCGCCTCATCCGTCCAATCCGCGCCTGTGGAGAACGGCAGCTTTTCTCCGCTGGCCAGCTCGATCAGCCCGTCGACAAACACTTCGCCTTTGCCTTCCGGCAGCTCAATCACAAGTTCATTGTCTCCCGTGCGCCAGCAGGCGGTAAGGTCGACTTCCTCCTGACCTTGACGAATGTACGGATTATAGTCGCCATGCTCGGTCAGCTTCACCCCGTTGACAACAAGGATCGCCCGCCCGCGAGCGGCAAATATAACCCGGACCCGCTCGACCGAATGCCCGGCAGCGGCATGCAGCTTTACCGACAGTTGGGATTTTCCGTGGGGATGCCGGGTGTACAGCCACTTGGGCAGCGCCGGACGCGCCTGTGCGCTAATTTCAACGGCGGCGCGCATCGGTCCTTTACCGGCAGGACGGGCTTGCAGCAGCAGCTCATTAGCTCCCGCCTGCAGCTGAATCCAGCCCGTTTGTTCCTCCGGACCGCCGCTCCAGTTCACCGCTTCGCCGTTTACCGTGCCTAATATCGTGGCATTGCTTTCCAGCCGAATCCAGTAGGTACCTGCTGCAGGCGCTACGACATACGTTTTGGCCCACGCCCATTCCTCCGGCCCGACCCGGCCCAGCGTCAGGAAGCGGCGCGGCACCCGCCCCATCCGTCCGGCCCACGGGCGAATGGATAAATCGCCGAACACGCGGCTGAACACCGCAGACTGCGCTTTACTGTCCTCGTAGCGCTCTCCGCGGCATACGCGGAAATAAGTCGCCTCGCTCCATAAACGCGTCGTCCAGTCCGCATCGTCATATTCCGGCTTATGCCAGTCATCCGCTGCCGTTCCGGCTTCCTCCAGACGCATCAACAGGCTGCGCCGCTCCGTCGGCATCAACGCGTCGGCAGCATCCGTCGATCCGAGACCGTCCCCGCGATCGTCCTGCTCACCCGATACCGGATTTGCGCCCTCAAGGCTGTGTAAATCGAAATCGCCGTACCGGTTATCCAGTGTGCGAATCGCCTGCACCTGCCAGTCTGTCACCGCCAGAGACTCACGTCCGGCGGCGAGCCGCCGGCCGGTACGGGCCGGTTGAATGTGGCGGCCGCCGTATCCGGCGGAATCAAATGCCTGCCCTCGCTCCGGCGCCACCTGCTCTGCCCCTGCGCTTACCTCCAGACGTCCGCTGCCGTCAGCAGCCTGGTTCACCTCATCCCGTGCCGGGCTATCCACGCAAACGACCAGCGCTGCCGGCCAAGCGTCGAACGTCGCCTCAATTTCAATCCAGTCGCCATCACGCCGGTACGCGATTCGCTCCGACTCGCCGGTGACCGGATTCCACAGCTCCGGCTCACGCGCGGTCCGCAGCCGATAACGCGTCCGCTCCGGAGCCGATCGTTCCGGCCGCGAAGGCTCATGCAGCGTCAGCAAGCCTTCTTCCCCCTCGACTGGAAGCAGCAGGAAAATATCGGCCTCCGGCGTCCGCCGTTGCAGCGTCGCTCCGCCGCCCTGCACGGACGGCTCCAGCCGCGGCGCAAGCAGCGCAACCGCCGCTTCCGCGCTCTCTGCGTAGATGACGCCAGGCCAGTTTTGCTCCTCGGCAGGAACCTCCACCCCGACGACCAGTCCGCCCTGTGCCATCCATGCGTCAATCCGTTCGCGCGCCTCGGCATCCATCAGCGTCGTACCGCACAGCAGCAGGGCCGCAAACGTTTCCTCCGCAATCCGCAGGCTGCGTCCGGACGGGATTGACTTGGCCAGCGCCGCGTCGTCGGCAATATCGAAGTCAATGTTGGCCTGCTTGAGCGCGCCTGGACGATCCTGATCCCGCCGGTTCCAGCTGCCTGCGACGCTCCGGTATACCCGCTGCAGGTGGGTTACCGTCTCATTCGGCTCGCGGTTGGACAGCACCATCGGATGCTCCAGAGCGCCCCCGTCGCTTAACGACAGATGACCGCACACCGCATAGGACGGATAATGCACCGCTACCTCGCACACATGCACCCCTTCGCTCAGCAGCGCGCACACCCGGCTGACCGTATCGGCGAAAATCGGGTAATGGTCAAAATAGGGCTGTCTCCAGCCCGTATCCGGCGGCGCCCACTCCCACCAGCCGCCCCGTGTGCTGTAGTACACCGAATGCGGGCTGTATAAGGTCGCTCCGGCCTGCAGCCATGGAATGAGCCAATGCATCGTTTCCTCCAGCGTGCCGCCCCAGCCGCTCGAATGAAAGCCTTCCAGCCATACCCGCGAGCTTCCGTCTCCATGCAAATGCGCCATCGAGGAATGCGGCTTGATTTCCCCGTCCATGTCGGTTCCCGGCGCATTGTACCAGCGATGGGTGCGGAAATAGTCCAAATACAGCCGCTGCGCTCCGTTCGGATCGGCCCGGCGGGCCGGGCCGGCCTGGTCGCAGCCAAGCAGCAGGCCATGGCGCCGGTGCCAGTCGCCAAGCGGGATAAACCAGGACTGCTCGGCCAGCTCCGCCGCCAGTCGGTATACCCGGCGGCGAATCGTCGCCGCGCCGGGCAGCGGATCGAACAGCGCAGGCAGCAGCGGAGCCAGCTCCTCGCCGAATCGCTCGCGGTACACCGCGTCAAGCGCTGGGGTCCAGAGCGGCAGCGGCGGCAGCTCGTCCTGGAAGCTGCCTGCAATGGCGCGGCCCAGCTCCGGGCCAAAGCGGCGTTCCATTTCGCCATGAACCCGGTTCATCAGCTCGCCTGCGGCAGCCGGGTCCAGCCAGTTGAAGCCTTGGCGCACCGCCGCATAGACGGCTCCTTCGTCCGCATACAGCCGCACCGCCAGCTCCGGCAGCTGCTCCTCCGGCGCAAATCGCCGGAGCTGGTAGCCCGCGCAATCGGGTCGCTCGGCGACGATGCGCGCCAGCAGATTGGACCCGCAGAAGCCGATCTGGTCATAAAACCATACCCGCATGCCGAGCCTCGCCGCCTCGCGGACCGTAAAGCCAAACAGCGACCACCATGGCTCGCTGCCATAGACCGGATCATCGCCATCCGAGCCGTATTGCGGCCCGGTCGGAGCCATATTAATGATGCCGATGTTCCGCAGGCCGCCCCGGCGAAATTTTTCCAGCTGCCAGCGAATCCGCTCCTCTGTCACCGGCTCTGCGCTCCACCACCAGAACGGAACCGGGCCAAACCGGGGATCGGCCTGCGCAAATCGCTGCCTTAACTCAAGCATGCACTTGTCCCTCCTCCTGAACCGCTTCGGTACGGCCTGCGCTGCCCGATGACGCGATCCTGCTTGCTGCCTCTTGCTCCGGCCAGGACGCCGTCGGCCACGGAACCGGCCCCGCCGTCCGCAGCTCCCTCGCAGCGGCTGGCAGTGAGCATGCCTCCGGCACGGCGGGCTTCAGCCGGAAGCTCAGCTCGTAAAGCGCCTCCGGCTGCAGCAGGTACGCAGGCAAAGTAGGCGCGTAGCCGCAGCTATGATTGCCGATCCCCGTTTGACGGCTGTCGATGTATAGGTACATCCGATCCGCGCGGGTCAGATCAGCCCGCTTCTTGGCCGCCGTCAGCTGCTGCAGCGTAAACGGATGGACACTTAAATCAACCAGCGGCTCGCCTGCGACCAACAGCCCGCCGCCGTTGTGATTCGTTGCAGCGCCCCAGCGTACATCGGCTTTGTTTCCTGTTTCCTGAGGCTTGATGTAAGGAACAAGCTGATCCTCGACCGTTCCGCTAAACAAGCCGAGCTTGCCGCTGGCTTTGCGGTCAGGATAACATTCATGCGGCCCTCGGCCAAACCAGGTCAGCCGGTCGCACACAGCAGGCAGCGCCAGCTGCATCCCGAAGCGCGGCAGCGGCGGCAGCTCATCCCGGGCGGCAGCCATTCGTGTCTGTACCGCCAGTTCACCGTTGCCGAACAGCGTGTACACCGTTTCAGCCAGAAAGGCAATCGCTTCGCCTTTTGCGCCAATCGACTCGCGCACGACCCATTGGACGGCCCGATGGTCGATCACCCGGTACGAGACGGCTCGCGGGCTGGCTGCCAGCTTGTCATACTTGAACTTGCGCCACTCCTTGGCCAAATGCACATCATTGTCGACAGGCGCCCGCCACAGCTGCAGCCGGGGCCCTTCCTCCAGCAGCTTTGTGCCGCAGCTCTGCCAGTCGGCGAGCTGCCCGGTATCCAGCCGGAACGTCAGCGTAAAGTCGTCTCCAGTCACCCGAACCAGCCGGCCGTCCTCTTCTACCTGCAGCAGCGGCTGACCCGAAATGTCCGGCTTGCTGTCGGTGGGCAGCTCCTCCGCCTGCGGGATGGATGCTGAGGCTGCTGCGACTCTGCTGGCGAGCGGCACATCCGCCCAAGCGATTTCATGTCCCTTCGGCGCCCAGGCAGTAGCCTGCCTAAGCGTAAAGCGCACATGCAGCCAATACTCGCAGCCCGCTTCTTCCAATACGGACGCATATGGAATCCGTACTTCCTGAGCGCCGCCCGGCGGAATGGCCAATGCGGGCAGCTCACCATGCTCCAGGGCGATATGATCGCGGTATAACGTCCACTCCGCCAGCACATGCTCCAGCGTCACAATGTCGTAGCGGTTCTTGATCCGAAGCAGGCCATCGTGCGGTTGTACGCTTTCGACCTTCACCGGCTCAATCGCCTTCTTGTATTCAAGCATCGCAGGCTTCAAGCTCCGGTCCGGAAACAGCAGCCCGTCAATGCAAAAATGCCCGCTGTGCGGCTCGTCGCCATACTGGCCCCCGTACGCGTATTCCTCGCTGCCGTCCGCGCCGGTCCGGCGCAGCCCCATGTCAGCCCACTCCCAGATCAGCCCGCCAAGCAGCCGGGGATACGTATAGACGGCGTCCCAATATTCCTGCTGATTACCGAGTGAATTGCCCATCGCATGCCCGAATTCAACCATCAGATACGGACGGCTGTCCGTCTTTTTCCCTTCCGCGATCAGCATATCCACTGACGGATACATCGAGCTGACAATATCGACAGCTGGCGCTTCATAGGCCCGCTCATAGTGGACAGGCCGCGTCGGATCGACCGACCGCACCCAGTCGGCCATCGCTTCGTGATTGCAGCCGAATCCGGATTCATTGCCGAGCGACCAGACGATGACGGACGGATGGTTTTTATCCCGCTCCACCAGCCGAATCATCCGGTCCATATAAGGCTCGCGCCATGCCGGATCGTCGGACAAGCGGCTTTCGTCGCCGCCCGCAAGTACGAAGCCGTGCGTTTCGAGATCCGCCTCATCAATCACATACAAGCCGTAGCGGTCGCACAAATCGAGCCAGCGCTTGTCGTTCGGATAATGCGAGGTGCGCACCGTGTTGATGTTATGCCGCTTCATGAGCAAAATGTCCTCCAGCATCGACGCCTGGGTGACGACGAAGCCAAGCAGCGGGTCAAATTCATTGCGATTCACGCCGCGAATGATCACCGGGGAGCCATTGACCAGCAGGCGGCCGTCTTCAATTCGCAGCTCGCGAAACCCGACCGGTACCCGCCGCACCTCCTGCACCTCACCCGCCGCATCCGTCAGCTCCAGCAGCAGCGTGTATAGAAACGGCTCCTCGGCTGACCAGGCGCGCACGCTCGACAGGCCGATCGTCAGCTTGCCTTGCGGGATGCCGTTTTCATCCGGGGCAAAGGCTTCACCGATCAGCCTCGCTTCATGCCTTATGATCGCGGCCGGATCGCAGCCCTCCAGCAGCACGAGCCGTACAGCCTGGCCCCCTGCTGTCGCGCCGCCCCGGCAAGCGAGCGTAAGACTGACCTCCAGCTCACCGCCGCCTTCCCCGTCGAGCCGGGTGCGCACACCGGCGTCAGCGAGGCGTACAGCCGGGACGGACAACAGATACACATCGCGGAAAATGCCGCTTAGCCGCCATTTATCCTGATCCTCCAGGTAGCTGCCCGCACACCATTGGTATACACGTACAGCAACCCAGTTGTCCCCAGGCTGCACGAAATCCGTCACGTCAAACTCATGCGGATAATGGCTGCCCTGCCCGTAACCGGCCAGCTTGCCGTTCACCCACACGTGAAAAGCCGCATCGACGCCCTCGAAGGCAAGCAGCGTTCGCCGCGCCTGCCAGCCGCCCGGCAGCCGGAAGGCGCGGCGGTAGCAGCCGGTCGGGTTCGCCAAGGGCAGATGCGGCGGATCGACCGGGAACGGATACGGGCAGCTGGAATACAGCGGGGTGCCGTAGCCGTGCAGCTGCCAGTTCGCAGGCACCGGCAGGCTGTCCCAGCCCTGCTCCACATAATCCGGCTGCTCGAAGCCGTCCGGCGCTTCCTCCGGACTATCCGCATAACGAAACGACCATTGGCCGTTCAGCAGCAGAAAATACGGTGACAAGCCCCGCTCATCCGCCAGAGCCGACCGGACATCCGCATACGGAATGGACAACGCATGCGGCGCTTCCACGCGGCGTCCAAGCGTCAGCGGATCGGTCCAGTCTCGCGCCGGATGACCGTCCTGCCGCCAGGCTCCATCTGGACATTCGGTGTTGTCAGAAGCTTTCGCATTGTCGGCATGGCGGCCCGCCTGCAAGAAACCGCTTTCTATCCAATCTGAGGTGATCTGTTTTTCCATCCCGTTTCCCCCTTGTTATCGTCCGTTGCGCACTTGTTCGAATAAATGCTCCCCGCCCATCTGACCGCCCTTCAGCACAAGCTGAAGCCCGTCCAGGCGCGGGTTCGAGCTGTACGCCCGGCATAAAGGCGCCCCCGGCGTCATGCTGCCGAGCCAGCCGAGCGCGTAAATGCCCAGCTCGCGGGTCACGTAGCCGGAAGTATCCCCGCCCGCCACCAGCAGACGCGGCAGCCCGGTCGCGGCGATCAGCTCGCGAGCGAGCCGTCCGAGCCGAATGCCCAGCTCGCGCCTGGCATCGGACGGCTGCTCCGCGGAACTGGCGCTTGCATGCGGCGCCTGTCCGCTCCTTGTATCCGCTTGCATTCCCGCACTTCCCTCCGCGGTTAAAACAGCCGGGAGCTGCGGCTCCACATCCTCCGGACCGACGGCTGTATACAGCACCACGCTGCGCCCTTCCGCCAGCAGCAGCAGCGCATCTGCCAGCAGCTCGCTATGCACCCGGTCGCTTTGCTCCGGGTCCAGCAGCTCGCGTACGGGAACGCGAATGCCTGCGTAGCCGTTGGCAAATGACCACGCCAGCTGGGCAGCCGTCATCGGCGAGCAGCTGCCGGAGATGACCAGCAGTTGGCTGACCTCACCGGCAGCTTCACTGCCAGCGTTCGCAGGCAGCTGCCGGTCGGCCATGTAGCCTGCCGCCTGCCAATGCGCCGCCAACGCGTATTCAATTCCCGACGAGCCTGCGGCAAACAGGCTTTCTCCGTCCGCAGCCGCTTGCTCGGCTTCCTCCCAGATCAGCCTGCCCGCCGCTTCCAGTCTCGGCTCATCCAGCACATCCATCAGCACAATGTCCGGCGAGCTGTCCAGCAGCGACTCCAGCCGGCGCCGGACAGCCGCAGGCTCGCCCTCCAGCGCCAGCACATCGAGCAAGCCGATCGGCAGCTCGGTCTGACCGGCCAGATGCAGCCGCAGATCGGCCTCCTCCATCGGCGTAACCGGGTGCCGGGACATTGTCGGATGACGATCCAGGCGAGCCATTCCGCCCCGCCCGTCTGCCGCAAAATGGTTGCCGAACACCGTATACCGTCCGAGACGCGGCACGCCAACCAGCAGCGGCACGTAACGGCCGCCCCGGAACCGCGCGCGGCCAAGCTCAATGGCCCGGCCGATGCTGCCGATACGCGGCGATGAATCAAAGGTTGAGCAGCCCTTGTAATGCACGATCCGGGCTTTCAATAAACGCAAGCGATCCAGCACCGGGCCAAGCTCCCGGTCCATCTCGTCCGGCGTCAGCGACCGGCCTACCCCGGCAACACCGATGCATTCCACATCCGGAAATTCGCGCTGCAGCAGCTCCGGCGAAGGCGGCTCCAGAAACAGCAGCGTCCGCAGCCCGGCCTCCGACAGCGCTTCCAGCACATCGGTTGACCCGGTAAAGTCGTCGCCGTAATAAGCCAGCCGCAGCGTCGGGGAGTCAGCGCACACCCCGCGCTGCTCCGCGACTTCCTCTCCGGACCTCGCTTCAACGCGCACTCCGCGCCCAACCCCACGCGCGCTCATCGCTGCGGCTCCGCACTGCGGCCGAACTTGCCCATCGCCCGCGCCAGCGCAGGATGCGCGGCCGCGTAGACGTCCGCCGGGATGCCCTGCACCGCTGCCTCCCAGCCCTGCTTCATGCTTTCCACTCCTGCCGCCGGGCCGTCGGGGTGCGCGAGAATGCCGCCGCCCGCCAGATGCATCACATCGACGGTCGCTGCGCTCGCGTACGTGACCTCGGCTGTTCCGGCCCATTGGCCTGATGACACGACCGGCATCGTGCCGTAGCCGCCAAACAGCGGCTCTGCGCAAGCCCGGATCGAGCGGACGACCGATTCATTGCTTTCATAAAATTTGCTGTTCAAGCCGTTCACATGCAGCTGGTCTGCGCCCGCAAGCCGGTACAGCTTCTGATACACGTTAAATTCCATCCCGAGCAGCGGGCAACGCGTCATCAGCCCCCACTGGTTGCGGTGCGCATGAATCGGCACCTCGCTATAGCGGTTCAGCCAGGCCATACCGGCCAGACCAATGCTGTTGATGCTGACCATCACGCAATTGCCCCCTGCTTCGACGACCAGATCATGATGCCGCCGCATCTCATCGAGATCACCGGTAATATGAAAGGCATACATCAGCTTGCGCCCGGTTGCATCCGCCGCCCGGTTGACGGCGTCCATCACCGCCTTCACTTTATCCGGAAACGGCAAATACGGCGGATTTGCGTTCAACTCGTCATCCTTCACAAAGTCAAGCCCGGCCAGCGCCATTTCGCCGACCAGCTCGCCAAGCTGCTGCGCGGACAAGCCGACGCTTGGCTTCACGATGGTTCCAATAATAGGCCGTCCGTAGACGCCCGTCAAGCGCCGCGTTCCGTCAATGCCGAACTTCGGTCCCGGATACGCAGCGGCAAAGGAGGGCGGCAAATCCACGTCCAGCAGACGGAGCCCGGACAGCTCCTGCAGCTCATACAAATTACCCGCAATCGCGGACATCAAATTCGGCAGCGAGGGCCCGAAGTTACACACCGGGAACGCCACCTTTACTATGCCGCGCCGATACAAGCCGTCGTGACCCGGAGGCGTCAGCGCCCCCGGCAGCGATGGAGCAGTCGCCGCTTCCAGCGGCTCGACGCTCACGATTTTGGCCCCATGTCGCTCCTTCAAAGCCTCTGTCTCACCCGGCACCGCAGTAAACGTTCCTGTAGACTGTTCGCCTGCAATCACCTCCGCCGCCCGCTCCAGCGTAAACGGTGTTTCCACCAAGTAGGTTGCCGTTACATGCTCCTCAATCATCCCTGCGACTCCTCTCTTCAGCTCCCCGCCCGGCATGCTGCCAGACCAGCGCTTGCCGAGCAGCTCTCTGCCAGCCCGATTACCAGATCAGCTCGTGGTCGGGACGACGGTATTGTCCATCGCGCATCGGCGCCTGGTCGAACACCTTTCTTCCGCTATAAAATGGATGCTTCGTCCCGCGTGGCGTAATATCGACAACATCGTCGCCCCGCCAGGACGTCTCAAATGTCTGATTCATCGCCGTTTCCGTCGTTTTGCGCAAGCTGAGCGGGAACTTTACCGTGATGCGTTCGCCTGCGCGGGCAGCGCCCAGCAGCAGGAAGTGGCGGTTCAGCCAGCGGCTTGGCTCACTGCCCGTTCCTTCCGTCACAGTCCCTTCATATTCGCGTGTAAACGCTACCTTCGTAAAGCCGGCCCATTCCGGGATGCGGACGCTGAGCTGTCGAATGTCCTGGTTGACCTCCAGCACGACCTTGCCCTCATGCGGCAAATAGCTGCTTACATCGACCCAGGCCGAGCCGCGATTTAACAGGAAATTGACGCTGACCGCGCCGTTTTTCTCCGTAATGGCACTGCTCCAGCCCATAAACAGCCCCCGGGTGCCCGAGCCCAGGCAGCAAAGCTGCAGGTCGCTCGTATGGCCGCGGCCTTCATTGACATCGCAGCAGAAATCATTTGGCGCGGAGTAGCCGGCAAACGAGCCGCGAGTCCGTTTCGCCACCTCGCGATACGTGATCAGCCCTTGAATGTCGGCCGGCACCTCCCGGCTATCCTTCACCCAGCTCAAATCAAGCAGCTGCGATTCGGTCAGATGGTTGCGGAGGAACCGCTCCACGACGCCCCAATATTCCACATAGCCGCTTTTGGCCAGCGAAATGCCGGTGGAGATGAGGTCTACAAGCGAGCAGGTTTCATGCTCATACGCTTGCTCATGCAGATCGCCCGGCGTCCAGCCGAAGGCCGTACATTTCGTCAGCGCCCAGTCGTAGCATTTTTTCACCCACGCAATCATGGAAGCGTCTCCGGTAAACGCCCCAAAACGGGCAATCGCATCCAGCGTCCCGATCCGCGTATGGAAATGGCCGCTGCGATAGGCGAGCGAATCGTTAAAGCTGCCGTCGGCGTTAAAGACGCCGCTGCGGTGTATAATCATCGCGGTGAAAAACTGGCACAGCTCCAGCGCATCCTCGTTGCCGGTCAGCTCATGATACTTGAGCAGCGGCATCACAAGCCGTCCGCAGAACGCGGCCGGATCGGGCGCAAGGCGCAGCTGCACGCCGTTGGCCGACGGCCAGCCCTGCTCCGTATATTCCGAAGCCGGGTAATACCAGACATCCCGCTCCTTCACTGCGATCCGTTTGAGCGCGGCCACATGTCGGTCGGCTACCTCGCGCACCCGCGTGTCACCGGTCGTCATCAGCCACGTCGTCAGCGACAGGATGACCGCGCGCTGGTCGATCAGATTCGCATTGGCTTCCCAATGCCCGTTTGGATTGACCTGCCGGTAGCTCATGCCGTCTTCCTTGAAGAAAGAGAGCAGATTTGCCCTATAACGCTCTTCGACCTCCGTCCCTATCGTTTCGCCGGACATGTGACGGGCCAAAATCATCCCGTCGATCATCCGGCCGTGCGATGAGCCATAATCCCAATCGCCGTGTGTCATATAGGGGGTATCTGACATCAAATTTGCGCTAAAAAAAGGGACGAAACCGTATTCACGATCGGCCATTCCAACCATCGCATGCAGCGCGTGCGCCGCTCGCTCCTCCAACATCAACGTATCGGGAATTTGCTTGCTGCTCATAGTCCTCACTCCTAGCTGAAAATTTGGCTTGTCTGCCGATGGTTCTCATCCTAATTGTTCATCGACGCAATAACAATGGGGGGAAACGGCTATTCAGAAGGGTTGATGACGCTTACGCCAAAAAGAGCCATCCGGCCGCAGCAGAATGACCCTTATACCCTAAAAAACGTACCGTTCATCCGATTCGAATGGCTGCTCTGATTCAGCGACCCTGTAACGTCCCCGATTACGCATACACAATCAGCACGGTGCAGGCGACTAAAACCGAATAAGCGATTTCCAGCATCCCGCTTTGCTTCACGGACAGCTTGACGCGGGGCGTCCAGATCGCACGAATCAGCAGCACCGCAAGCACGACAGCTATGCCCGGCGGGAAGATGACCAGCGCAATCGCAAGCAGCGCCGCATGGTAGCCGATGGAGAAGTACGTGTATTTGACATTATGCTTCTCGCGAATAATGGACTTTACAAAGAAAACAGTCCCGATGAAATACAGCATGCTGAGCGCAAACAGCTCCACTGCCACCCGCCAGTCCGTACCTCCGCCCAGATTATAGGAGATAAATACCATCAAGCTGAACATCGTCACGGCGGCGAGGTCATTCACCAGCGACCGCTCCCGGTTGATCCGGGCATAGCAGCAGTTGATCAGGAACAGTGGAAGCAGCACGACACCATACATGAGCAGCTCAGGCCGCACCATAAGCAGCGCCGCCCCGGCGGGCAGCAGCAAAATGCCATACAGCCGCAGCGGAGCCGCATAAATCGCCGTTTTCTTCGTACGTATACTTTGCAGGAGCGGGTATGCAAACAGGTAGGCGAGCAGCCAGCACAGGAACAGCAGCCCGTGCAGCCAGACCGCGCCTGAGGCGAACAGGCCGAACAAAAACGGAATGAGCAGCATCGACCAGGCGCCATGCTGATTCGGCACGTATCCTTTTCTCATGCGAGGTGCCTCTGGAAATAAATCCAGTAATGCAGCTCGGCCGCCTGATCGTGGGAGACAAAGCAGTCTCCGGTAGCCGAAGGCTCCAGCCGGGTCAAGCTTTCATCGAAGATCGGCACCGACAGAAACTGCGCCTTGTTGATATAAAAAAGCAGCTGCTGACGGTCTGCCGTCTGCTTCACCTTATGCAGCACGAAGGGCTGCGGCTTCGTTTGCTCCTCTCCGGAGCGGTCCTCGATCCAGATACGCACCTGACTTCCCTCATAAGCGGACAGCAGACTCTCCCAGCCCGTCATGACGCTTCCACTCCTGCGGCTGCGACGTTGCGCAATGCCCCGTCCGCTTGTGCCGCTTCGGCCTGCGGCTTGTCGTCCTTGGAGCCGCAATGCCGGCACTCCTCATGCCGCTTCACCTCGACCTGCATCCGAAAGCCCTGCAGCCACTCCCAGAACCGGGGCGGCGCTTCCTCCTCCAGATACGTCTGAAATTGCTCCTCCGTTGCCCAGCTTCCCCGCCCCTTGATTTCGACGAGCATAATTTCGACGCCTTCCTCGTGCTTCTCCTCCATGTACCAGCTGGCCGCCTCGGGGAACAGCCCCTTGAGCAGCTGTTCCACCGAGGCGGCGAAGCGGTCAGGCTGACCGCTTTCCCGGATCAGGCACAGATCGAGAAAAAACTCCGCAATCCGATTACTTTTGGCACTCATGTTACATGACCTCCTTGAGCGTATTGGAGCGTGTCATATCACTGAACATGGCGGTAAAATATTTGATCTCGCCTCCGTCGCTGCGAATGCAGTTGACGGTCAGCCATTCGAGGTAAATCTCGCCGTTTTTGCGCTTGTTCCAGATTTCCCCTTGCCAGCTTCCATCCTCGCGCAGCGCCTGCCACATCTTGCGGTAGAAGACGTCGTCCTGGCGTCCCGACTTGAGCAGGCGCGGCGTTTGGCCTACCGCTTCTTCGGCGGAATAGCCGGTCACCTCGGTGAAGGAGCCGTTGACAGACTGGATGATGCCTTGCGGGTCCGTCACCATGATGCATTGCGACGTTTGATTCACCATGCTGACCGACAAGCTGAGCTTCTCCTGGAAAAACATCCAGACGACCAAAATGAGACTCGCCAGCGCAATTTCCGATAAAGCCATAAAGCCGATCGCGTATTGTCCGGTCAGGTTGAAAATAAGCGTCAGCAGCAGCGGCGGGAAAAATCCGCCCAATCCGCCCATCGCTGAAATTAACCCGTTGGCAATCCCGGCCTGCTTCGTGAAATAGAGCGGAACCAGCTTGAAGATGGTCCCGTTCCCGGTGCCTGCGCACAATGCGATCGTCAGGCAGCCGACGGTGTACAGCTGAATCGAAGGAGCAAAGGACAGCAGCAGCGCCGAGACGGTCAGCCCGCCGAATACAAACATCAGAATGGCAAACGGGTTCCATTTATCCCCCATCCAGCCGCCGACCGGCCGCATAATCGTCGCCAGGACGATAAATCCGGCGGTACGCATCCCTGCATCGACCTTGGACAACGCGAAATGCGATACAAGAAAGTTCGGCAAGTAGACGGTGAACGCTACAAACGAACCGAAGGTGATGAAATAAAACAAGCAGAGCAACCACAGCTTTTCGTTACGGTATACACCTTTGATTTGCTCGGACAGCGAGGTAATGACCTTGGGCTCCTTGCGGTCCCCGAGCGTAAAGTTCAGAATGGCGAAAATACTGAGCAAAACCGCATACGCAAGCACCGTCTGCTGCCAGCCGAGAAAACCGGCCAAGACCGGAGCCGAAAACGCCGTAATCGCCGTTCCCAGGTTGCCGATCCCGTAGATGCCGTTGACGAAGCCGTGTTTTTCCTTCGGGTAATATTTCGGCAGCGACGTAACGCCTACGGAAAATACCGCGCCCCCGATGCCCAGAAACAGCCCGCCGATAATCAGGTCAAAAAACGAGCTGGCCATGCTGACCCACACAACCGGGGCCAGCAGAAGCAGGAAGCTGTACGCAAACAAATTGCGCGCGCCGTAGCGGTTCGTCCAGTAGCCGACCGGAATCCGCAAAATCGAGCCAAACAACACCGGAATGGCTGTCACCCAGGCGAGCTGTCCCGCCGTAAGCTGAATATCCTCTTTAATGTAGGAAATTAACGAGGACAAAATAACCCACACCATAAACCCCAAAACGAGACTGAGGGTTTGCAGCGGCAACTGGACTTTAGTGACCTTCACGTTTGCGCTCCACCTTTCGGTATATGATCACAGCAATCGGAAACAACACAAGATTAAAGGCGGCAAATAAAATCGACAGCTCGTATTTCTGATGGTAATAATGATTGACCGTATACTGCGTACACACGATATTCAGCATCAGCACCAGGCTGAGCAGCGCAATCGCTTTGTAGTTACGTTTCATAACGCTTCACTCCCGTAGCGAAAATTGCGCCGTTCTCCTCGGCAAGCGTAATTTCCGGCAGCGGCCGGCGCGGAGGTCCGGCCGTCGGACTGCCCGACTTGACGTCGAAGAAGCCGTGATGACATGGGCAGACGAGACGTTCCTGCTCCTTGCTCCAGAAAACCGGGCATTTCAGATGTGTGCATGCGTTCTGATACGCCTTGTACTCATGCTCGCCGAGGCGAACCAGCAGCGCAGAGTCATGCTCGCTCGGATAAGCAAATTCGAGCGCTTCCCCGACCTTCAGCTGTTGAACGTCGGCAATTTTTTGCTGCGCGTGGCTTTGCTGTCCCCAGCCCATCAGCTCCTTGGCCGCCAGCGTGCCCCATGGCAGCGTCGATACCGCAAAAATACCGGCCGAACCGACCATCGTCTTCAGAAAGCCGCGCCGGTCAAGCAGACGCTCCCTGTTTTTATGAATATTATGGGTGTAATTATTTTCATCGAATGGAATATTGCTCGTATTGGCATGCTTGTTATCCATATCGAAACCTCCCCGGAATGTGCTGCCTGCTCTGTGGAAACAGCCCTTGTTATACCGAAAACAGCTTTTGTTTCCCTTGCAGAATGCCGGGAAGACTGATTTTCACATTCGTTTCCCCTTCCAGCGGATCAAGCGGCTGGTGACTGGCTACCCACTTGCCCAGCCGGTGCTGCTCCTGCTTCGCCGCCAGCTCATCCTCGGTAATCCACTGCAGCGTGTTGGTCGGGCACACCGATGCGCACATCGGCGGAATGCCGTCTTTGATCCGGTCGTAGCACAGATCGCATTTGTACATCAAATTTTGCTCTTCATCAAACTTCGGAATGCCGTACGGGCAAGCGATGGTGCAGTTTTGGCAGCCGATGCATTTCTCGACGAGCGCCGACAGCACCGCGCCCTCCGGCGTAATCTGGATCGCCTGGGCCGGGCAGCTGCGGGCGCAGGCCGGATTGACGCAATGGAGACACATCAGCGGGATCGTCTGCCGATTCACCAGCGGGTTCACATCGTATACGTAGTTGCGGTTGCGCTGGTCATGGCCGCCGCATTGCGTGCAGGCTGCGAGACAGCTGCGGCAGCCGATGCAATTGTCCATTTCGATATACAGAAGTTGTTTCACGTAGCTGCCACCTCTTTCCTGATGCTTGCCAGCTTCTCGATCTGGGCTGCGCACGCCTTGAACTCCGGCATTCTGGACATCGGGTCAAGCGCCGCGATCGTCAGCAGGTTGATCGACTGCTCATGGCCGAAGTGATACGGCACAAATACGGTGTCCTTGCGGATCGCCTCGGTAATTTTCACCTTGTAAAGCGCTTCGCCCCGACGCGTATACAGGCGAACGACCTCATCATGCTCGATGCCGTATTCCTGCGCCTTCTCAGGGTGCACCTCCAGGAACGGCTCCGGGCACATGTCGCGCAGAAACGGGATGCGCCGGGTTTGGTTGCCGGACAAGTAATGGTACACAACCCGGCCGGTCGTCATCCGCAGCGGATACTGCTCGCACGGCTCCTCAGCCGGCGGGCGGTAAGGCAGCGCGCAAATTTTCGCCTTGCTGTCCGGATGGTAAAACTTTTTGTCCAGAAACATGTACGGCGTGCCAGGATCGGCCTCGTCCCGGCATGGCCAGAAAACACCCTGCTGCTTGTCGATCTTATCCCACGTTGCGCCGTAATAGTCGGCATAACCGCCCTTGGATGCAAGCCGGAACTCGTCCGCTACTTGCCGCGCGGTCTGCAAATGCCGGAAATATTGCCCCCGGCCCAGATGCTCGGCCAGCTCCACCTGGATCAGCCAATCCGGCTTGGACTCGCCAATCGGCTCCTGCGCCTTGTTGATCTTGATGATCCGGCCCTCCAGATTGGTGACCGTGCCTTCATCCTCGGACCAGGTGACCGAAGGCAGCACCACGTCCGCAAATTCAGCGGATTCGGACAAGTAGAAGTCGGCGCATACCATGAAGTCCAGCCCCTTGAGCGCAGCGCGGACATAGTTCAGATTCGGCGCGGATACGGCCGGATTGGAGCAAAGCAGGTACATCGCGCGGATCGTCTTGTCCGTCATCAGCTCGAACATTTCATACGCCGATACGCCTGGACCCGGCATCTCCTCGGGCGTAATGCCCCAGACGCTGCACACTTCCTTGACGTGCTTCGGATTTGTAATTTTGCGGTAGCCCGGCAGCAGGTCGGACTTCTGTCCGTGTTCGCGTCCGCCCTGTCCGTTGCCTTGTCCAGTAAAGGTGGCGACGCCGGACTTCGGCCGGCCGATTTTACCGGTGACCAGCGCCATGTTGGTGTAGCCCGACACATTGTCCGCGCCCTTATGCTGCTGCTCGATGCCGCGGGCGAACAGAACGATCGCATTTGACGCTTTGCCGTAAATTTCGGCAGCCTTGATGAGCTTCTCCGGCGCAACGCCGGTAATTTCACTTGTATATTCAGGCGTGAATGCCTTGACAACCTCCAGCGTTTCCTCCAGCCCGGTCGTCGACTCGCGCATAAACGCTTCATCGGCATGGCCGTTCTGAATGAGCAAATTCACCATGCAGTTGGCAAGCGCCAGGTCCGTCCCCGGCCGAAGATCCAGATGCACATCCGCTCTTCTTGCAATCGGCGTCTCGCGCGGGTCGGCTACGATCAGATAGCCGCCGCGGTTCTGCACCTCCCACACCCGGAACATCGAGGTCGGATGGCATTCCGCCGTATTGCTGCCTGCGATAAACAAGCAATCCGTCTGGTGGATGTCCGTCCAGGGCAAGGTTGAGCCGCGGTCTACACCAAAGGAACGTAGGAAGCCTGCTGCCGCGCTGGACATACAGAACCGGCCATTGTAGTCGATATACCGCGTTTGCAAGGCCACACGGGCGAACTTGCCGGTCAGGTAGCATTTTTCGTTCGTCATGGACACGCCGCTGAATACCGACACCGCATCCTTGCCGTATTCGGTCTGCAGCTCCTTGAACCGGCGGGCGATCAGCGCGTACGCTTCCTCCCAGCTTGCCTCGCGGAAGCCTTCCTTCGTGCCCTTCTTCGACGCGTCATCCCGGATCAGCGGTCGAAGCAGCCGGTCGCCGTGATTCGTCTGCTGGTACGCCGTAACCCCCTTCGGACACATTTTGCCGAGCGTTACCGGCCAGTCATAACGCGGCTCGACGCCGATGATTGAATTTTTATCCGTATCTACCCGGAGATTCATCCCGCATTGCATGCCGCAATACGCACAGTGGGTCGGAACCAATCGTTCCTTTGGATGCAGCTTGTTGGCAATAACTCGAACTCCGTTATCCTTTAGCAATTTGATTGGCCTCCCTCACTTTAATTTCATGAGTGGCGATACCTGTAAACCGCGACATCCGGTATTTGCGCCGGCAGGGCAGACAAAGCTCGGCCAGATGGAAGCCCTCTTCCATCTTGAAGTTGATGCCGTTGAGCTTCAGCACGTCAATCACATCCTGCGATTGCTCGGCGGAGACGAACCCGGTGCTGCATACCTGACACGACTTCATCGCCTGCTGGCCGTAATGCTGCCGGTAGTTTTTGGCGAGCACGCTCATCGGACGGAACGGGATATGCGCCAGCTTGCCGAACGGAACATAAATCATCGTGATTATAACCGACCATTGGTGGACGAGCGACATCACGGGTTGTCCCCAGCCGTGCAGAACCATGTTGCTGAAGGTAAGCAGCAGCCCGGTGACGCTGATAAACAGCAGCATGTAAATCGGCAGAAAGTCGTAGACGAAGCTTTGCTCGGCACGCGCCTGCATATTTTTGAGCCGGCGGTACAGCGCCATGCAGCCCCCTGCGATGACCATAAACGCCGTAATGTTCAGCGCGTTGTAGAACAGGAAGGCGATCCAGCCGTCCGCTTTCACCCGCATGATGTCGATGCTGAAGGCGACGACGTTGTACATGCCGTTATCGTCCATCGTGAAGTACATCCAGCCAAACACCAGCGGGAACGTCACCATACATGACATCAGGCAGCCCCAGCCGAGCAAAATATGCTGCGTCCAGCGGTAGAAGCCGCGGTTCCAGACGAACCGGTACGTGGCCAGATGCTCGGCTGCCGTCTGAGGCGTACTGCGCCGGAACAGCAGCTGCAAGCCCTTTTTCATAATAATTTTAGTCGGCGGCCGCTCGGCCCAGGCGATGAAGCGGTAATAAAATCCGCAAATAAATACCGTCGTCCCCACCATATATCCATAGAGCGCCAAGTCGATATGTGTGAACATCCGCGTTCCGACATACACCAGAGCCAGCAGGCAAACCAGTGTCAGAAAAACCATCTTCGCGAATTTTGATGCGAATATCCGATCCATAGTGAGTTCTCCTTCGCCGTTGATTGACATGTTCATTAAACCATCCCGGCCTGACGCCGGATGTGACGTATCTCACGATTTTCAGGAAACCTCCGGCCGTGTTCAAAAGAATACACTTCTCCTCGCTGCGCAAGGAAAAGTGTAGGGTAACTCCTTTGAGTCAACCCGCAGTCCCGGGCGCACTCGAAGCCGGCTTCTCCAGCTCCGCAAATATCCGTGTCAGTAAAGCCTTCTCATCGTCCGTCAGCAGCTGCTCGGCCATCGGAAACAAAATGACCTCTTCCTTCATAAAATGGCTGGTCAAGATGGATACCGCTTCTACAAGATACGCAGCGGCGGCGTCCACGCCGCAACGGCCGGGTCTGCTCCAATCGCTTCCGCAGCTTCGCGAATCGAGGTCATCATTTGCGTCAGCGGGATATGATCTTCCTTCAGCCGTGCAAGCGGCGGGCATAAGACGACCTCCGCGCCGCCCTCGTGGCCATGACCTCCGCATGGAAAAAAGGATGGATTCATCGTAAAAGCCTCCTCTGGACCGGCGGGTCCGCTTATTGGGCAGCGCTGTAGCGCAGGAACAAAATATTGTTTTCCAGATGAATATGGCGGAACAGGTCAGACTCCAGCTCATCCAGCTTGTGGAACGTAATCGTATACGTCCGGCAAGCGCCCACCGGCAGCAAGTAGTCTTGGGTGACCGCCCGCATTTCCCGCAGCAGCTCGCCCACCCCGCTATGCTCGCCTTCCAGCTGGCCAATGGCGTCTGCCAGCCGTTGCCGCAGCTCGTCGGACGGAGCCGCCTCGTATGCGCGAATTAACGGAAAGACGACCTCTTCCTCCGCGATCAGATGCTGCTCCAGCTCCATTTTCATCTGATGAAACAGCGTATGAAGCCGAGTCAGCACTTCACCTTGCGACGGCCCGTGTACGCGCAGGATTTTGGTCGTGAACTCGCTCAGCAGCGGCAGCTCCTTCTGCAAATAGGCGTGATGCGTGCTCACGACATGGTCGATCAGCTCGGCGGACGACTTCTCGCGCCAATCGATGCTCTGATCCTTGTTCCGCTCCGCCGCTTCCACCATCTCGTTCAGGCGCTGGATAAAAGGCTCTGCCTCCAGCTCCTTCTGCTGCAGCACCGAGACAAGCGAGCGGTTGCCGCCGCAGCAAAAATCAATCTGAAACTCCTTGAACAAGTTGCTGGAACCCGGAAACACCGTAACAATTTGGCCTACATGCTCTTCTCCGTTAAATACATGACTCATCGTTCGCACCTCCGAAGGTTGGTTGGTTGCTTACTTTGTCGAACTGCTGACATAGGCGAGCAGAAGCTCGGCGGCCGACTTGCCCTGCCGGATGCAATCGGGGATGCCGACCCCCTGGTAGCCCGCGCCGCATAACGCGACGCCCGGCCAATCGGTTCGCAGCTCCTCCCGCACCTGCTCCAGCTGCTGCAGATGTCCGACCGGATACTGGGGCATCGAGTCCGGCCAGCGGGTCAGCTCGGTAAATAAAGGCTCTGCCGTAATGCCCATCAGGTCCTGCAGCTCCTCTCGTACATGGGACAGCAATTGCCGATCCGTTAGCCGGACCCACTCCTGCGCCCCCGCACGGCCGATATACGCCCGGAGCAACACCTTGTCGCCCGACGCCGTATGCAGCCATTTGGAGGAAGTCCATGTACAGGCGGTGATCATCCGCCCCTCCCGGCGGGGCACGACAAACCCCGACCCGTCGAGCGGACAGGTGATGTCGCTGCGCCGAAACGCAAGGGCGATGTTGGCGACCGACACGTACGGAATACGCTCCAGCTTGCGGGCCGCAGCCGTTCCCGGCAGCAGCTCGGCCGCCGCAAACGCGGGCACGGCCAAAATCAGCCCTTCGGCCTCCAGCTCGCCGCCCCGCTCCAGCCGCAGCCGGTAGCCCGACGGCAAACGCGTAATCGCCGACACCCCTTGCCCGGTCATGACCGGCAGCGGCTGCAGCGCCTGGACCAGACGGTCAACGAGTGAGCCAAGCCCGCCCTGCACCGTGAGAAACAAGTTGTTCCGCGCGATCTCCGGCAGCTCACGGCTCGCCTGCACATGCGCCTTGCCGGCCAGCATGCCGCGAATGAGGCTCCGATGCCGCCGCTCCAGCTCATGAAACTGCGGGAAGGTCGCCTGTACGCTCAGCGCTCGCATATCTCCGGCGTAAATGCCTGCCAGCAGCGGCTCGGTGATTTGTTCCAGCACCTCCCGGCCAAGCCTTCGCTCGATAAAGGAACCGAGCGATTCGTCGCCGCTGGCCTGTCTGCGCGGCAGCAGCAAATCCAGCGCCGCGCGGGCTTTGCCCAGCGGCGAGATCAGACCGGTGCCGATAAACGGCGTCAGCCGCGTCGGCACCCCGAGCGCCAGCCCGGGCGGCATCGGGCGCAGCCGGCCCTTATGCACAATATAGCTGGCGCGCGCCTGCGGGTTGGTCGTCCGCCATTCCGCGTCCAGCCCCAGCTCCCGGGTCAGTTCAATAATGGGCAGCTTGCGCGCCATAAAGGAATCCGGGCCCTGCTCGATGACACAGCCGTCGCGATGGAGGGTGCGAATTTTTCCGCCGAGCTGCCCGCTCCTCTCGATAATCGTCAGCTCAACGGGCTGCGATTGCTGCGCAGCCTGTTTCTTCATATAATAAGCGGCGCTTAAACCGGTGATCCCGCCGCCGATGACCACGATCCGCTTAGGCGGCTTGTTCATCGTGACCGTCCCCTTTCTCTGCACACGTCTACTTGAGACTGCCCGGCAATGACTTGGTCAATATCCCCGATTGGGTCGCTTGCGCGGGGGTTACCGCTGGTCGTACGATATGCATCGTTCCATCTCCTCCTCATCCGAAAGTCTGCCGCACATCTGCCGCGCCTGCTCCGTGTAGCTGTTGTAGACCAACAGCTCGTTCAGGTCAGTAGTCGTTTCCACATTGAAGCGCGAGGGAATCCAGTCCGCGCTGGACATCGCAGGTCGTATCATCCGAATTGTTCGCGCAAGCAATCCTGTCAGACGCGATTGCCCGGCGCTCCTTTCAGTTCTGTCACGCTTGACACGCCTTAACGTACCATAATCGGACGCCCCGGAATGTGATGCCCGTCATAGGAACAGTACGCGTAAAAATTTTTCACTTACTATGACACACATCACATTTCACCTCTCGCCCACCTGCTACTGTAGGGACTGTAGACGAAATCGAACGAAGCAATGGAGGCGAACCGAATGTTTTGTTATCAATGTGAACAGACGCCAAGCGGCGGCTGTAAAGTGATCGGTGTATGCGGTAAAGATGAAACAATCGCAAGCTTGCAGGATACGATGATCTTTGCGCTCAAGGGAATTGCAGCGTATGCGACTCATGCCCGCCAGCTTGGCTACACCGATCCGGATGTGGACCGCATCACTCACGAAGCGCTGTATATGACACTTACCAATTCCAACTTCAACTTAAATGAGCATATTGAAATGGCGATGAAGGTCGGCTCGGCCGCCGTCAAAATTATGGACGTTCTGGACCGCGCGCATACGACGCATTTCGGCGTGCCGCAGCCGGTCAAGGTGTCGCAAAACAAAGTCGAAGGCAAAGCGATCGTTGTTACCGGCCACAACTTGTACGCGCTGGAGGAGCTGTTGAAGCAAACGGAGGGCACTGGCATCAACATTTATACCCACTCCGAGATGCTGCCTGCCCACGGCTATCCGCAGCTCAAGAAATACGCGCATCTGAAGGGCAATATCGGGAAGGCCTGGTATGACCAGCGCCGGTTGTTCGAGAAATTCCAGGGAGCGATTTTGGCGACCACCAACTGTGTCATGCCGATCAAGGGCTCGTACGCCGACCGGTTTTTCTCGTACGAGGTTGCCGGGCTGGAGGGCGTAATGAAAATTAACGGGGAAGACTTTGCTCCGCTGATCGCAAGAGCCTTGGAGCTGCCGGATGCCGATATGGAATCCGAGCAAACGCTGATTACCGGCTACCATCACGAAACGGTTATCGGGCTGGCTCCCGAAATTATCGCGGCGGTCAAGGCTGGGAAAATCAAACGGTTTTTCGTCATCGCAGGCTGTGACGCGCCGGGTAAGGAAGGCGAATATTACCGCGAGCTGGCGACATCGCTGCCGAACGACACCGTTATTTTGACGACCTCGTGCGGGAAGTTCCGCTTCAATGATGTAGACTACGGCACGGTCGGCGATACCGGCATCCCGCGGTACATTGATCTCGGTCAATGCAACAACTCCGGCTCCACGGTCAAAATCGCGCTGGCGCTGGCCGACGCCTTCGAATGCAGCGTCAACGACCTGCCGGTGAGCATCGTCTTGTCCTGGTTCGAGCAAAAGGCGGTCGCCATCCTGCTCGGACTGTTCAGCCTCGGCATCCAGGATATCCGGATCGGACCGAAGGCTCCTGAATTTATTTCGCAGGGCGTGCTGGATGTATTGGTGCAAAACTTCGGATTAAAGCTGATCGGCAATGCGCAGGAGGATATGGCGACGATGCTGGCGCTGCACTAAGCGCGGAAGGATTGCGTAGTACCTGCGTCGTACCGGGAACGTCACGGATAAAGCGCGGTTCAAACGACGCAGTAATATTTATCACAGACGGCTGCACGGCTGCTCTCCTACAATAAAATAAACGGGCTTTAGTCCCTCCAAGGCGCTTCCAAAGCTTTGGGGGGATTTTTTGTCAGCCGAAAGGGAGTGGCCTCAATGAAACAAAAAATCGAGCTGCTGCAGCAGGTTCCGCTGTTTCACGATCTGACGCCGGAGGAGCTGACGCGCATCTGGGACTTGGCGATCCATCGCTCGTACCGGAAGCGGACCGCTATCTTTACGGAAGGCAGCGAAAAGGAAGCGGTATTTTTCATTCAGGACGGGCTGGTCAAAACCTATAAAACCGACGAAAACGGACACGAGCATATCGTGTCATTTCTACGGACCGGGGACATGTTCCCCCATACCGGCTTTTTTAATCCGAATCCTTACCCGGCTACCGCCGAAGCGATTTTGGACACCCAGCTGCTGGCGATCCCCGTCCATGCCTTCGAGCAGCTGATCACCAGCACGCCGGCTATTTCGACCAAGCTGATGCGGATGATGAGCTACAAAATTCGCGAGCTGCAGCAAAAGCTGCAGGACCTTACCGGCCAGGACGTGCAGGACCGGGGGATCGCCTTTCTGCTCAAGCTGGCTGAAAATTACGGCACCGTCAAGGACGGCTGCATTCATGTGGAGACGCATATGACCAATCAGGAGCTGGCCGGCGCGATCGGCACGACCCGCGAAACCGTCAACCGGCTGTTCAGCCAGCTGCGCAAGGAAGGTGTTGTGCTGCCCAAGCGCAGCAGCTTTACGATTCTCAACTATGACGCGTTGAAGGCTTGGGGCAGCAAATAAAGCGATGGTGATGAGCGGGGAGCGCTGGACAGATGAAACAGCCACGTTGAATTCCTCTAGTATCCCGAAGACCGCTCGGCTTTCCAAGCCTGCGGCGTATAGGCGCAGTACGGGTCGCTTTCCAGGTAATCGCCCGTTGTCGCGTACGCCCGGGCCCGGGAGCCGCCACACAGCGACTTGAACTCGCAGACGCCGCACTTGCCCTTGAGCAGCGACCTGTCGCGAAGCTGGCGCATGACCGGCGCATGGCGGTAAATGTCCGGCAGCCGCTGCTCCCGCACGTTGCCGCAGGCGACCGGCAGGAAGCCGCTAGGATACACATCGCCCGTGTGGGTGATGAACACAAAGCCGTCTCCGTCGTTTACCCCTTTGGGCGCGCGCCCCAGCAGATCGGCCCGTTTTCCCGCCGCGAAGCCGCCGGATGCGCCGGATAACGCGGGCCCAGCCCCCGCCGCTGCCGCCCGCAAACGCTGCTGCTGCACAAAAACACGCCGGTAATGCGGCGCTTCCGTCGCCTTCACACTATACGGCATAATGGACTGGAGCTGGCACAGCCAGCGCATGACCTCCTCATGCTGCTCCGCCGTAATCATATCCTGCTCCATCCCCCGCCCCGTCGGCACAAGGAAAAAGACACTCCACAGCACGACGCCCAGCTCCTTCACCTTCTCTGCAATCGCCTCCAGATCGCCCAGGTTGTAACGGGATACGGTAGTGTTCACCTGAAGCGGTATCCCCAGCTCCTGCAAATACGAAATGCCTCGCATCGTCACCTCATACGAGCCCCGCGTTCCGCGAAAATGATCATGAATGTCCGCGCAGGAGCCATCCAGACTGAACGCCCAGCGCGACAAGCCGACCTCCTTGGCCCGACGCACCGCTTCACGTGTCACACGGGGCGTAGCACTGGGTGTCATCGACACCGGCAGCTGCTTCTCCTCAATGGCATATCGCGCCAGCTCGAACAGATCGGGACGCATCAGCGGATCACCCCCGGTAAATACAAACAGCGGCCGCTCCAGCTCCGCGATATCGTCGATCAGCCTTTTCCCTTCTTCAAATGTCAACTGCCGCGGATCGGCGCGAACCTGTGCCTCCGCCCGGCAATGCAAGCATTTCAGCGCGCAGGCGCGGGTCACCTCCCAGATGACGATAAACGGATTTTCGTTATAATCCCGTTCCTTGCGATGCAGCATGGTCAGAGCCTCCTTGTCGTTTCATCGTTTGCAATACCCGAGCCATTTCCCATCTGGCTTCTGCGACAATGGCTTCGATCTCGGCGCGAGTCGGCTGATCGAGATGAATGCCAATCAACACGGCGGCTGTTATCCCGAGCGTCTGCGCCGCCAGCGCCGCCAGCTCATCAGCCAGCTCGCCTTCGCGATGTCCGGGTACAATCACGCCTGCGCAGCTCGCAGCGGGGACGACAGCCTGTGCAGTCCTTGCATCTGCATCGGTCCGACCAGCCTCATATGTGCCGACCGTTTCCGCTTCCGACTGACCCGTGCCATGCGTGCCGACCGCGTCTGCTCCCGGCCAGGCCAGCGATGCCGCTCCAAGATGCGCCACGCCGCCCGTGACGAGAAATACCCGATCCTCACCCATCGGCAGCACCCGGATCTGAATGGCTGCATTTCTCCGCTCGCCCGCGAGATGCCGCTCATCTAAGGCCGCCTCTCTCTGTTTGTCCATGTCTGGCCTGCTGCTTGACTCCGTCATGAGCTTATCTTCCCTCCTCACCCAGCATGCCCCCTGCCTGCTCGCATCGGGCTCATCACTCTCATTGAATTCTAACTCGTTTCATTCTAACGCAGTCCTCCTGTACGGACTATGACCGGCGTCACCTCACGCAAGCCGCTTGCCGCAAAGAAGACACAGCTTCCTGCCGCCGCTTGTGATGTCCGTCACAAAGTCAGGCGTGACCGTACCGTATAATGAGCATGCAAGCTATTTCTGCAGGAGGTGAACGTCCATGGCTTCCCAAGCTGCCCGGACTGTTGAACTTGATGTTCGTCCTTATTTACGCCAGAAGGCAGAGCCGTTCCAGCTCATTATGGATCATGTCAAATCGCTGGAAATGGATGATATCTTTGTGCTCCACGCCACCTTCAAGCCTTCCCCGCTGCTGGGCATTATGAAAATGAAAGGTTATGCGTCCAAAGTCGAGCAGTTGGCCGCCGAGCATTGGACGGTGACCTTCGTCCATAAAAAACACAAAGCATGGCTGGAATCGGCAGACGCTGCCCAGCCGCCATACACGCCGACCGAAGCAGACGCGGCGGCCCAGCCGAAAGGCCAGTGCCAGCCGGACTTTCTGACGGCTGCTGATACAACTGACACGTCTGCCACTGCTGCCGACACGCCTTCTGCTGTTGCCAGCCCAACCGACACGCCTGCCGCTGCCGCCCCTGCCGCAAGCGATGCCAAGGTAATCCGGCTGGATAATCGCGGGCTGGAGCCGCCGCAGCCGATGATTCGTACACTGAGCGCGCTGGAGAAATGCCGTCCCGGCGATACCGTCATCATTCATAATGACCGCGTGCCGGTGTTCCTGATTGAGGAGTTAAACAATCTCGGCTGCCTGTACGAAATCGCCAACCAGCCGGATGGCTCGGCGCAAGTGACCATCCGCAAGCCTGCCTTGGGTATAAGCTGATGTTCCGCCTGCCATTTTTGTTTATCGTCACCGGCATTGTCGGATTTATGCTGTTTCATGGCTCCTCGCTTGTGTCGCTGGCAGGTTGGATCACCGACTATCCACGCGGTCCAGCGGGCTGGCTGCATGCGCATCTGCTTATTTTAGGCTGGGCGACGATCGTTGCGATGGGGGCAGTATACCAGCTGATCCATGTCATCCTGCAATCGCAGCTATACAGCGAACGGCTGGCTTATGTGCATTACGGCTGCTTTACGGCCGGGGTGGCCGGGCTGCTTTACGGCTTTGGAAGCGGGAAGGTCGTCTGGATTGCGGCATTCGGCACGCTGGCTCTGATCGGCATTTTGCTATTTGCCTGGAACCTCGGCGTTACGCTGCTCCGGGCAGCGCAGTGGAATGCCATTACGATCAGCGCGGCTTGCGCGATCCTTTGCCTCGTGCTGACGGGACTGTCCGGGATGGCGATGGGATTGAATTTTGCGCTGGGAGCGTGGAATACGCTGCATGAACGGCTGTTCGGCGCGCACATCTGGCTCGGCATGCTAGGCTGGTTCGGACTGCTCATTACAGGGTTCAGCTATAAAATGCTGCCCATGTTTTACTTGGCGCACGGCTTTCCAACACGGCTGCAGACAGTCACTCTCCTGTTGTGGAATGCCAGTGTCCTGCTGGGCGCCGTCGCCTTTCTGCTGGATTGGGGCTTCTGGGGAATATGGACCGCTTTGCTGCTGCTGGCGCTGGCCTTGACTGCATACAACCTGCATATCCTGAACATCCGCAAGCATCGGCACAAACGCACACCGGGCAGCGGCATCGCCTGGTCCGTCTACAGCAGCCAGCTGCTGCTTGTGTTTGTGATCGGCCTGCTGCTCTACACCGCTGCAAAACCGCAGGCGCTGCTTGCAACCGACACCGTAACGCTGGTCGGCTGGGTGTATATGGCCGGTTGGGTGGCGTTCACGATTTTGGGGTACATGTCCAAAATCGTGCCGTTTCTGTGGTGGACACACAAATACGGTCCGCAGGCGGGCAAGCCCGGCGTTCCGACGATGGCCGGACTGCTTAACGAACGTGCGGTTCACTGGGCGCTTGGCGTTATCGCCTGCTCCCTGCTGCTGCTGTTTGCGGGACTGGGGCTTCGTGCACAGCCCGTCGTCTGGACTGGCGGCGTTGCCTTCTCGCTCAGCTCGCTCGTTTATATTGCGATGATTGCGTTTGTATTCAAACGATAACCGATCCCAAGGAGGAATGTGACATGACGCACGCCGAAACCGAAGCTCAGATTCGTCAGCTGTTGCGGCAAGTTTTTGATCCGGAGCTGGGCATTAACATTGTGGACCTTGGCTTGATCTACGGCATTGAGCATACGGGAGAAAAGCTTGTTGTCCGCATGACCTTGACGACACCCGGCTGCCCGCTGCATGACACGATTGTCGGAGGCGTCCGCTACGTGCTGGAGCAGCAGACGAACGCCCGGTCTGTCGAGGTCCAGCTCGTGTGGGAACCGGCCTGGACTCCCGCCTATATGTCGTCCGAGGCGCGGGCGCAGCTCGGCTACCGCTAGTACAGCGGCTTCGACCGCAGTCGTCTCACGAAGCCGTCAAGGAACATGGGCAGCCAGGCGGCTTGCAGCATCCTGTGAGATCCGTCACTTCACAAATACTAGATGTTGGTTTATGATCATCAACGACAACTATTTCGCTGCTGATCCACAGCTGGAACGGGGCTGCCGTTTACATTTCCGCTGATGACGGTGCCGATTGATGACGCCTTCGACTACAGCAACCCGCTGTTCCTCGACCTGCTGGACGGCATGTACCTCTGGGGCGGCGTCTACTTCGAAAATTTCCGGACCGCTCCGTTCGAGCGCGAGCATTACCGGCTGCTTAATCCGTACATCAAGCCGCGCGACCCGGAGGTAAGCCGCAGCTTGTGCTGCCGCCTGCAAATTGATCTGTCTGTCCTGTCAGGAGTTGGCAGCGGCATTTTCGGCAGCTCCACCGACTCCACCGGCGCTGTCCAGGTGCTGAACATAAATTTGAACAGGGTGCTGATGGAATACGGTCCGGTCGAAGCGCGGCGATTCCCTCGGCTGGAGGAGCTGCTGGAGCTGATGCAGCAGGGACATATGGCCAAACGGCAGTGGATCGAGCGAAACAAAGAGCTGTACCCGACCTTCTTCGCGTTAAATCGTAATTTGTCCAACTATTTTAATGTGTTTGCGGTAACGGGCATGCATGAGGGACTGATCAATGCGGGCATCGCAGACGGGTTAAATAACCCGGAGGGCCAGCAGTTGGCCCATCGGATGATGCAATTTATGACCGAGGTGATTCACCGGTTTATTGTACGGGATCAGGTCGCATGCGGGATCGAATACGCGCCGGGCGAAAATGCGGCGATTCAGCTCGCGCGCCATGATGTGCGCTGGGGGAAGCGCCACGGCCGGGACATCTTCGTCCAAGGTGCTGGCGACGATGTGTATTTGACCTCAGGCTGCATGCTGCCCTTCAGCGAGGACGATTTCCTGCGGCAAATCGAAAACAGCGCGGAGTTTCAGGCGTATGCCACGTCGGGCAGCATTCTGCACCATTTTCTGGAAAGCAAGCTGCCGCCGGAGCGTCTGGCCGGTTACTTGAAGAGCATCTTCGACAAGCCGATTCAATATTTGACGCTGACGCCCACCTTGACCAGCTGCCTGAGCTGCGGTCAGCAAATTGTAGCCGAGGACGGCAAAAATCTGGACGCCTGCCCCGTCTGCGCCAGCGACGATCTGGCCACCTTCAGCCGGGTCATCGGTTATGTGCGGATGATTGCGCGCCGACGGCTGAAGGTCGACGAAGCCGGGTATTACACCGGCGAGCATAACTTCTGGAGCAACGCCCGGCGCTTCGACTGGAACCTTCGCAAGCGGCTGAAGGAAGCGGAGCTGTCTCTCCCGGCAGAACCGCTGGAGGCAGCTGCCCGGCCGTGAGGCTGGGCGGCGGCGGCGGGACGGGGGCATTGCCCAAAATCATAGGCTCCGCCTGCGGGTAACCTAAGAAGCAGCGGCAGCGGCTTCACCGGTTCATCGAGCTTTCTCCCCGCAGGACAGCCGGGTTCAGCCCCGGATTTTCCGACCAACTGTCTCCATTTTCTTTTCTGCGACTTCGAAGGTTCTAATAGCCGTAGTGCGCCTCCGTGCAAGCGCCGGATGTCGTTGACAGCGTGGCCGGAACCGCCGTGATCGTCGGGCTGACCGCATCCAGATCCGAATAAGCATTGCGGTTCGTGAACAGCTGCGCCTGCGGGCTGCAGAACGTGCGAGTAAAGTTCGGTCCGACCGGCGACGTAAACGAAACCTTCGTCAAGTCAGCCGCCGCATAGCCGGTAGCGACCAACGCATCATTTAACAGCCCTTCGAGCGGAGCGCCGTACGTTCCATAGTAGCCTGCGAACCCGTTGTTGCGTCTGCCCGAATATTCGCGATAGCCATACACGCCAGTACCTGCGCCGGTAATAGCCGAGCTGGTAATCGTGCCGACAGGCGTCGAGGCGCCATCCAGGTAGACGTCGATGGAGCTGGTTGTGTTTGGCCCCGCATAAGCGGCCTGCTCCGGCCGAATGCCCTGTAACCGTCAGCACAACGGCAAGCAGCATCGTGACCAGCATAGCAAGCAGCTTGTTGCCTGAACGATTAGCGAATAACCTATTCAAATGAATTCCTCCTCCAAGGTTCAACCTGCTTTTTATCCTTGAAATGCGGGTGTCCCCTCTGCCGCAACATTGTAAGCAGGCACGAAAGCCGCGCCTGATTTTGTTAAACATTTCACAAAAATATAAATAATTCCATTATAAGACGACAGCAAACCCCGCCTCTGGCCGAATCGCAAGGAAACTGCCAGAAACAAGGGATCTCACTATTCAACTGGAACGGCTATCGCTGGACTTGGACTTCTAGTTGGCTTCCTCCCCGTCAGGACCGCTTCACGCGACCGCTGACGAGCAGCAGCAAGAAAGACAACACAATCATACAAATCGTCCACGCCCACGCCATCGGCAAGTTGCCTGCATCGACCGCGACATAAATGGCCGTAGGAATCGTCTGGGTTTTACCCGGAATATTGCCCGCAATCATCAGCGTTGCCCCGAATTCGCCCAGACCGCGCGCAAAGCCGAGAATATAAGCCGTCACGAGCGAGCGGGAGACAAGCGGCAGCGTGACAAACCGCACCACCTGCCACTCATTCGCCCCGATGGAGCGGGCCGCCTGCTCCAGATCGCGGTCCACGCTGTCGAAGCCGACCTTCATCGTCTGGTACACAAGCGGGAAAGCGACGACTACAGCCGCAATGACGGCCGCCCACCACGAAAAGACAAGCTGCTGCTTGAACAGCCACTCAATCAGCTGCCCGATCTGGCTTTTTCGTCCCAGCAGCACAAGCAGCAGAAACCCGATAACGGTTGGCGGCAGCACAAGCGGCAGCATAAATACCGTTTCAATCACTACCTTGCCGCGAATCTTGCTTTTGGACATCCACCAGGCCGCCGCCATCCCGAGCGCCGCCGTCAGCACGCTGGCGAGCAGTGTGACCTGCAAGGACAGCCGCAGCGGCGGCCACAGCTCCGCCCACTGGATTGCTTCCGTCATCATTTCGCTACAGAGAAGCCGTATTTGACGAATATATCAAGCGCGTCCTTTGTCTGCAGGAAGGCGTATAGATCGCCAGCTTCCTTCGCATGCTTGGTCGCCTTCACGATCCCGATCGGATAGTTGACAGCTGTGTAGCTGGACGAGTCGGAGGCAAACGCAATTTTCACCTTGGGCGTCGAAATCGCATCCGTTTTGTACACAAAGCCAGCGTCTACGTTGCCCGTCTCCACGTATTGCAGCACTTGCCGCACATCCTTCGCCTGCACCATCTTGTCCTGCAGCCCGTCCCACAGATTCAGCTTCGTCAACGATTCCTTCGTGTAGCTGCCCGCAGGCACGCTTTCCGGAATACCGACCGCAATTTTCTTCACATCGGCCTTCTTCAAATCCTGCTCGTTAGCGATCGTAAGCTTCGAATCGGCCGGTACGACCGCCATCAGCTCATTGGCCAGCAAGTTTTTCGATTGCGCCGGGTCAATCAGCTGCTTGTCCGTCAGCGCCTTCATATTTTTGACGGCTGCGGACAGAAACAGGTCGGCAGGAGCGCCCTGCTCGATCTGCTGCTGCAGCGTACCGGAAGCGCCGTAGTTGAAGGTCAGCTTTACGCCGCCATGAGCCGCCTCGTATTTCGTTTTCAGCTCATTCAGCGCATCGGTCAAGCTCGCAGCCGCAGAGATCGTCAGCTCGACCTTCTCCGCTACCGCTTGGCTCGCCGCAGGCGGAGCGGGTGTACCGGCCGCAGGCGTCGTCTGCGGCTCCGCTTTCGTGCCGCACGCCGCCAGCAGCAAGGACATCGACAACAGCGTATACAAAACAGCTTTCTTTTTAACCAACTTGAACATATCCCTCTCCTCCATTGTATGGTTTCTATCTATTTAGTTAAATCCAGTAATCATTATACTTAACATTTGTTTGAATTGAAAGAAAAGCTTCCGGTCAAAGCCATCTCAATGATGTGCCTTCGGGCTGCCGCTGTAGCTCTTCTTGCATGAATCCGAAGCTCCTCTGCGCTGCACAGACTGCCTCTAAACCGATCACCCGAATTATGCTACAATACAAGCAGCCCCGAGACGGGCATAGAAGTAGATAACGTCATTTGTTCAGCTTCTCTAACATGACACTGACGAAACAGGTGGAGGTTTTCCGATGTCGCAAGAAGTATCCTATACAGCCGACGAAATCGCCAAGCTGCTGAAAATATCAAAGCTCACCGTCTATGATTTGATCAAAAAAGGCCACCTGCCCTCCTACCGGGTCGGCAAGCAAATGCGGGTGGACGCCTCCGATCTGGAGGCTTACAAGCTGCGAAGCCGCAGCGTCCCGGCGCCGCTGCCGGACACGGCCGCCCGGGCGGCAGAGCTCCTCATCCCAGCCGCCTCGACTGCCGGAGCCGGCCCGTCGGCAAGCCGGGCCGCCAGCCCTGTCGTCATCACCGGTCAGGACATCAGCCTGGATATTCTCGCCAAGCATCTGGAGAAGCAAGCTCCCGGTCTCCGGCCGCTGCGCTCCTATGTCGGCAGTCTCGACAGCCTGATCAGCATGTATGCGGGCGAGTCGGATATCGTCAGTACCCATCTGCTTGACGGCGAATCCGGAGAATATAACTTGCCTTACATTCGCAAGCTGCTCGTCGGCTTCCCGTTGATCGTGGTGCACCTGCTGTCTCGACAAGCCGGCCTGTACGTCCGCCAGGGCAACCCTCATCAGCTGCAGGGCTGGGCCGATCTGAGCCGTCCCGGCCTGCGCTTCGTGAACCGTGAGCGCGGCTCCGGCGCGCGCGTGCTGCTGGACGAGCAGCTTCGGCTGCACGGCATCCGGCCCACGCAATTGCACGGCTACGACGAAGTGCAGACGAACCATCTGTCCGTCGCCGCCAAGGTCGCTTCCGGTGAAGCCGATGTCGGCGTAGGCATCGAGAAGGCGGCCGCGATCGTCGGCCAGGTCGACTTTATCCCGCTTATTCAGGAGCAATACGATCTGGTCATGGTACGCAAGCCGGGCAACCAGCCGTGGATCGACGCCTTGCTTGGCATCGTGCAATCCGACGAGTTCAAGCAGGAGCTGCAGGCGATTCAAGGCTACGATCTGTCGCGCACCGGCCAAATTCTCTACGAAGCCTGAAGCCAATCCAGCCGCAGCCTGCCTGCGGGCGGCCGTCAGGACATTCCCTGAACCAAGGATGCGTACCCATTGCGCCGCCCCGGGAACAAGCGATCCTTCCCTTACCTTTCAAATGAGACTACCTCACACACGGCCTTCACTTCAAGGCGGGAGCCTCGTTTGAAAGGCGGACGCTTTGCTTGTACAGCCAGACTCGCCGTCCCTCTCCCTGCTGTGCGTCTGTCGTCGGATGGCTCTGGCTTACAGGTTGATGCAGCTTGTCCAGGTCGGCTGCCCTCCGGTTGGCACGGCCCCCTTCCTCCTCCCACACTCCACACCGAATCAATTATTTCTATTTATATTTAATTCATACTAACTATCATTTAATATATATCGTACTACGATTAAAATCAATAGATTCATGTGATATTAAATCACATTCATGACATAACTGTGACAAAAAAAACACATCATAGCTTATTTAGACTGCGCTGTAGCAAACATCACAGTCACAAAAATGATGGAATTTTGTATATTCATGTCGAACGTTTGGGATAAGCCAGTAATTTACGTCAATCTTAATAGCATAAACATAACATTATATTCTCTATTATTTCTTTACAAATGCTGCCCGTCCACCGATCCTTTCTTCATCTCTTCCTTTCTTCCGTTGTTCCTTTCTTCATCTTTCCACCTCTCCCACCTTCCCTGGTCTCATCAATCCCGTTATGCACCCTGCCCGACCTTTCCTGCACACACATAATTGAGGAACATCATGGAAAAGCTAGTCCAAACAGAGCTCGCAGGTTCTGACAGAGTGAGGTGCTGACTGCCATGTTTAACTCCATACGCGAAATGTTCAAGTCCAGGTCGGCCAGGCAGCAGACAGCGCCTCCCGCCGATCCGCCTCCTCCGCTGGCCTCCAGCTTGCAGCAAAATGTGGCCCAGCTGCGCGCGATCTACGCCGACTGCGCCGATTTGACCTTTCACTTCTTTCAAATTCATCAGCAGACCGATGCTGTCGTCATCTTTCATGCAGCGCTCTGCGACACGAAGCTGCTGGACCAGCAGCTGCTGGGTCCGCTGCTCAGCAGCCAGCCGGCCATGCAGCCTCCGCTGCAGGCAGCCGCGTTGCTTGGCCGCATCCCGATCTCAACGTCCGCCTACGTCCGGACGATTCCGGATGCGATCAGCTGCGTCAGCAGCGGCTGCACGCTTTTGCTGCTGGAAGGCAGCTCCAGCGCGCTGTCCTTCAGCCTGCAGCAGGTCCCGCATCGCAGCATCGAGGAACCAACCGCGGAGTCGACGATTCGCGGTCCGCGCGAAGGGTTTACCGAGGACCTGAAGGTAAACATTTCGCTTCTGCGCAAGCGGATGCAGCACCCGAAGCTGAAAATGCTCTCCATGACGATCGGCATGTATACCCGCACCTCCGTTCAGCTTGCTTACCTGGACGGAGTCGCGGACCCGGCGATGATTCAGGAGGCCATGTCACGTTTATCTGCCATCCATACCGATTCCATGATGGAAAGCGAGTCGCTCGCCGAATGGATTTCGGACGAGCCGTACTCCCCCTTTCCCCAGCTATTGTCGACGGAGCGGCCCGATGTCGTCTGCGCCAACTTGCTGGAGGGGCGATTTGCGCTGCTCGTTGACGGCACGCCGTTTGTGCTGCTGGCCCCGATTACGTTTTTTTCGATGCTGCAGTCCGTTGAGGATTATTATCAGCACTTTCTGATGAGCACGTTTGTCCGCTGGCTGCGATACGTGTTTTTCCTGCTGTCGCTGCTGCTGCCGTCCGCTTACGTGGCCATTACAACGTTCCATCAGGAAATGATCCCGACTGTTTTGCTGCTCAGCATCTCCAGGGCGCGGGAAGAAATTCCATTCCCCGCCCTGATCGAAGCGCTGCTGATGGAAATTGCCTTCGAAGCGCTGCGGGAAGCGGGCGTCCGGCTGCCCAAGCAGGTCGGCTCGGCCGTCAGCATCGTCGGCGCCCTCATTATCGGGCAAGCGGCGACGACGGCCGGCATCGTTTCCGCGCCGATGGTCATCGTCGTGGCAACGACCGGGATCGCCTCCTTTATGATTCCGCGGTATGCGGCCGGGCTGGCCTCGCGCCTGCTGCGGTTTCCGATCATGCTGCTGGCAGGGACGCTTGGTCTGATCGGCATGATGCTCGGCGTTATTTTGATCATCATCCATCTGTGCGCCTTGCGTTCCTTCGGCATCCCGTATTTGGCTCCGGTTACGCCAACGTCAGCTGCGGCTGTACGGGATGTGCTGTGGCGAGCTCCGGTCTGGATGCAGCCTGGAGGCGGGGGGCAACCCGGAGGCGCAAGAAACCGCCTGTCACCTGGCAAACGGGGCGCCGCCGACCGAAAGCCCGGACACAAACCATAAGGAGGGAGCCTGATGATCGAGCAAGGCAAAATATCGGTGGGACAGATGAATATGCTCATTTACCCTACGATTGTCGCTACGTCCATCCTGGCGGTGCCAAGCATCTCCACCCATTATGCCGGGCATGACATGTGGATATCGCCGATCTGGGGCAGCCTTGTCGGCTTCCTCACGATTTTGGTCGGGCTGGGGCTGCACCGGCTGCATCCGGGCCATACGATGAACGAGTCGGCCGTTGCGATTTTGGGGACGCTCGCAGGCAAGCTGTTTATCCTTTTCTACCTGTTTTATTGGCCTCATCTCGTGGGGCAAATTATTCGCACCTACGGGGAATTTATCGTCAGCAGCGCGCTTCCGCAAACGCCGATGTTTGTCATTATGGGGACCATCACGCTTGTATGCGCTGTGAATGTCCGCTCCGGTCTTGAGGTCGTGAGCCGCAGCGCGCAAATTTTCGTCACCTTGTTTGTCGTGCTGACCACCTTCCTGTTTCTGTTGTTGATCGGCGAGCTGGAGCCGGCCAATATGCTGCCCATCGGGGAAAAGGGCATGATGCCCTCCCTGATCGGCGGCTTGGTTCATAGCTCCTGGTTCAGTGAATTTATCGTGATGGCTTTCCTGCTGCCCTTTGTTCACAAGCCTGCGGGCGTGCTGCGCAAAACGACGTGGTGCCTTGTTTTTGTCACCATCACGATGGTTGTGACCAACCTCGTCTGTTTGCTGCTGATGGGCGATTTGACCGCCAGCTTCATTTACCCGGTGATGATTGCCGCGCGATACATTACAATTGCCGACTTTTTGCAGCATCTGGAGGCGCTCATTATTGCGATCTGGATCGCGGGCATTTATGTGAAAATATCCGTTCTGCTGTACGTGTATGCCTTGACAATCGCACAATTTATGGGTCTGAAGGATTACCGGACGCTTGTCATGCCCGCTGCTTTTCTGTGTACGGTGTTTGCGTTTTGGGTCGCCAAAGGACAAGCGGACATTGCCAGACTGACAAGCATGGTCGGCAATGTGTACACCCTGTTTGCGCTGCTTGTCCTGCCGGGACTGCTGCTGCTCGCAGGCATGGCGAAAAAGCGGAGACAGCCGCAGAGGAGCAACACCTCATGAACGCCCGCCCCTCACTGCCGTTGCGCAACCGCATTGTGGCGCTGCTGCTGACCCTTTGCCTGAGCGCCACGCTGTTGACAGGCTGCTGGGATCGAGTCGAAATCAACGATATCGCTATTGTACTGGCGACAGGCATCGACCGTCCGGGGGATAAGCTGATCAATTTATCGGTGCAAGTGTTTATCCCCCGCCAAGGCGGGGGCGCTGAAAGCGCCAGCGGGGTCGGCGGCGCCGGACCTGGAAGCTCGGGAGGCGTCACGATGGTCCAGACGGCTGAGGGCCGCAATATCGCGGAGGCGATGGCCCGCCTGCAGCGCAAGCTGTCCCGCCACGTATTCTGGGGTCACTGCGAAGCCATCGTTATCGGGCAAAGCGCCGCGAAGCAAGGCTTGCGCCAATATCTGGACTTTATGCTGCGCTACTCCCAATTTCGCGAGCATGCTTATGTGTATGTGAGCGAGCAGACAGCAACCGACATTCTCGCACTCCTGCCGCCGCTGGAGCGCAGCTCGGCCGAGGCGCTGCGAGAGATGAGCTTTATGAAGCTGGGCATGAGGCTTACCGTGCTTGATCTGGCTCAATTGATCGACGGTCTCAATGCGTCGGCGGTCATCTCGAATTTGAAAACGATCCCGCCAGAGCCAGGCCGTGACCAGCTGACAACCTTTCCCTTTATTTCGGGGCTTGCCGTGTTTCGGAAGGATACTTACGTGCGAACCATTACGGAGCCGTTCACGGTTGGGACGCTCCTTTTGCTGAACCAGCTGGACAGTTATATATTTTCGGTGCAACCGGACAAGGGAGATGGCTCGGTAGCGATCCAGCCGACACTGCTGCGGACCAAGCTGACCCCCCGGATCAGTGAGGGAACGTGGACGATCCGAATTGACGTGGAAGCTCAGGGAGACATCGTGCTGAACACAACGGACCTTGGACTAATGGCTCCCGAACAAATCGCGGCCGTCGAAGCCCGATGGAAGGAGCAATTGACGAAAATTATTGAGCCCACCCTTCAGCTTACGCAAAAAACGATAAAAGCCGATCTGTTCGGATACGGCCAGGCGTTTCGCCGCCATTACCCTCATGCGTGGAACAAAGCGCGCGCCGATTGGGATACGCGGTTTCCGACGATTGCGAACGAGCTGGAGATCAGCACCTTGATTAAACGCAGAGGAAAGTCGAGCGGGCCGCAGGGCATTCCTCAGGAACAGGTCATCCGTAAATAAGGAGCGATCCACCTATGAAAATGCTGGAAATCATCGGCATCGCGGCCGTCGCCGGGTTGCTGCTTCGCCTGGAGCTTCCGTCAGCTCAAGGATTCAAGGCCAAGCTGACACTTTGGGGCCTCACGTTAACCTCAGCCGCGCTGGGCATTACTTTGCTGTTTAACCCGGATTTGTGGGGGCCGGATGATTTTATGCGCCTGCTGTTTGGCGGCTTGACCAAGCGTCTCGGGGTGGAATGACGGCGGCGGGTTGCTGCCTGCCATTATCTGGCCGCTTCCATATCGGGTTTAGCTAATGATGACAGAAACTGACACCATTACGTGCTACACTGGTTTCAGAAAGTCAGGAGGATGGAACAGGCGGGCTTCCCTAGATGAGGACAGGAGATGGACAGTGATGGCAGAAGCAATTGCAGACAAATACAATGAGGCGTTTTTCAACCGGTTTACCGGACTGCTGCAGCAGTCCGAGCCGTCCTTCCCGACGGACCGTTTTCTGACGGCCATCTACGATGACCAGTGGCAGGAACGGCCGTTCAAGCAGCGGATGCGGCATATCACGGCTACACTGCGCCAGACGCTGCCCCCGTCCTATCGGGATGCATTAGACGTACTGGACAAGATCGCCCCGGACTGTCGGGGTGTTGAATATTTATTTTTCCCGGACTTTGTGGAGGCGTACGGTCAGGAGGATTGGGACGCTTCGATGGAAGCGTTGGCGCGCTTTACCCCATTTTCCAGCTCAGAGTTCGCCGTGCGCCCGTTCATTATCCGCGACAGCGAGCGGATGATGGCGCAGATGCGCAGATGGGCGGAGCATGCCGACCCGCATATTCGGCGGCTGGCAAGCGAGGGCTGCCGCCCCCGCTTGCCGTGGGCGATGGCATTGGAGGCGTTTAAAGCCGAGCCTGCGCCGATTTTCCCGATTTTGGAGCAGCTCAAGCAGGATACCTCCGTGTACGTGCAGAAAAGCGTCGCCAACAACTTAAACGATATCGCCAAGGATCATCCCGAACGCATCAAGCAGCTCGTTCGCGATTGGTACGGCGTCAGTCAGCAGACAAACTGGATCGTCAAGCACGGCTGCCGGACGCTGCTGCGCAGAGCCGATCCCGATATGCTGGAGCTGTTCGGCTTCACCAGTTCGCCGGACGCGGAGGTCAGCGGTTTGGCGCTGGAGCAGACGTCGCTGGCGATCGGCGACAGCCTGGATTTTGCCTTTACGGTTCGTTCTCTGGCCGCGGGCACGCAGCGGCTGCGGATTGAATATGCGATCGACTTCGTCAAGGCAAACGGCAAGACATCGCGCAAGCTGTTTAAGGTGACCGAATATCCGTTTGAGCAAACGGAGCGTCGTTACGAGCGGATTCATCATTTTCGGGACTTAACGACCCGCAAGCATTATCCCGGCATCCATCGGCTGGCTATCGTCGTGAACGGTCAGGAGCTGGCGGCACAGTCCTTGGAAGTGACTCCGTGAGTCAACGACGCAACGATTCAGCGACTCATCGAAGAAGTTGCCCCAAATGACCCAGACGAAATCCGAATTCATGAAATCTCGCCCTCATGACTTACCCGGAATAAGCGACTGAACGCAACTTAACCCCCTTCCTGCTCGTCAAGTAGGAATAGGGGGTGTTTTTGATTTGTATCGCTATGCGAAGCAAGCTCTCGGCTGGCTGCTCGTCCTGTTGCTCTGTTCCGGTATCGTCGTCAAGCCGTCGGAGGCATACGCCTGCTCCTGTGCTCGTGTAGGAGTCGCGGAGGAACTGGAGCGCAAGACAGCCATTTTCGCCGGGGAGGTTACACGGATCAAGCAGCCAGGCATCATGCTTCCTCAATCATCGGCAGACCCTGTGCGGATCAGCTTTCGGGTCGCCAAGGTGTGGAAAGGTCAGCCCGAGCGCCAAACCAATGTATTCACAGCCCTCACAAGCTGCGGGTATGAAGCCTTCAAGGTCGGCGAGTCGTATCTGGTCTCCGCCTACGAGCATCAAGGCCGACTGGTCACGTCGATCTGCGACATGACGAGGCCGCTCGCGTCAGCAACGGAGCAGCTGGCTGCGCTCGGCGAAGGGTACGCCCCTGCCCCCGGCGAAGCCGACAAAGGCACCATTGGCGCCCCGGCGCTCGCAGCCCTTGTCGCTCTCGTTGTGCTGCTGGGCACGAGCATTGTGCTTTTGCTCTTCCGGCTGCGGCGCTTCAGACGGTAGCCCGCCGCCCCGTTGTTGGTTCCGGCCGCGCAGCCTGGACACTTGCCTCACCTATTGGCGGCAGGCGCCGGCTCAACGGCACGCTCCTGCCGCCTGACCGCGCCCGCTTGGCTCACGGCTGAACGCTCGCCATCAGCTCGCGGACCTGCTCCACGCTGGCCAGCTCGCCGGGAACAACTTTCGCGATACGACCATGCTTGTCAATCAGAAACGTGCGGGGCAAGCCGATCAGCCCATACTGCCCCGCCGCCTCTCCGCTCGGGTCGAGCAGCACGGGGAACGGCAGCTGATGGTTCGTAGCAAACTCCGCCGCTGTTCCGCGTGACTCGCCGACATTTACCGCCAGCATCGTCACGCCGGGCACCCCCTGCTCATACGCCGCCTTCATCCGCGGCATCTCCTCTACGCACGGACCGCACCAGGAGGCCCAGAAATTCAACAGCACCCCTTGCCCCTCGTAAGCGGACAATTCAACCGGGCTGCCGTCCAGCGTCATCGCGGCAAATGCCGGGGCTGCATCCCCGGACCGGAGCATCCCGTCCGACGACGTACGGTTTTGCAGCAGTGTGATCAGCAGCACCGCAGCCAATGCAACCATAATCAATAGATTGACCGCTTTACGGGACATAAGCCGACGGCTTCCCTTCATAACTGCTGCACCTGCCCCGGCTGCGACCCGAATAGCCGGTTGAACACCGACTGCAAGCCGTGCGCGCCATAGGCTTGTCGGAAATGCTCCACACTCCCCTGCTCCGCGATGCCGCCATCCTTCAGAAACAGCACCTCATCCGCCGCAGCCTCCGCGATTTGCAGCTGATGCGTGGAGAACAATATCGCATGTCCTTCCCCTTTCGCAAACCGGACCAGCTCGGCGAAGGAATCCATCCAGTACGGATCAAGCCCGTTTGTCGGCTCATCCATCAACAGCAGCGCGGGCTTGGCGAGCAGCGCCTGAGCGAACAGCAGCCGCTGGCGCATTCCTTTCGAGAACGACGTAACCGGGTTGCGCCGCACCTCGCTCAAGCCCACCAGCTCCAGCGTCTCGCTGACACGGGCTGGAGACACCTTGCGCAGCGATGCCCAGAAAGCGAGCGTTTCCTGCGCGGACAGCCCTTGTCCGAATAAATAGTCATCCGGCATATAACCGAGCTGCTCCGCATATTGCTTGCGATTGTCGGCCCAGCGAACGCCGCCGAGTGTAATCTCGCCGCGCGTCGGCCGCAAAATACCGGCGATCATCCGCAGCAGCGTGCTTTTGCCCACGCCGTTGCCGCCGCATAACGCCAGCGACTGGCCCGGCGCAAGCCGGAGATCAATCGAGCCGAGAATCGTCCGCTTGCCGATTTCCTTGCCGACACCGCGAAGCTCCAGCACAGGCTTCCCCTGATTAGCCACGCGATCGCCCCCTTTCCCATACCAATTGCGCCCAGCCGATCGCGAGCGTGACCCACGCCGCACAGACGAGCAGGAAAAATCCGGTGCCCGACGGCCTGGATACCCAGCCGACCCACTGGTAATATTCGGGTCCGAGCGCCGCGCCCCCGCCCAGCTTGATCACAACAAACAGCCGGACCAGCTCGGCGGGATTCACAAACGTCAGCGCCACCAGCGCCGGCTTGATCCATAGATAAGGCATAAGGCCAAGAATAGCAATCAGCAGCGTCGGCCAGCCGATGACGGCGAAAAACCAGACCGCAACCCCGTACGTCAGCGCCTGCCAGCGGTTTTTGGCCAACGTGCCGATCACCAGCGCAATAGCTAGAAACAGGACAATTAATCCGATGGAAAAGGCCAAAAACATCCCGAATGTCCGCCCGTCCAGCCCTCGCCCTGTCAACGAGCCGACAATGCCCGTCAGCCCGTAGCCGAAAGCGACAATCGTAATCAGCACCGCCGTCAGCCCGACATATTTCCCGCCAATAAATGAGAACGTGCTGAGCGGATACGTCGAAAGCAGCTGCCAGCTGCCCTCCTCCTTCTCCGCCGTCAACGAAAACGAACCGAGCAGCAGCGTCATCAGCGGCAGCAAATACAAAATCAAATTCAGCATCGAAGAGGTTGTGCTGGAATAGCCGTCAGCGAATCGCTGGGCGTTGATCAGCAGCAAGGACAAGCTGAATAGAGCAAAGAGGGCCATAAATGAATAGGCCCACGGATTGCGAAAACCGATTTTAACTTCTCTTAATGCGATGTGCAGCAGGTTCATTGGCCATGCATCCCTTTATCGTCCGCTTTCGCCGGCGCCGCGAATTCCGCATGCGCTTCTTTACCGTGCGCGTCCTTGTCGTCCGAATGCGAATGCATATTCATCGCGCCCTTGCTCCGTTCCCACGTATGCGAAGCCAACTGCTCGGCCGTCATCACCTTGCCTTTTTTCTGCGCGTCCACAAACTTCTTCGCTTCCGCTTCGTCCTTGAACGAATAGATGCCATAAGCCATCGGCGACTTGAAGCTCGCATCGTATACATAAGTCGCTTTGTCGAAATGAATCCACTCTTTATTATTGTAATCACGCACGTACTGAGCGCCGATTTGGGCCGTACTGTTTTTCTGCTTCCATTCGTTCATGCAGCCCAGGTCGTCGAACTTGTAATTTTTTCCGTCTGTCGTCGTCAATTGCGTCGCAAAAGCATCATCCTTCACCTGCATATTACAAATCGCACACTTGTCCACGGCTTCATTAATCGCAATGGCCGGGAATTTCTCCTTGGCGCCGCTTGTGCCGTTAGCCCCCGTCGTACCGTTTGCGCCACAGCCTGCCAATACAATCATCAGCAGCAGCGCGGTGAACATCAGCTTCACTTGTCTACTCATCCTCGTCTAACCCCCAAATAATAAGTTGTCCCCATCGCACATACGAGCAATAGCAGCCCGACCAGCAGCGTTTCGGCCGATCCGCCGGCTCCGCCCTCATCTCCATACGCCCCGCCTGGCACCCCGGGACTGACCTCCGCAGGCTGCATCAGCGGCGCATCGTCCACCGACCACTCCTCCTGCCCGGCTGTAAACATCCCTTCCAGAAACTGCATGCCCGGCGACTGGAAAAATAGCTGAAAAGCAGGCGTATCTGAAGTCAGCCGCTGGAAAAAAGGATTCATCGCATACGCCAGCTCGCTGACGCCGTCGCCGTCCGTATCAAGTCCGTGAAACGCCTCCCAGTAGTTTCCGGCAAACGCATTGTCCACACTGTCATTAGCCTGTGACTCGATCACATTCCCAATAAACCGGTTGTTCGCAAATTGATTGCGCTCCGACTCCAGAAACTGGACCCCGACAAAATTACGCAGGACGTCATTATTGCGGAACTCATTGCGGTGGGATTGCTCGACATACAGGCCGACCCGGTTGCCCTCCACCTTGTTGCCCGTAATTCGCGACGTCTCCACATCGAAAAACAGCAGTCCCTGCGAGTTCACACTTTCACTTTGCTTGACAAACGTATTGCCGGTCACTTCCGCATCCTTGACCCCCATCACCATCGCGCCGGTAATATTAAAGGCCCCTTCATTGCCCCGGACCAGCGTCCCGTCCGTGTACATGCAATGAATGCCGTAGCGGGAATGCTCGATCCGATTGCGCTCCACCTTATTCCGGTGACTGCTTTCCAGATAAATGCCATCATTCATCTGGTCAATCCTGTTGCTCTGAATGACATTGTCATGCGAATTGAACAAGTCAATCCCATTGCGCTTGTCTCCCGACAGCATCCCGTTCCGCGTCTCGGTCGCCGGCAGCTCATCGACTTGTCCGGACCCGCTCCCGCCGTCCGCGTCAAGCCCGCGTATAACCGTGCCGCGAATTTCATTGCGGGCATTGTCCCGCAGGACGATGCCAAACGCATGCGTCCGGATATCCAGCCCGTCCAGCAGCACCCCGCTGCCGGTCACCAGCACCGCTGCCGTCTCTCCGTCCTGCCGCTGCACCAGCTCCACGCCCTGCACCTGCACCTGATCCGCGCGAATGCGCAAAACCGGGTCCGGACCGCTGTCCGTAATCCGTACCTGCCCGGCCGCCTCGATCCGAATCGGCTTGTCAATCGTGACGCCGCCGGCATACTCCCCTTCCTCCAGCATGAGCGTGCCGCCCGCTGGCGTCGCGTTGATCAGCTGCTGCAGCGAGGCTTGCGGCTTGGCCGGGGGCACGGCCGTTACCGCTGTTACCGTCACACCGCTGGCAACTGCAGTCGTAGCGCCTCCCGCATCTTGGGCTTGAGCTGTGCCAGCACTTGGCGCAATCCAGCCTGCTGCCACGGCAGCTACTGCAAACACAGCCAGTCCGCCCGCCCTACGCAGCCAGTGAAACCGTTGGTTCACGGCATCACTCCCCTTCTATAGTTCATTCCTTAGCTCTCCCTTTTATTCTAACCAATTATTGGGCAGCGTATATGACCCGATTGGGCTATTCCCGGTAAGATTGTGTGAACATTGGGGGGAGAGGGCAGTTTCCATTTCATTGGTGACGACCTGCTCATACCGCAAAAAAGGTACAGCCCCTTCAATTTCTTGAAGACTGTACCTTTTCTGGATAAGTGACTTTTCCAACACCCTCGCCCGCAGGCCAGCCCTTTTAGCTGGATTTAACCCGTTTCAGCACCAGCCGCTAGCCTTCATGGCTGCGAGCTTATCCATCATGATTTGGTGGCTCGCGTGAATCTCATCGGGCTGGCAAGCTGCCTTCAATTCATATACTTTGACGGTTGCGAAGTCGATAGCTTCCAGAAAATGATCGTAATACTGCATATCCTTGCTGTGTATGTAGGGACACCAATGATCGGACAGCTCCAGCGTTTCGTGAATATGTACGCCATAAATATAGCGGGAAACTTCCTTCAATTCTTTCACATTGTCGTACAAGCCCATTCTGTCCATCATCATCGCATGGCCCGTATCGTACCACAAGTAGACAGGACTTCCCTTCAAGCTCTCACAAATCGTCTTGGCTTCCATGAGGGTTGGCATTTGATAGCAGCGGGCCCGTGTCTCGATGCCAACCGCTACCTTCCATCCTTTTTTTGCGGCATGCTCGCAAGCCTCCTCCAAGCTGCTTTGAATCCGGTTTGTGTAGGAAGGACTTAGCCGTTCGCGTCTTTCAAGCATTTGGCCCCATAGGCGCTGATACTGCGGCGAGTCCTTTCCATGCTCTTTGTAAAGCTGTTTCAATTCAGAATCAATATTGTAATCAAATGGCACCTCGCCCGGATGGACCACCACGGCTTTAGCTCCGTAACGGTTCGCATATTCCATGGAACGGATCAGCAGCTCGATGGAGCGTTTACGCTTAACATCATCCTCAAAGCCCAGCAGCACGGAGTCTGTATCATAGTCCTTGTCATTGATGAACGGGAAAACATTGTGCACACTGGATACGCCAATTTCTCCTTTTTCGATCATCGGCTCAATTGTGGTCATCAGCTTTTCCGTAACATTGTAGTTCAATTCGACATGACGAAAGCCGAGTGCTTTAATTTCCTCGATCATCTCGCGCCCTACTGAATGGCGTTTGATATTCCAGCATGTCGAAAATGAATAGCTCCCCTTATCCAGATTCATCCGATCGCCTCTTCTCTTCCTTTAAATGAACGCTCGCGCCTGAACGCGCCGACCTGTAAGAAGCCTCCATCAATCGGGTCAAATCCAAGGCCAATTCCAGGTTTACTGCTGCAGTTGTCCCGTTCTTGATGTGGGAAATCCACTGTTCGAATGCAGATGGAAGAGGTGCTGGCAGGTTGGTCTGTTCCCGCCATTCGACAGCCGGATCTTCAAATCGGGACCCGCGCACAAACAATTTATTGTCATGTCTTGAATAAGACAAGCTGCCCTCCGTTCCCTGTACTTCAATAACAAACTGCGAGTAGCTGTTGACGAATCCCGCTTCGACAATACTTATCGCGCCGCCGGTATGACAAAGAACTGCTACCGCGCTGTCCTCTACTTCCTTGCCCGTGATATGGCTGAAGCTGGCACTGATGCTATCCGGGAAGCCTAGAAATAACCTGGCTAAATACATGGGATGACAGCCAAGGTCGATCAAAGCGCCTCCGCCGCTTTCCGCTGGATTAAAGAAGTGGGCAGGGAGCGAGCCGTCAGGCGCTTTCTCCGTTGGCAAGGCACCGTTATGAGCCAGACGCAAACGCATCATCGATACTTCCCCAATCAGTCCTTCATGCAGGATTTGTTGAATGGCCTGTGTAAAAGCCATATTCAATCGTGGCAGCGATACGATCAGCTTCACACCGGCCGCCTCAACAGCACCTAAAATCTCCTCGCACTCTTTAGTTGTTAAAGCAAGCACTTTTTCCGTGAATAGATGTTTCCCCGCTTTGGCAGCCGCAATCATAACATCATGGTGTGCACTTGTTGGTGTACCCACGATAACGCCTTCAATATCAGGCTGGGACAATAGTTCCTGTACATGCTCAAAAAATTTTACACGGAGCTCCTCTGCCTTCTGTCGTCCCCTTTCGGGAACCTCATCCCAAATCGCTACAATTTCAGTATCCGGATGTTCAACAGCCTGGCACACGTAATCCTTGGCATGAACATGCCAAAAGCTTAGCACCGCTACTCGGATCATATACCATATCCTCTTTCTTGAAAAATGATAGGTTAGTCAAAATAAACGGCTTTTCCCGTTCGATTCGATTCATAAATAGCTTCCAGAATTTCCGACACCACACAAGATTGCTCGGGAGTGACGATCGGCTCCTTATCGTTCAGGATAGCATCAATCCAAAACCGCATTTCCTTATCCTGCATGCTTTCTTTTTTACCTTCGTAGAAGTCCGCCCCCTTAGCTTCAAATTGAAGCTGATTGACATGCAAGCGCCCATGCTTCTCGCCGTTAATGCGCAAGCCATCCTGCATATCTGCTCCGCCTTCGGTGCCGCATAGCGTCGTTTTCGCTTCCTTCGTATCAAGCGTGTTCAAGGCCCAGCTGGCTTCCACCATAATCGTCGCTCCGTTCTTCATCACGATCATGGCAAAAGCCGAATCCTCTACTGTAAATTTCCGGGGATCCCAGGGGCCCCAAGAATTGGCGGCATTTTCTTTCTTCGAAAGCTTATAGTAGGCTGACCCCAAAACCACCTTCGGCTCATAATTGTTCATAAGCCACAAGGTTAAATCGAGCGCATGGGTACCAATGTCGATGAGCGGCCCCCCGCCTTGCTTCTCTTCATCCAGAAAAACACCCCAGGTCGGTACGCCGCGTCTGCGAACCGCATGTGCCTTTGCAAAATAAATGTCGCCAAGCTCTCCTTCTTCTACTATTTTCTTTAAATATTGGCTGTCGGCACGAAAGCGGTTATTGTAGCCGATCGTCAGTTTTTTCCCGCTGCGCTTAGCCACCTCCACCATACGTCTGGCATCTGCAGCGGTTTTAGCCATCGGCTTCTCGCACATCACATGCTTGCCGGCCTCAAGTGCGGCTATAGATATCTCCGCATGTGAATCGTTAGGTGTACATACATGGACAGCATCAATGGACGGGTCCGCGAGAAGCTCCTGATAGCTTTCGTATACCTTTGCCCCCTCAGCTCCAAATTTCTCAGCCGCTTGCTGCGCCAATTGACTGCTGATATCATGAAACCCTACGATGGCTGCCTGATCCAATTTCGTTAAGCTCGGCAGATGCTTGCCTGTCGCAATTCCTCCGCAGCCAATAATCCCAATGTTTACTTTATGCAATGTCATGTTATGAATCCTCGTCATGTTATGAATCCTCCAATGGTCGTATAGTCAAGGCTAACAGAGGATGCCGGACGTCCAATGGATATCCAGCTCCCCCCCGCCCTTTGTAAGCTTACTTCGTTAGTGCGACTTGCTGTCTTGCAATTTCAATGACATCCTTGGCAAGGAATGCTTTGTCCTTATTTTCTGCGTACCATGTGTTCATGAAGTCTTCCAGCTTCTTGCCGCCTGCTTTATCCCAAGCCGCTTGAGAATCCTTGATCGCTTTCTCGGCTGTATATTTGCTGCCGCCGATTATCGCTTTTACGAACAGATCGTTTTTCTCTTTCAGGATACTCGTGTTAATCACCTTCAGATCCTCAGCAAATGTCGGCATATGCTCGCCTACTGTAATGCCTGGATATTCGATATCCGGATTGAGGATGTACATCTTCTGAGTTTCCTTATAAAACTCTAAAGCAGCTTTTTGCTCCGGCACCTCCACGTTAAAGCCGTTCACAGTAAAATTGCACTTGTCCGTTGCCGTGGAGAAAAATAATTCATAATCAGCTGCCCAAAGCACTTCATTTTTCGATTTAGCGGGATCAATCGTTTGCGGACAGCCGGTTGGCCCCATTTTCCAATGCGTTCCTTCATCTCCATACAAAATCTTTTTGGCCGTCTCCGGCTTCATCATAAAATCAATATAGCGGGCTGCCGCTTCCGGGCCCTTGGCTTTAGCGTTTATCATCGTTGTCATTTGAACCGGATTATCAATCGCTCCCGTAAATGTTCCAAGCGGTGATTTAGGAAAAGCCAGCGGGGCCACTTCCGCATCCGGCACATTTTTCTTCAGCGTACCCACATCATTGATCAGCATATCGAACCAACCGCCGGTAAATTTCACATAAATGCCAAGCTTGCCGTTAAGGAAATCGCGTTTAGCCTTTGCGCCGTCCTTATCATTGATATAATCCTTATCTATAATATTTTCATCATAAAGCCGCTTTTTGAATGTCAGGGAAGCCAGCTCATTTTCCCACTGGCGGTATACCTTCCCATCCTTGATTCTCCAGGCCAGCAAGGTGCTGGATGAACCTTCACCAAACATTTCATTGATGGTTTGCTCCGAATAGGAGCTCATATTGAGGCCGTATGTATCTTTTTTCCCATTGCCGTCCGGATCTTGTTCAGCAAACGCTTTGGCTACGGCAAACAGCTCTTCTGTCGTTGTTGGCATGCTCAAATTCAGCTTCTTCAGCCAATCCGTACGAATAATCAGCGCATGCAGAGGGCTGGCCTCTTTCACCTTTCCTATTTCATACAGCTTACCGTCAGGCTTCGTCCCCGCCTTCTTTAACTGCGGATACTCGGTCAGCAGCTTCTGATATTGCGGCATAAACGTTAAAAGATCATCGAGCGGCATGACTTGCTTTTGTTCAATCAGACCATTTCGAAAAGGCGTATTAGACTCATTCACGATATCAGGAGCGGAGCCCGAGGCAAACAGCACGTTCATTTTTTTGGTTGATTCGCTGCGCAGGATCGGGACGTATTTCACATTGGCCGGTCCGTTTTGATTAATCCACTTCGAAATGCGGTTATCTTCAAGCGATCCTTCCGAAGCCGGAATGGCTCCGCGATCATATACCTCAACCGAAATATCCCCTCGTTTGACTTCCGTCTTCTCTGCCGACTTACTCGTTTCCGCTGCTGCTTCCTCTTTCTTTTCACTGCTGCAGCCTGCAAGGGTTGCACCCAAGGCCAAGACAGCTACCACACCCGTGCCCAAAACTTTTTTCGTCATCTTCATACGCTTTCCCCCTTTTAAGGTTACCTATGGTCCTGCTTATACTTGTCAACCCTTTACGGATCCAAGCATTACGCCTTTTACAAAATATTTCTGCAAGAACGGATAGACCAGCAGCATCGGGACCACCAATGTGACAACCCCTACCGACTTAATCATCTCGTTCATGACCAGCTGCTGCTCCATCACATCTGTAGTTGCGGCATTCACGATATCGTTTTTTGCCAGCAGAGCCTGGACGATGACCGTCAAATTTTGCATGTCTGTTTTGTTAATATACATAATGACATTCATGAAAGCATTCCAATAGCCTACTCCATAGAACAGGGCCAGCGTAGCCAGCATTGGGAGCGACAAAGGCAGCAGGATGCGAAGAAGCAGCGATAGATCCTTGCAGCCGTCAATCTGTGCAGCCTCCTCCACCTCCTGAGGAATGTTTTCAAAGTAGCTTTTCATCAACAGCATATTATAGGTGCTTATGAGTCCCGTAAGCCAGATGGCCCAATAGGAATCAATCAACGACAAGTTTTTCACGACGAGATAAGTTGGAATAATCCCGCCCGAGAACAGCATCGTAAAAACCATGGCAAGTACAAAATAACGCCGGCCCATCAAATAGGATCGTGACAATGGATACGCGGCAAGAAGCGTACTCAGCATACTTAAGGCAACGCCTGCAAGGGTAATAATTAAACTATTTTGGAAGGCTTTCAGCGCCGGTGTCACAAGGAAAAAGAACTTGTAAGCCGTAAGCTGGAAGCCGACCGGCCATAGAAACACATGTCCCGATTCTACGGAAGCCCGATCACTGAAGGATACGGCAATAATGTGAATGAACGGCAGCAAGCAAGTCAGCGCAAGCGCAGCAAGCAGCACGTAGTTAATCATGTAAAAAACTTTTTCGCCTCGGGTTGTTTTCAAGCGATCACCTCCTCAACATGATGCGCCAGCCAAAGCCTGCCTCGTAACTCGCAAGTCTTCGCAGCCTAACACAACTAAAACAAGGCTTGGTCAAATTTGCGTGCAATTCGGTTAGCAACCAGCACCAGCGTAAAGCTAATGACGGATTCAAATAAGCCGAGTGCGGTGCTCAAGCTAAACTGAGCTTGCTGCAGGCCTACTTTATAAATATAAGTACTTATGACCTCGGACACCCCAGCAACCGCCGGATTTTGCAGGTTATACACCTGGTCGAACCCCACCTCCATCACACGGCCCATAGCGAGAATCAGCAGCAGAATAATCGTATGGCGGATGCCTGGGATTGTAATATGCCATATTTGACGCCATTTGGAGGCGCCGTCCAAGCCCGCTGACTCGTAAAGCGACGGATCAATCGTCGTTAATGCAGCCAAATAAATGATCGTACTGAAACCCATTTCCTTCCATATCCCTGAGCCAACAAAAATGGTCAGCCATGAATTGGATTCATATAAAAAGGTGATCGGCTCGATGGACAGCAGCTTCAGCACCTTGTTTACCGAACCGTAATCCGTAGCGAACAGTGTCAGGACTAAGCCGGATACAATGACCCAAGAGAAAAAATGAGGCAAATAGATAATGGTCTGTACCCATTTTTTAAACCACAGCTTCCGTACTTCATTAAGTAAAATAGCAAGAATGATAGGAGCAGGGAACCCGAATACCAGATTCAAAAAGCTGAGCCAAAACGTATTCCATATCATTTGAATCGTATCGGAGCCCGAGAACAAAAACTTGAAATACTTTAATCCGACCCATGGACTATTCAGAATTCCATCATTAAAATTGTAGCTTTTGAAGGCGATGATCAATCCGCCCATAGGCCAATATTTGAATAACAAATAATAGGCAAGGACAGGAACCAGCATCATAAACAAGGGGATGTTCTTTTTTAAATTTCGTCTACGCCTAAGCAGCAGGGCTGCTTTACGCGCATCCGTTGCAGTAGAATCGGGAGCCATCCCTGCCTTAACGCTCATGTCGTCTTCACTCCTTTATTCTGTGGTAGTGCTTTCATTATAAAAGGTTCAAAAAAAAGAACCCTTAAAAATCTATAGATAATTCTATAAATTCATTGGGTTCTGTTTTCATTTATTGGGAAAGGGCTGTTTAGCTGCTCCGGTATTCCTTCGGCGACATCTGATACTGCTGCTTAAACACATTCGTAAAATAATTAGGCTCATCGAACCCGACTTCGCCAGCAATCTCGAAAATTTTCATATCCGTATTCCTGAGCAGCAACGCCGCCTTCTCCATACGGTAACGGGTGATGTAACGGGTTAAGGTTTCGCCGGTAACCTTCTTGAAGAGCACGCTGAAATAGCTTGGATTAAGGTGCACGTGGCCTGCCACATCCATCAGACGAATTTCCGAGCTGTATTTTTCCTCGATGTATTTTATGGCTTTTTCAATCATGCTTTTACTTTTGGATGACTGCCAGTTGGTGATGAGCTGCAAAAACTGATTAACTTGTTCCCCCGCCCACCCCATCACTTCAGCCGTTGTCCAATCCGTTCGAGGCATGTCAAAAGTAAACCCCGTAACGGGCTCCCTTACTTCCGTTTCCAGTTTATGCTGAATAGTCCGACGCAGAGCGATGGATAACGATAAGGCTTGAATATGCATTTCCTCCAACGAATGCGTTGCCATATCAACCAGCACGTGTTTCAAAAGCTGCTTCAGGCTGCTCTCCTCGCCCATCAAAATGGCTGACATCAGCTGAACCTCCAGCTCCTTGACCTTAGCTTGGTTCAAGGACATGGTCGCGCTGGATACCGTTTCGCTCAAGCTTTCTTTTGCAGCGGAATCGCTCCCTCCGCCCTTGGTTGCCTCGTACAGCTCCGCCAAATGCTCGGCTGATGGCGCAGGCCCGATAGGAACAATGGTAGTCCTCGTCTTCAAATACTGCATTGAGGCGCTGCGGATGTGTTCCTGAATAGCTTCGCCAAAGCCGTCTGGCTCCGCAACCGCTACAAATCGATGATGTTCAACGATGAATAGCCTTGCGTTGCTCCCGGATCGGCTTATAATTTCCTCAATGATATTGGACAAGGCAAATTGAATGAGGCTTAGCTCCGTTTTCCGATAATTTTTCACTGCTTCGTCATGATGGACCTGTAAGAGCCACAGCTTGCAGCCAGCCAACATGGCATTCAGCCGTTCATTTGCACCATATACAATCGGCAGGTCAAGCATAGCCGAACGAAGCTCCTGATCCTGCTGCAGCCTTTGCTGTACCTGCTGCTTTTGCTGCTGCATGTACTTGTCATAAAAGCGTTCTGACGCTTTACCCAGAACCCGGCGAACATCCTGCTCGGTGCACGGCTTGATCAGGAAATCAAGCGCCCCTAGCCTTACGGCAGCCTGAGCGTATTCGAAATTTTTATAGCCGGTTAAAATAATAACAAGCATCTCGGGATAGCATTGCCGCAGATGGCCGACAAATTCAATTCCATCCATAATAGGCATGCGAATATCCGTAAGCACCAAATCCGGTTGAAGCCTGCCTAGCAGCTCCAACGCATCCTGGCCGTTGCTGGCCTCGCCTACGACTCTCCACCCTTGTCCCTCTGCATCAACCATCATGCTCAAGCCCTTGCGGAAATTCGGCTGATCTTCCACAATGAGCACTTTACCCATCTGCATATTTCGCATCCCCTGTCCCCAAATAAATATAAGGAAGCACCAATCTCATCGTTGTTCCGGCATCAACTTCGCTTTTGATGTCCAGATAATAGGGAGAACCGCACACCAGCTCAATCCTTCTGACAACACTGCGAACCCCCAGGCTTTCCCGGTCATCTGAACGATACTGCGGCGCAATTCCTTTTCTCCCAAGTATGGAAGCAATAAGAGCTTCATTCATTCCGCAGCCGTTATCCGACACCTCAATGTCGAGATGTCCATCAACGATCCGTGCCCAGATGACCAGCTTTTTATCGGAAATTTTATTGCGGAAAGCATGCATGAACACATTTTCGACCAGCGGCTGTAAAATAAAGCGCATAATCTGGCAGTCCACAGTCGCTTCGTCGGCCTTAATTACAGTTTCAAAATCAGCCTCAAACAGCTCAGTTTGCAGCTTGACATAATTTTTAATTTGCTGAATTTCCTCCTGCACAGTAGTCAGCGTCCGTACAGGCATAAGCGAATATTTGAGCATTTCCGACAAGGCGCCAATCTGAGATGCCGTTTCTTTCTCATGATTCAAATAAAGCTTCCAGTAAATTTCATTCAACATATTATGCAGAAAATGTGGATTCAGCTGCGCCTGAAGCGCTTTCAATTCTGCCTCTCTTTCACTTAACTGCGTTAAATACACTTCCTTAATCAGCTGCCCTACCTGCAAAGTCATCTCATTGAAGCTTTCGCCAATATACGCAAGCTCATCCTTCGTCCTAATTTTGATCTGTGTGTCGAAATGTCCTGCCCGCACTCTTCTCAGGCCCTGCAGCAGCTCCTTGAGCGGTCTAAGCAATCGGCTTATAGACAATATGATCAAAATACTTGTGAACAAAATACTGGCAATGGCTGAATACAGGATGGCCTCAAGCTGATCACGATTTTTATCCCGTATTTCCATAAGCGATGTACCACTGACCAGCTTAAAATAAGATTCTTTGGATTGCCCCTGAACGAATAAATAATTATCCAGCAGCTTCGTTTGTTCAAGGCTGCCCAGCTGCTCCAATTTTTCAACAGAATCTGGGCTGGCATTGCTGTACAACAGCTCGTTGCCAGGATTGAACAAATACACTTTACCCATGCCCTCTTTAATCAGCTCCTTCAGCGCACTGGAGAAAAAAGACTCATCAATCACCATCACCAAAATCCCGTAGGTCTGCAAGGAGCTATTTTTCATAAATCGGGATATGACAATGGATTTTCTGAGACCGCTTGGCTCAATCGAGCTTGGAAGAAGCCTATTCATCCATACCAAATCTCCGTAGGAGTCACTTATCTTGAATCGAATATCGTTGACTGTATTGCTATCCAAATCATTGATTGCAGAAGAGGTGTAGCGAAAATAAGCCGGAGTTCCGTTTAAGTCATAGAGATACATAGCGTTAATATAAGGAGCATTCGATTTTATCTGAAAAATCTGGTCTTCAATCTGCTTTCTGTCGTAGTAAAGACTATAGGTTTCCTCCGAATCCTCCTTGGTTTGGTCAATCCGCGAGACCAGCCGCTCGATCTCCGGGTTAAAAACAATGGATTGCGAAATACGAACAATCTCCTGCATTTTGAGATCCAGCTTGGCCAGCGCCTCGTGGTTCGTACCCGAAAACTGTTTGCTAATCTCCTGCTCAAATAAATTCAAATTATTCAAGTAGGTATAATAGCCCGTTATTCCAAAAGTTAAAGCAATGATAACCGATAAGCTGAGAATCAGCTTTACTCTAAAGCTTCTGCCGATGCCTAATATAAACCGCGCTCCCATCATCTCTACATCGCACCTTTATTTTTTTGGTATACAGGCTTGCCGTACCTTGTTGAAATAAGTTATCAACTACATTATCACAGGTTAATCGTTCTCTCCAGCATAAGCTCGTTCATTTGTCCAAATCTATTAACGATGATGCCTACGCCAGCCTGACGAGCTTCAAGGCGCGCACGATGAACGGGTTAATCGCCCCTTCCTCGATGCCCGGCGAGCAAAACCGTACGCATAAGCACAGTCCTTCGCGATTATACATCATTAACAAATACTTTGGCAGGGGTACATCCACAGCCGCGAATGCCATGCCCGAGCAGCCTGCATATGGTAGAGCCCGAGGCAAGGAGGATGCCTCCCTCTATCGGTGGCAGTAAAAGAATATGCAACGTGACGGTATTCACCCTTGCCTGTGATCTACATCACTTACATCTGGTGTCATATTGTTTAAACTGTGAGCTATAGAACGGTAATCGTTATTTTCATCGAAAAGGGGAATCCGCTATGCAAAAAGTGACCACAAGCTCCACTCCACAATCTGCTTACAGAGGCTTGCCGCTGATCATCGTTTTGTTCGTCGCCGCGTTGTTCTCTCCGCTATTTTATTTTTTGATTCATCTGGCACTGGGCAATGAAGCGATGTTTCTCGCTCCGCTGCAATAATTTATCATACATGCAGAAAAAGGGTTGGCCCACAGGCCAGCCCCTTTTGGCTTGAGTTCATGAGCTGCATACGCCTGCGTTACCTCGTCCACGAACCGCCCTGCTTGGACCACCCCTCTTCATAGCCTTGACGGAAAATGACAGCGGCATCTGATTGTTGGCCTCTGAACGTCGCAGCTCCCGTGCGCTGGAACCTTCCGCGGCTTCTAACGTAAGAAGTTCTACAGTCGAAGCATCATCAGTTGAACTTAAAAGGAGTGACAACTCGCATGAAGAAAAGGTTGGCTTCCTGTTTCTTTTCCTCCTGCTGCTCGTCGCACCAGGCTGCGGCGTGTTGCAAAAGGTCGAGCAGCACGTAGATTTTGCCGCATCCACAACGGCTCATATGCAATCGTTAACCGAATTGGGACGAAATGCAGAGCAGCTGGTTGCGCAAGCCGCAACAGACCCCGAAGCGCGTGAAGCCTTGAAGCAGCGGTTGATCCAATTAAAAGAACAAATCACCAATATGCGCTTGAGGCATGTAATTGTGCCTTCAAGCGCTTTTTTCTGCTGCTGCATAGGCGTCCAAAAACCGCGCTCCAGCTCTATTTTGCTATTCGTGTCATAAGCTTAAAGAGTGTGCTGAAATGGCTAACGTCCAAAGCGACCTTGCGTGCAGTAGACGCCTTCTTTAGATTTTCATTCCTTGATCAGGAGGTAACCATGAGCAGTTTACATGACAGTTTCCCGCTGCAATCGGCGGACGCCTCACCGGCTGCCGAATTAGGCGCGCAGCTTCACCTTTCAGAGCAGCCCGGCGAGCCGCAGTCCGCAGCAGCAAAATGTTCAGCCTACGGCGAAAGCAGCGTGCTCGCAATCGGGTCAGGCTCCCTTTTACGCACACTCGCCTCCAGCCTGCAGCAATCCGGGCTTTCGCAGCTGCGTGTGCTGGATATACATACAGCACCGCGCGCGGAGCAGTCCACGCAAGCACAACGCGGCAGCAGCACAAAGCGACAGCCCCGACCGATGGACATGAAGGCGGTCAAGCTGCACAGCTTCACTGTAAGCGCGGACGATCTGCCTCTAGCCGGTGACGCCTCTGGCTGTGTGGAGGCGGTCGAGCCGCGCTGCTTCACGCTCAACGACTGGCAGGAGGCGGTCCGTCCATTTGACCTGATTATTTACGTCTCGCCGCACAGGCCGGATAGTCCTGCAGAGCTTTGGCCGACGGTCCAGTTCGCTTGCATGCTGGAGCAAAAGGTTGTTTTTCCGGCGTTTGGCATAGGCAGCCGGGGCATGACCGGTCCTGTTATTAGCCCGGACTGCCCGTACAACTGGACATCCGCTTGGTTGTGCCTGCATCAAGCCGCGCTTGACACACCTGGCGGGCAGCCCGCTCGCAGGCTTTCGCCCGTCAACGAAGCACTGCTCGTCAATCTGCTTGTATTCGAAAGCTTCAAGCTGCTTACACAATCGTCGGAGCCGGAAGCGATGCAGCAATTTTTTTTGCTGGATGCCGAGGGTGGCACAGGCGGCTGGCATACGTTTCACACTCACCCGTTCGTATCCGGAGGAGCGACAGCCAGGTATCTCGAAGATCCCGCAGGTTTGCTGATGGACTCGGATGAAACCGAAAGCGCCTCGGAAAGCTGGTACGACGTTTTTAACCGGCTGACCTCGCCTGTTACAGGCATTTTCCATTCGTGGGAGGAAGGCGAGTTAAGCCAGCTGCCGCTAAGCCAGTGCTGCGTCCAGCCCGTCGATCCGCTTCCGCCCCGCGAAGGCTGCGCCCCCGCAAATGTGCTGCCAGCTATAATCTGCGGCGGCTTGACCCATGAGGCTGCCCGCCGGGAAGCGGGGCTGCAGGGCATTGAAGCTTATGCGGCGCGGCTGGCCCGTTTGCCTGCCGATTCCGAAGTCGGCTCCGCAGGCAACGTCAGCCAACAGCAGGCTCCGCCCGCAATCGGAGCTGGCATGAGCTGGGCCGAAGCCATAGCCCGCAGCCTGCTGGCGGACCTGGACGCAGAGCTTGCTTCAACGACAGCCGTGCGGCCAGAAACACAATCATCGTGGACAAATTCGCCTGCATCTGGCAAGCCGTCAGCCATGCAGTCTCCTTGGACACAGCCGTCTTCTCCTTTTAACGACCCTGACGCTCCATATCTACTGACACAGCCGCCTCCACCTGCAAGTCACTTGCACATACAAGTTCCCTGGATGCGGTTCCCCCCGTCTGCGATGCAAGTGGAACCGGGCACGATCGAAGATCCCGAATGCCGTTTTTACATAAAAGCGCTGACGTTGCTGTACCGACAACCGCCGCAAATCGCCCGTGGCGAAGCTTTGCACGGTCTGCCTACCGCATGGGTCGGCTTAAACGGCTGGTGGCGGGGCTGTCCCGGACTGCACCCGATGTTAGCCTTGCGGCGAGCGCTTTTGTTGACGCTGCAATCAGGGCAAAACGCTGCGGCTGGCGGCAACCAGCCAACGCATGTGTCTGAGACACCTGGGCTTCAACGAAGGCAGGTCTCTGACAGTGAACCCGGATGGCCCAAGGCAAGCGGCGCGAACTTAACAGGACACGCGCTTCCATTACGCACATCGCAGCCCGCCATCGGGCCATTTGCGGCCTGCAAGCCTGGCGAAAATCCGGACTCCCAACCGCTGTTCCCACGCATTCGAGAGCATGAGGAGGAGCCGCACCGCTTAGTTGCTTGTGCTCTCCAGCTGCTGGCGCAAGCGGGAAAAGCGCCTCAATTTTTCGAGCTGGAGCTGGAGCCGTTTGTTCGCGATGGACCTGTTCGTATCATTGGCTGCGTGCTAGAGGAGGTGTCGGGTTGATGAGTGCCGCGATGACGATTATTGGCGAAGGACAGCTCGCGCTGCTTGTTCACGCCGAGCTGGCGGAGCGTTTCTACGTCACGCGGCAAAGCGAGGCTTCTGTGGTTATGCCAGCAGATTCGCAGATAACGCTGCTGCTGCGGGATGAAGCGGATGAAGCCTGGTTTGCAGCCGCTGAGCAGCGGCTTCAACGCGGCGGCACGCCTTGGCTCACCGGGTTCGTTTCGGTAGACGAAGCTGTCATCGGCCCGCTCGTTGTTCCCGGCACACCAGGCTGTGCCCAATGCGCCGAGCGGCGGCGTCAGCTTGCCGGACATGATTCAGACGAAAAGCTGCAGCTGCTAATGACCCGGCTGTTGACTGCCGACACAGACGCGGACACAGATGCTCACCAGCCGGCAATTTCATCGCTCGCGCTCCGTCAAGCCGCTTGCCTGATCGCCGCGGAAGCGGGCCGGGCGCTGGACGCCAACGTCTCGCCTTATGCCAGCACGTCAGCCAGCGCTAGCGACAACGTCTCGAACCGCGCCGGCAGCGACGCGGAAAACCAACTGCTGCTGCTCAACCTCCGCACCTTGCAGGCAACGCGGCATCCGCTGTTGCCTGATCCACTCTGTCCAGGCTGCGGCAGCTTGCCGGACGATTGCGCCGAAGCCGCCCGGATTATACTGCGTCCCAGTCCCAGGCTGCATGCCCAGAGCTACCGCAGCCGCCCGATGGAAGCGCTGAGTCGCTTGCTCCCGACGCGTTATGTCGATGCGCGGACTGGCCTGTTCAACAGCAGCGTCCACGATTTTTCCGCCCCGTTTGCAAGCTCGCTTGTGAATCTGCCGTTATTTTCCGGCAGTGACGAGCTGACAGGCGGGCGGGCGCATACCTTTGCGGAAAGCAAGCTGACTGCTATATTGGAAGGGCTGGAGCGGTATTGCGGGGTCGCTCCGCGCGGCAAACGGACGGTTGTCCAGGCAAGCTGGCGTTCGCTGAAGGAGCAGCAGCTGCACCCGTTTGACCCTCGCCGGGCAGGGCTGTACACGCCGGAGCAGTATGCACAGCCGGATTTCCCGTTTGAACCGTTTACGGAAGACCGCTCGCTAGCATGGGTATGGGGCTTTTCGTTAACGGAGGGACAGCCGCTGCTGCTGCCGGAACGGTTTGCCTACTATTCTTCCGCAGGCGACGGCAGCTTCGTGCAGGAAACCTCCAACGGCTGCGCGGTTGGCGGCAGTCTGGAGGAAGCGATCCTGCACGGACTGCTGGAGGTCGTCGAGCGCGATTCTTTTCTGCTGACCTGGTACGCGCGGTTGCCCGTCCCCCGTCTGGAGCTGCATAGCGCGGACGATCTGGAGCTGCTGTTTATGGTCGAACGGCTGGAAGCCTTAACCGGTTACGAGCTGCACGCCTTCAATACGACGCTGGAGCATGGCATTCCCAGTGTGTGGGTAATCGCGCGGCTTCGCCGAGACACAGCCCGGCAATCCGGCGGCAGCGTGAGCATGAACCTGCTTTGCGCAGCGGGCGCCCATCTGGACCCGGTCAAAGCGGTCAAAAGCGCCCTTCACGAGCTTGGCGGACTGCTGTTGCCGCTGAATGAAGCTTTTCAAAGCGAGCAGGAGCAGGCCGCGGCGATGCTGGAGGACGCTCTGCTTGTCCGCCGAATGGAGGACCATTCGCTGCTGTACGGCTTGCCGGAAGCGGAGCAGCGGCTGGATTTTCTGCTGAGTGAGCACCGGCACGACATGACCGCCGAATCCGCGCGCCCGGCTGCGCAATCGTTCCGGCAAGCATTTCCGCACCGGAGCGCTCATCCGGATCTGACTGAGGAGCTGCGCGAGATCGTGGAGCGCTTCCGCCGCTTGCTGTTGGAGGTGCTGGTCGTGGATCAGACGTCGCCGGATATGCGTCAGCTCGGCTTGCATGCGGTGAAAGTCATCGTTCCCGGCTTGCTGCCGATGACCTTCGGCCATCACCTTACCCGGCTGCACGGATTGACTCGGATACTGACGGTCCCTGCCCTCTTAGGCTATTCGAAACAGCCGCTGACCGCCCTGCAGCTCAATCCGCATCCCCATCCGTTTCCGTAAGCATGCCGCTTGCTGCGGTCGCCATCGTTGGCCCAGGGAATCCCCAACATGACCTGTTCATTGCGCCCCTTCATCCGGCGATCCGGGATACGAGCATTGCAAAAAGGCTGCGCCAGACAAATGGTCTGCACGCAGCCTTTCTGCTGCTTCCCTTTACCGACACCCATCGAGGATGCTGGATAAAGCTACACTAAATCGCCCAGTTGCCGTTGCGGAAAATCGCTTCGGTTGTCCCGTCCTGGGTCACGCCGTCGATATTCATGTCCGGCGAGCCGATCATAAAATCGACATGGATCAAGCTGCGATTAGCCCCTTTCGCCAGCAGCTCATCCGGCTGCATCGACGATCCCCCCTCCAGATTAACCGGGTACGCCTGACCGAGCGCGAGGTGGCACGATGCATTTTCATCAAACAGCGTGTTGTAGAAAATAACGTTCGAGTTGGAAATCGGCGAGTCGTGCGGCACCAGCGCGATTTCTCCGAGCCTGCCCGCTCCCTCGTCGGTCTCCAGCATTTTGGCCAACGCTTCGCTGCCCTGCTCGGCGCTGAAATCGACCACCTTGCCGTCCTTGAACGTCAGCGAAAAGCCGTCGATCACTTGCCCCTGGTAATTCAGCGGCTTGGTGCTGCGCACCGTGCCATTTGCGCTATCCTTGTGCGGCATCGTAAACACTTCCTCGGTCGGCATGTTCGGGTTAAACAGATGGCCCCGGCTGTTGCCTTTGGCTCCGCCCAGCCATTCATGCCCCTCTGGCAGCTCGACCGTCAGACTCGTGCCCGGTGCTTCATAACGAAGCTGCTTGTAGCGCTTGCTGTTCAGCAGCTCCACCTTTTGCAGCAGCGTCGCATTGTGATCCTGCCAAGCCTGAATCGGGTCGGCCGCTTCCAGACGGGTCGCGTCGATAATTCTCGCCCACAGCTGAGCGACGGCCTCCTGAGCAGGCAGCTCCGGAAATACTTTGGCCGCCCACTCCGGCGTAGCGTACGAGATCAGCGACCACGAGTTCGTGTGGTTCATCAGATAGGCGCGGTAGGCGCTCAGCGCAATGGATGCCGCCTTGGTCGCCGTCGCAATCCGCGTCGGGTCCACCCCGTTCAGCAGATCCGGGTTAGGCGCATAAATTTGAATAAAAGCCGCGCCGCCAGCCGCGTACTCCTCCATCGACTTGGCCCGCCATGCCGGATATTCTCCCAATGCTTCTTCAGGAGCGAGGCGGTATTTGATCAGCGCCAATTCCTCATCATTGTATTCCGTATGGACATGTCTTGCGCCCGCTTTGTACGCGCTCGCTACGATCAGCCGGACGAGGTCGGCGGCAGCGATCGGGGCCATCACAACGACGGTCTGATCCGGCTGGACGTTCACGCCGACCTTAACGGCCAGCTCCGCATAGTTTTCCAATTGCTTCGTTGTAGGGATCATCGACAAAATCTCCTTATGTACATCAGATTCATCCCATTATAGCGCCCGCACAGGTGAATTTCAAAAAGCCGCCCGGTCGCTTCGTCCTCCAGCTGCTCCCGCTTACAGCGCCAGCCTGCTGCCCTGCGCCGCCGTCAGCCACTGTCTGGCAATAAGCTGATGCCCGGCTGCGGTCGGATGAACGCCGTCCCATAACCAGTAAGCTGCATCGGCCCGCTGAGCCGCCGCATCGAACGCCGCCTGCAGCGGCACGAACACCGCCTCATGCTGCTGCGCCAGCCGCTGCACAATCGCGCTGTAATCATCCAGCTTCGCCCGCCATTCGCTCCAGCGCTCCACCGTGGCGCTGCCAGGCAGCGCAAACGGCTCGCACAGCACCAGGCCCGTGTCCGGCAGCACCTCGCGCGTCTCCGCGAGCAGATGCGTGTAAGCCCTTTCGAAACGGTCTGTCGCACCGCTCGGCAAGTCCGCCATGATCCGCCAGGCATCATTGACCCCGATCAAGATACTGATCAGCGCCGGTCGCAGGCTGATTGCATCTTCATTCCACCTCGCATACAAATCGGACACACGATTCCCGCTGATCCCCCGGTTGACAAATACCGGCAGCTCCTCCGCCAGCTTCACGCCCAGCTCGCCCGCAACCATCGGCACGTAGCCGCTGCCCAGCAGATGCCGATTATCTTCATTGCGCCCGCGGCCCGCGTCTGTGATCGAATCTCCCTGAAATAAAAACGTTCTGGATGTTTTCTCCATCCGTGCTCACCCTCCTGAATCAGTTAAAAGTTCCGTTCCCCTCCACCAGTATAAGCGCTTTCCAGATGGTGTAAAGCAGTTTTTCCGGGTGCTGCCGCAACCAGACAGCGACCGAACAGTAGCCTGCCAGCAAACGAACAGCAACCAGACGCTGCCGAACAGCCGGCGGACAGCAACCGGACCTCCATCGGCCGGCAGCATCGGCTCGAAGCCGCGGGCAGAGCCAGGCAAGCCGTAAAAAGAACGATGGAGCAAGCCCCGCGGCCCACCCCATCGTATCCAGTTCCTGCTATATGCGCGTTCTCTTCATAAGCGAAGCGCCTCGCTGCCGCCAGCGTCGAGAGCTTACTTCGCCACCAGCTTCGAGAAGTCGGCAAATGCCTGAATGTCCTCGGCGATGCCGGCCAGCAGCGCCAGCCGGTTGCGGCGCACAGCCTCATCGTCGGCCATGACCATTACCGCATCGAAGAAAGCGGTAATCGGCTCGCCGAGCGAAGCCAGCACGTCATAAGCGTCGGCCAGCCGCGCTTCCGCAACCGCCTGGGCAAATTGTCCGTGCGTCTGCTGCCATTTGTCATACAGCATGCCCTCAGCCGCTTCGGCGAACAACGCCGCATCGACCTCGCGGGAGTCCGCTTTTGCCGCCAGATTGCAGACGCGGTTAAACGACTCGACCGCCTTGCGCAGCGCATCCTTGTTGTCCTCGGAAGCTGCAGCAGCCAGCGCGTCGGCGCGCAGCAACGTGCGGCGCACGTCGACGGCGCCTGCGCCGAGAATCGCATCGACGACATCGTAGCGGATGCCGCGCTCGGTCAGCACATTTTTCACGCGCAGGTTGAAAAACTCCTGCAAATCGCGGCGAATGTCCGCCGCTTCCCGCTTCAAGCCGCGGCCTGCATGCACGTCCAGCGCGATCTCAAACAACGCAGGCAGCGTCAGCTCCAGCCCGTGCGCGAGCAGCGTGCTGACAATACCGGCCGCCTGGCGGCGCAGCGCGTACGGGTCCTGCGAGCCGGTCGGAATAATCCCGATCGAGAAGCAGCCGACGATCGTGTCGATTTTATCGGCGATGCCGACGAGCGCTCCGACGACCGTAGCAGGCGGATTGTCTCCAGCGTTGCGCGGCGAATAATGCTCGTTGATCGCACGCGCGACCGCCGCATCCTCGCCGGCCAGCGTCGCGTAATCCTCGCCCATAATCCCTTGCAGCTCAGGGAATTCATACACCATTTGCGAGACGAGGTCGAACTTGCAGATGTCCGCCGCGCGGCTCACATGGCTGGCCAGCGAGCTGTCCACGACGAGATGTCCGGCCAGCTTGTCGGCAATCGCCCGAATGCGTCGCACCTTGTCGCCGATCGAGCCAAGCTCCTCGTGGTACACGATCGCTTCCAGCTTCGCGAGCGCATCCGCGATCACGAGACGCTTATCCTCCTCGTAGAAAAACTTCGCGTCCGACAGCCGCGCGCGCAGCACCTTCTCGTTTCCTTTGGCTACGACATCCAGCGCCAGTTCATCGCCGTTACGCACTGTAACAAAGTGCGGCTGCAGCTTTCCTTCGCTGTCCAGCACCGGGAAATACCGCTGATGCTCGCGCATCGAGGTAATCAGCACCTCCTGCGGAATCGACAGAAACGCCGGATCAAACGAACCGGCAAGCACCGTCGGCGTTTCCACCAGAAACAGCACTTCCTCCAGCAAATCGTCCTTGACCGCAATATGCCAGCCACGCTCGGCAGCCAACGCGTCGATGCCCGCCGCAATCGCCTGACGGCGCTCCTCCACATCGGCCAGCACATGCTGCTCCTTCAATTTCTTCACATACTGCGCAGGCTGTCCGATGACCGCATCCTGTCCAAGGAAACGATGACCGCGCGTCACATTGCCGGACGCAACACCTGTAATTTCAAAGGGCACAACCTCCGCGCCGTGCAGCGCGACAAGCCAGCGGATCGGACGCACATAACGCAGCTCGTAGCCGCCCCACCGCATATTTTTCGGGAACGTCAGCGAAGTAATCAGTGCAGGCAACGCCTCCGGCAGCAGCGAAGCCGCCTCCACGCCCTGGCTGCTCTTTACGCCGTACACATAGTCCACACCGCCCAGCTCGCGGAAAAACAGCTCCTCCGGAGCGATGCCCTGGCTGCGTGCGAAGCCGAGCGCCGCTTTGCTCCAGTTGCCCGCCTCATCCTGCGCTACCTTGCGCGCCGGACCCTTTACTTCCTCGCTGACATCCTCCTGCTTGTCGGCCAGCGCCGTTACCAGCACAGCCAGCCGCCGAGGCGTCGCAAACGCCTGAACGCCCGCGTGAGCGAGTCGGCTCGATTCCAGCCACTTTTCCGTCTTCTCCTTCAGCTGCTCCATCGCAGCGCGTACGAACCGGGCAGGCACTTCCTCCAGCCCGATTTCCAACAGCAGATCCTTAGCCATGCTGCTCCACCCCTTTCTTCAGCAATGGGAAGCCAAGCCGCTCCCGCTCCTGCAAATAGGTCGCCGCCACCGAGCGGGCCAGATTGCGCACCCGTCCGATATAACCTGTCCGCTCCGTCACGCTGATCGCGCCGCGCGCATCCAGCAGGTTGAACGTATGCGAGCATTTCAACACATAATCGTAAGCCGGGAACACGAGGTTCAGCTCCATCGCCCGCTTTGCTTCCGCTTCATAGGTCGAGAACAGCTGGAACAGCATTGCCGCGTCCGACACCTCAAATGTATACTTCGAATGCTCGAACTCCGGCTGCTTGAACACGTCGCCATACGAAACGCCTTCCACCCATTCCAGGTCAAATACGTTTTCCTTCTCCTGAATATAGGAGGCAAGCCGCTCCATGCCGTACGTAATCTCGACAGCTACCGGGTGACAGTCAATCCCGCCGACCTGCTGGAAATACGTAAATTGCGTAATTTCCATCCCGTCCAGCCATACCTCCCAGCCGAGGCCCCAAGCGCCCAGCGTCGGCGACTCCCAGTTGTCCTCAACGAAGCGAATATCGTGCTGGCGGGGATCAATGCCGAGGCGCGCCAAGCTTTCCAGATACAGCTCCTGGATATTATCCGGCGACGGCTTCATAATCACCTGAAACTGGTGATGCTGGTACAGCCGATTCGGGTTCTCCCCGTAACGTCCGTCCGCCGGACGGCGGGAAGGCTCTACATAAGCGACATTCCACGGCTCCGGCCCAATCGTGCGCAGGAACGTCATCGGGTTCATCGTACCCGCGCCCTTCTCCGTGTCGTACGGCTGCACAACGATACAGTTTTGCTCTGCCCAGAACTGCTGCAGCGTCAGCGTCATTTGCTGAAAATTCATGGTCAATTCGCTCCCTTTCATTTAAATCATTCGGCTAAATGTTTCGGCGGCTAATCAGCGGCGCGTGTGGTGACGGTTATCGGCATGCAAAAAGCTCCCGTCCCTACGTCCGCCGATCTGGCCGACGTAGGGACGGGAGCTTTAGCTCTCGCGGTTCCACCCTACTTGGTTCTCCGGCTGGAGAACCCGCTTTTTTCCGAGGCATGTCTCTCGGGAGCGCCATGCTGCCTGGTCCGTCACTCCGGGCTTCCACTCTCCCCGGCTCGCTGCCTGTGCCGACGGTGTCCGGCAACCTTCTCCTTCATCGAGAACGATTCAATTCTGATGTTATTTTATGCGAACGGCTGTCTGATGTCAAATATTTCAGTTTGGGCAAACGTTTTAATTTACAAGCCTTGCTATTCAGTGAGTTCCAGCACTTCAATGCTGTCCACGTCGGCCAACACTTTTTTAAATAATTCTGTCAGATAATCACTCAGATCGCAACGCTTCCGCTGTGGATCATTTTCAAAGCTTGCTCTTGGGGTAATATTCAAACTAAAATTGTTTTCCATGCCGCTGTAACCTTGAATAACCACCATTAAACCTAGGATGGGAGGAAGCACGATCGCAGGAACTTCATCGTATATTTCTAGCTCCTTGCCTCCAAATTGCAAGCCTCCAAACAGCCTCTCCGAAATAATATCCGCAACTTCCTCGATAGTCAATTCAGATCGAAACGCAACGTCTCCAACAAGAAATGAGATTTTTTGCAACCTTTTCAGCCTCCCTTTTCTAATCAATCATCTTAACTCCGTTTGGCAACACTTTCTTCACAAATTCCTCTTCAGTCCTGCAGAAAAAAGTCGAACAGCCCCATAAGAAGCCGTTCGACTTTTTCTCAACGCTCGCTTTTATTCGCTATCATCTCTGGTTTCCAACTCCAGCACTTCAATGCTGTCCACGTCGGCCAACACTTTTTTAAATAATTCAGTCAGATAATCACTCAGATCGCAACGCTTCCGCTGTGGATCATTTTCAAAGCTTGCTCTTGGGGTAATATTCAAACTAAAATTGTTTTCCATGCCGCTGTAACCTTGAATAACCACCATTAAACCTAGGATGGGAGGAAGCACGATCGCAGGAACTTCATCGTATATTTCGAGCTCCTTGCCTCCAAATTTCAAGTCTGCGAACAGCCTCTCCGAAATAATATCGGCAACTTCCTCGATGGTCAATTCAGATCGAAACGCCACGTGCCCAACAAGAAATGAGATTTTTTGCAACTTTGCCAGCCTCCCTTGTCTAATCAATCATTTTAACTCCGTTTGGCAACACTTTCTTCACAAATTCCTCTTCAGTCCTGCAGAAAAAAGTCGAGCAGCCCCATAAGAAGCCGCTCGACTTTTTCCTCATCGCTCGCTTTTATTCGCTATCATCTCTGGTTTCCAACTCCAGCACTTCAATGCTGTCCACATCGGCCAGTACTTTTTTCAGCACTTCAGTCAAATAGTGGCTCAAATCGTACTCCTCCATTGTCCCATATTCAAAAGTTACGCTCGGATGAACACTTAAATTAAAGTGCTCTCTATATCCTTTGCCACTGTAACCGTTAATAATAAAAGATAGACCAAGAACGGGCGGAATCGTTACCGCTGGAACTTCATCGTAAATCTCTAGCTCCTTGCCGCCAAACCGTAACCCTCCGAACAACTTGTCGGAAATGATGTCTGAAACTTCTTCAATGGTCAGTTCGGATCGAAAGGATGCAGTCGCCACGAAAAACGGGATTTTTTTCAATTTCATGTCCCCTTTTACTTGAATTTATTGAAAATCATAGCATTCTGTCTGATTTCGTCCTGTGGGAAAAAGTTGAATTGCCCCATAAGAAGCCGCTCGACTTTTCCTCATCGCTCGCTTTTACTCGCTATCATCTCTGGTTTCCAACTCCAGCACTTCAATACTGTCCACGTCGGCCAGTACTTGTTTGAAAAGTTCAATCAGATAATTACTCAGATCACAACGCTTCTGCGGTAGATCACTCCCAAAGCTTACTCCTGGGACAATATCCAAAAAAAACCTGTTCTCCATACCGCTATAACCTTGGATAACCAAAGTCAAGCCCAGGATGGGAGGGAGCACGATCGCAGGAACTTCATCGTATATTTCGAGCTCTTTGCCTCCAAATTTTAAGCCTGCGAACAGCCTCTCCGAAATTATATCCGCAACTTCCTCGATGGTCATTTCCGATCGAAACGCCACGCCTCCAACAATAAACGGGATTTTAACCAATCAAATTCACCCTTTCTTGTCTAATCAATCATCTTAACTCCATTTGGCAACACTTTCTTCACAAACTCTTCTTCCGTCCATACTCGAAATGTAAATCGTTTCGAAGGTTCGTAACGATAACCAGAAAATGTATTCCTAAAAATTATTTCTAAATCATCGGATATTTTGGGCATTCCCCCCAAAAGCCTCCCGTCCCTAAAAGATCTTGAGGAACCAATTCTCGCAGCTAATTCATCACTTACTATAAAAGCATCCACATCAAAATCATTTGGATTAAACGCCGCATTAGCCTTATGCCTAATACCTGTAGCTAGTACAAAGAACCTAAAATAACGTTACTATATTTTCCTGTATGGTATACTCTAGATAGAATCTATCGAA